>CAIKUF010000114.1 GCA_903830565.1 uncultured bacterium | reverse complement strand
GGGCAGGGAGCGAAGCGACCGTGGGGGCACTTATGAGCCCAGCCACTGCGAATGGGCTCTGCCTGTTCGACCTCGACGAGACGCTGCTGCCCATCGATTCCGACCATGCCTGGGGCGAGTTCATGGTCCGCCTGGGCTGGGTCGACGAGGCCGAGTTCCGCCGCCGCAACGACGAGTTCTACGCGCACTACCGGGCCGGGCAGCTCGACATCCACGCCTACATCGCGTTCGCCACCGCGCCGCTGCGCGCTCGCGATGCGGCAACGCTGGCCGCCGCCCAGGCGCGCTTCATGCGTGAGGTGATCGCGCCGCGCATCCTGCCGTCGGCGATCGAGCTCGTGCGCAGCCACCAGGCGCGCGGCGATCTGGTCGGTCTCGTCACGGCGACCAACGACTTCATCACCGCACCCATCGCCGCCGCGTTCGGCATCGAGCATCTGATCGCGGTGCAGCTCGAGCGCGACCCCGGGGGTACGATCACGGGCGCCATCCGCGGCACGCCCAGCTACCGCGAAGGCAAGGTCCGGCGCGTCGACGAGTGGCTGAGCGGGCTTGGCTTGGCGTGGCGCGGCTTTCGCGAGACCAGCGTCTACAGCGATTCCCTGAACGACCTACCGCTGCTGGAGCGGGCCCACCAGCCGGTGGCCACCAACCCCACGCCTGCCCTCGAAGTGCTGGCGCGGGAGCGCCATTGGCGCATATTGAGACTGTTTGATGATCAAGAAATTCATCGATAGGTTGCTCGGCAAGATCCCGGCCAGCGGCGGCTCGCCGCTCGGCAAGCGCGTCGAGCTCGCGCAGGCCGAGCACGGCATCGACCGCGCCCTGCTCGACGCCAACGCGGTCAAGGTCGTGCAGACGCTCAAGGAAGCCGGCTACGAAGCCTACGTGGTCGGCGGCGCGGTGCGCGACCTGCTGCTGGGCATGCGGCCGAAAGACTTCGACGTCGCGACCAACGCAACGCCCGAGCAGGTCAAGGCCTTGTTCCGACGCGCGTTCATCATCGGGCGCCGCTTTCGCATCGTCCACGTCGTGTACGGCCGCGGGCGCGACCACGAGGTGATCGAGGTCTCGACCTTTCGCGCGACGCTGGAATCGGCCGACGCCGAGCAGGTCAGCGGCAACGAGAAGACCTCGCGCGCCGAACTCGCGGGCAAGAGCCACGTCGTCGACGGCGAGGGCCGCGTGCTGCGGGATAACGTCTGGGGTCCGCAGATCGAAGACGCGGCGCGGCGCGACTTCACCGTCAACGCGATGTACTACGACCCACTGACCGAAGTCGTGGTCGACTACCACCACGGCGTGAAGGACGGGCAAAAGCGCGTGCTGCGGATGATCGGCGACCCGGCCACGCGCTATCGCGAGGACCCGGTGCGCATCGTGCGCGCGGTGCGCTTCGCGGCCAAGCTCGGCTTCGAGATCGAGCCCAAGACGCGCGCCCCCATCGCCGCGATGGCCGCGCTGCTCGAGAACCAGCCGCCGTCGCGCCTGTTCGACGAGATGATCAAGCTGCTGCAGACCGGGCATGCGCTGCGCAGCATCGACGAGTTGCGCAAGCAAGGGCTGATCGGCAAGCGCCAGGGCGTGTTCCCGCTTCTCGACGTGGTGCTCGGCGAACCGCGGAACGAGCAGCGCGAGCGCCTGGTCAACCTGGCGCTTGTGGACACCGACCGCCGCGTCGACGAAGGCAAGCCGGTGGCGCCGAGCTACCTGCTCGCCTGCATGCTGTGGCACGACGTTCAGGCTGGCTGGCAGGCGAACAAGGCGCGCGGCGAGCCGGCGCTGCCGGCCTTGCAGCAGGCTGTCGACTCGGTGTTCGACTCGCGCATCGGCGACATCTCGGGCCGCGGCAAGCTCGGCGCCGACATGCGCGAGATCTGGCTCATGCAGCCGCGCTTTGAACGCCGCTCAGGCAACGGCCCGTTCTCGCTCGTCGAGCAGCCGCGCTTTCGCGCCAGCTTCGACTTCCTGCGTCTGCGCGCCGACGCGGGCGAGATCGAGCCCGAACTCGCCGAATGGTGGGAAGACTTCTCACTCGGCACCGACGAGGAGCGGCGTGCGCTGATCGAACTGGCGCGCGAACAGGGCCAGGGCCGACGCGGCGCACCGCGCGTGCGCCCGGCAGCCGCGCCGGAACACGCTGCTCCCGCACCAACCGTGGATGCCTCGGGGGACGCCGCGGCGCCGGCGCGCCGCAAGCGGCGTCGTCGGCGCAAGCCTTCGGGTGGCGGCGACGCACCGGCCGCCAGCGCCGATTGAGCACAGCGCCGGTTCGCAGGCCGCGCGCGTGAACGGAGTTCAGTTCGCGCCGACGAAGCCGAGCCGGCGTCGGCGTCGCGAGGCCTGGATCGGGCTTGGCGCCAACCTCGGCGATCGCGAGGCCACGTTGCGCTCAGCGTTTGCCGCGTTGGCTACGCTGCCGCGAACACGGCTGCTCGCGCGTTCGTCGACTTACCGCAGCGCACCCATCGGCGCAGCCGGCCCCGACTATCTGAACGCCGTTGCCCATGTCGCGACCGGGTTAGCCGCGCACGAACTGCTGACGCAATTGCTGGCCATCGAACAGCGCCACGGCCGCGAGCGCCCCTTTCGCAACGCACCGCGCACGCTCGACCTGGACCTGCTTCTCTACGCCGACGAGACGATCGCCACCCCGGAACTGACGATTCCTCACCCGCGGCTCGCCGAGCGCGCCTTCGTGCTCGTGCCGCTGGCCGAGCTCGCGCCCGATCTGGTCGTTCCAGGCCTCGGTGCGATTCGTTCGCTGCTGCCCGCAGTGGCCGACCAGGCGATTGCCAAGCTTGCCGCGCCGCGCCAGCGCCGACCCGTCGACCTTGAGCCTGGCCCATGAGCGTTTCCCCGCACATCTCGATGCGCGCCTGAGCCGCCCTGCAAAGCCGCGCTCGCCCTTTGATGCAGCGCGGCAAGGCGCGGCGAGGCGGGAGATACACTCTCGCCGAGTCGATTCGATGACCTCGCCGCCCAAGCTTGGGGCGCACTGGGTCGCTACCGCGGCGACTCTAGGGGTCAACTGGGAGCCCAGATGTTTCTAGCCAAGCTGTTGCCACGCGAAGGCAACTTCTTCGATCTGTTCAACCAGCACGGGGACTTCATCGTCGAAGGTGCGCGCGCCTTCATCCTGATGATCGAGAACTACGCCGACCTTGGCCTGCGCGAGCGCTATGCGAACGAGGTCGGCCATGCCGAGCGCCAGGCCGACCGCATCACCGCCGAGGTCAACCGGCTGCTGCACAAGACCTTCATCACACCGATCGACCGCGAGCAGATCCACGGCCTGATCAACGCGATGGACGACGTGCTGGACCTGCTGCAGGACGCGAGCGAGACCTTGTCGCTGTACGACGTGCGCGCGGTGACGGAAGAGGTCGTGCGCCTGGCCGAGATCAGCGCCAAGTGCTGCGAGCGCGTGCAGCACGCGACCTCGCTGCTGCCCAAGCTGTCGACGGTGGCCGCGGCTGAGGCCGCGATCAAGACCTGCGAGGAGATCGACAAACTCGAGTCCGACGCCGACCGCGTGATGCGTGCCGCGATGTCCAAGCTGTTTCGCGAAGAGACCGACGTGCGCGAGTTGATCAAGCTGAAGGCGATCTACGAGTTGCTGGAGTCGATCTCCGACCGCTGCGAGGACGTCGCCAATCTGATCGAGGGCGTCGTCCTCGAAAATAGTTAGGCTGCGATGCAGTCGGCGCCAGTGGCCTTCTGGGTCGTCGCGATGCTGGTCGTCCTGGCCATCGCGTTCGATTTCATGAACGGCTTTCACGACGCGGCGAACGCCATCGCCACCGTCGTGTCCACCGGCGTCCTGAAGCCGCAGACGGCGGTCGTCTTCGCGGCCTTCTTCAACGTCGTCGCGATCCTCGTCTTCGAGTTGAAGGTGGCGGCAACCGTCGGCAAGGGCATCGCGATACCCGACGTCATCGATCAGCACGTCGTGTTCGGGGCGCTGATCGGGGCGATTTTCTGGAACGTCGTGACGTGGTGGTACGGCATTCCGTCGAGCTCGTCGCATGCGCTGATCGGCGGCATCGTCGGCGCCGTGATCGCCAAGGCGGGCACCGGCGCGCTGATCCTGTCGGGCGTCTTCAAGACGGTGCTGTTCATCTTCGTCTCGCCGCTGCTCGGCTTTCTGCTCGGCGCGCTGATGATGGTGTCCGTGGCCTGGGCGTTCCGGCGGGCGTCGCCGCTGCGGGTGGACAACTGGTTCCGGCGCCTGCAACTCGTGTCCGCCGGCGCCTACAGCCTGGGCCATGGCGGCAACGACGCGCAAAAGACGATCGGCCTGATCTGGATGCTCTTGATCTCCACCGGCTATGCGAGTGCCGGCGACGCGCGGCCACCGAGCTGGGTGATCTGGTGCTGCTACCTCGCGATCGGCCTCGGGACGATGTTCGGCGGCTGGCGCATCGTCAAGACCATGGGCCAGCGGATCACCAAGCTCAAGCCCGTGGGCGGCTTCTGCGCAGAGACGGGCGGCGCGATCACGCTGTTCATGGCCAGCGCGTTCGGCATACCGGTGTCGACCACGCACACCATCACCGGCGCGATCGTCGGCGTCGGCGCGGTGCGGCGCGCCGCCGCGGTGCGCTGGGGGGTTGCCGGCACCATCATCTGGGCCTGGATCTTCACGATCCCGGCGTCCGCCTTCGTCGCCGGCGTCTTCTACTGGATCAGCCTCGGCATGTTCCCGTAGTCAGTGGCCGGCACCGGGCGCCTGCTCGGCCTGGAACTCGAAGAAGCGCTGGCCACTGAAGGCAATGGTCGCCATCAGAACGCCGGCACCGATCAGCAACGCGAGCGCGGCGCCGATGACCGTCGCCCAGCCACTGCGCGACACCCTCCCGCCCGGGTTGTAGCGCGCGTTCCACTTCTCGTCGGGCATCAGCGCATAGACGATCGCCGACAACATCGCCGTCGCCAGCACGAGCCCCAGCAGCGGGATCAGAAACCAGGCCAGATGATCGTCCTGCCCCAACTGCCGTGCGCGATGCACGCCATAGAGGCCGACCAGCGCCGGCAGCGGGAACAACCAGCCCCATGGATCACGCGGGCCGTGAAGGTAGAAGCGATGCAGCCCGAACGCGCCGACGACGAGCGCGATCCAGGTCGCCAGCGCCTTCGACTTGTAGCCTGTCGCCTGGCCGATCATCGAGACGCGTCCACGGGCACCGCGCTCGCCCCAGGGCCGAGTTCGCGCTGCATGATGACGACGTCGAGCCAGCGCTCGAACTTCCAGCCCGCCGCCGCAAGCAAGCCGACTGGCTCGAACCCGAGCGCGCGGTGGACGGCGATCGACGCCCGGTTGCCCGAGTCGCCGATGACGGCCAGCATCTGCCTCGCGCCTCGCGCCTGGCAGCGGGCGATCAACTCGGCCAGCAGCAGCTTGCCCAGGCCAAAGCCCCGCGCACCGTCGGCGAGGTAGATCGAGTCTTCCAGGCAGAACCGATATGCGCGGCGCGGGCGGAAAGGGCTGGCATAGGCGTAGCCGACGACCCGGCCATCGCGCTCGGCGACCAGCCACGGCAGACCGTTGCCCAGCACGGCGTCGCGCCGTCGCGCCATCTCGGCGTCATCGGGCGACTCGAGCTCGAAGGTACCGGTGCCGCGCTGGACGTTCCAGTCGTAGATGGCGGTGATGCCAGCGATGTCGCGCGCCTCGCTGGGACGGATCAGAAAGGCGGTTGGGTTCATCGGCGTCGGTCGTGTGAACCGTGCAGTTTATAATGAAGGGTTGTAGTGCTGGCTTGCTGCCCGCCCGGTCCTCGCGGTTCGGTCGTGTCGCCTGCGTATCTACAGCGCCGAAAGCCTGCAGCCCTACCGAAAGGCTGCCCCGTTTCGCTCGCCCCGCGTGTCCTTGGTGCAGTGAACATCTCGAGTTTGAAGGAAACAAACATGGTCGTGATCCGACTCGCACGTGGCGGCGCCAAGAAGCGCCCGTTTTTCAACATCGTCGTTGCCGATGCGCGCACCCGCCGCGACGGCCGCTTCATCGAGCGCGTGGGTTTCTACAACCCCGTCGCCTCCGGCGGCGAGCAGCCGCTGCGCGTGGCCTTCGACCGCGTCGACTACTGGGCCAGCACCGGCGCCCAGCTCTCGCCCACCGTGGCCCGCCTGGTGGCGCAAGCCAAGGCCGCCGCGGCCTGAACGCTTGACCGCGCCGAATGCGGTCGTGATGGCCGACGGCGCTGACCCGGCGTGGCCCGACGACGCTGTCGAAGTCGGCAGCATCGTCGACGCCTGGGGCATCAAGGGCTGGATCAAGGTCCAGCCGTATGCGGCAGACCCGCAGGCGCTGTTCGCGACCAAGCGCTGGTTTTTGAAGCCGCACGAGAGCGCGCTCGGCCATCGTCCGGGCGGCGCCGTGATTCCCACGCTGCTGCGCATCGTGCAGGCAAAGGAACATGGCGACGCCATCGTCGCCCAGGCGCAGGAAATCCCGGACCGCACTGCCGCCGAGGCACTGCACGGCGTGCGCATCTTTGTCTCGCGCAGCAGCTTCCCGACTGCCGATGCCGACGAGTACTACTGGGTCGATTTGATCGGCCTGGCCGTTTCCAACCGCCAGGGTGAAGCGCTGGGGACGGTCGTCGGCCTGCTCGACACCGGCGCGCACAGCGTGTTGCGCGTGGCGCCGGACGCCCTGCGCGAAGGCAAGAGCGCGCAAGCGACCGAGCGGCTGATTCCATTCGTCGCGGCCTACGTCGACAGCGTCAGCTTGCCCGAGCGCCGCATCGTCGTCGATTGGGGGATCGACTACTGACGCCATGCGCTTCGACGTCGTCACCCTGTTCCCCGAGCTCTTCGCGCCGCACCTGACGCAGGGCATCACGCGCCGCGCGTTCGAGAGCGGCCAGGTCGACGTCAAGCTCTGGCCATTGCGGGACTTCGCCGACAACGCCTACCGCCGCGTCGACGACCGGCCCTACGGCGGCGGACCCGGGATGGTGATGCTCGCCGAGCCGCTGCAGCGCGCGCTCGCCAAAGTGCGCGAGGCGCGCGCCGAAAGCACGCCGGCACCCGTCGTGCTGCTCACACCCACCGGGCACCGCATCGACCAGGCGCTCGTTCGCGAGTGGGCGGCCGGCCCGGGCGCCGTGCTCATTTGCGGTCGCTACGAGGGCGTGGACCAGCGCTTCATCGACCGTCGCGTCGACATCGAACTCAGCGTCGGCGATTTCGTTCTCTCCGGCGGCGAGCTGCCGGCGCTGATGCTGCTCGATGCCGTCGCGCGGCTGCAGCCGGGTGTGCTCGGCGACGAGCAGTCGCACCAGCAAGACAGCTTCTCCGCCGGCCTGCTCGACTGCCCGCACTACAGCCGCCCCGAACTTCTGCAAGCCGATGACGGCGCGCACCCGGTGCCGCCGGTATTGCTGTCGGGTCACCACGCCGATATTGCGCGCTGGCGGCGCGAGCAATCGCTGCGGCTCACGGCCGAGCGACGGCCGGATCTGATCGCGGCGGCGCGCGCCCGAGGCACGCTGTCGGTCGCCGACGAACGCTATCTCTCGGCTCTGAAGCTATAATCCAAGGCTTTTCGATCCTCTGCCCGGCAGTCGTGGCGCCCGTTCTTTTGCGGCATCACGCATTCAAACTCGAAGCGCGGGCACGATCACTTGGAGAAACCGTGGACCTCATCCAGACCCTCGAGCAGGAAGAAATCGCTCGCCTCAACAAGACCGTGCCGGCATTCGCGCCGGGCGACACGGTCATCGTCAGCGTCAACGTCGTCGAAGGCACGCGCAAGCGCGTTCAGGCTTATGAAGGCGTGGTCATCGCCAAGCGCAACCGCGGGCTGAATTCCAGCTTCATCGTGCGCAAGATCTCGAATGGCGAAGGCGTCGAGCGCACCTTCCAACTCTATAGCCCGCTGATCGCCGCGATCGAAGTCAAGCGCCGCGGCGATGTGCGCCGCGCCAAGCTGTACTACCTGCGCCAACGCTCGGGCAAGTCGGCGCGGATCAAGGAAAAACTCGCCTGATGAAATCAGGCAACGCCGAAGGCGGTGCTTGCGCGAAGCGCAAGGCGAGTTTTCGCCGCAGGCAAATGCTCGCCTGATGAAATCAGGCAACGCCGCAGGCGGTGCTTGCGCGAAGCGCGGAGCGAGTTTTCGCCGCAGGCACAAACTTGCCTGAGTTCTCTTGGGGCCTTCAACGGCCCTGTGCACGCGAGCCGCCTGCCGCAGCGCATCCAGGCGGCTCTTGTCATTCCAGGCTTTCGATGCCGCTCAGCTTCAATCCCCAGGACATGCCGGTCATCGGCATCGACGACCATCTGCCCTCGGTGGCCACGCCGGAGCTGCGCGCGACCGCCTTGCGTCAGCGCTTCCAGCAGCCGCCGCCATGGAAGCCGGAAAGTGTCGACGAACAGCGCTTCCACGCTCGCGAGCCGACCCATGCCGCGGTGCTCGTGCCACTGGTCGAGCGCGAAGAGCTGACGGTGCTGCTGACCCAGCGCACCGATCACCTGGCCGACCACCCCGGGCAGATCAGCTTCCCGGGCGGGCGCAGAGAGCCCGAAGACCCTGACGCCACCGCCACCGCGCTGCGCGAAGCCCGCGAAGAGATCGGGCTTGCCGAAACCCACGTGGACGTGCTTGGCGCGATGCCGACCTACACCACCGGCACCGGCTTCATCGTCACTCCGGTCGTCGCACTGGTGAGGCCGGATTTCGACGTGCAGGCCGATCCGTTCGAAGTGGCCGAAGTGTTCGAGGTGCCTCTGGCCTTCTTGATGAACCCTGCCCATCACCGCCGCCACGCGATCGAGCTCGGCGGCGTGCGGCGCGAGTTCCTGTCGATTCCGTGGCAGGGCCTGGACAGCGAAGGCCGGCCGCGGCGCTACTTCGTCTGGGGCGCCACGGCGGCGATGCTGCGCAACCTGTATCGCTTCCTCGCTGCATAGCCGCTCATTCGCCTCGGGCGCCGATGCGCGCCGGTATCATCGCCGCCCATGAGCTTCTTCGCCGTGCTGTTCGCGTTGCTGATCGAACAGGTCCAGCCGCTGCCGCGCAGCAATTGGGTGTTCGGGGCGCTGGTCGCGTGGATGCGCTGGACGGGCCTGAACTTCAACGCCGGGCGCGAGCATCATGCGTGGGTCGTGTGGGGCGTCACCGTGCTGCTGCCGGCCACCGTTGCCGGCGCCGTCTATGGCGTCCTCGCGCATTACAGCCTCCTGCTCGCGCTGGCGTGGAATGTGGTCGTGCTCTACCTCACGCTCGGTTTTCGTCAGTTCAGCCACTACTACACCGACATTCGCGACGCGCTCGAGGCAGGCGACGAGACCACGGCACGCCAGCGTCTCGCCGAGTGGCGGCACCTGGACGCGAGCGAGTTGCCGCGCACGGAACTGCTGCGTCACGTGATCGAGCATTCGCTGCTCGCAGCGCACCGCTATGTGTTCGGCGTGTTCTTCTGGTTCGTCGTGCTGTCGGCATTCGGTCTCGGCCCGGCTGGCGCGGTGCTCTACCGGATGTCAGAGTTCGCCAGCCGCTACTGGGCCTATAAGAGCCGCACCGTCGGCGTGCCGACCAACGATCGCTTGATGGCGCTGTCGCAGCGGCTGTTCGGCCTGGTCGACCACGTACCGGCGCGCCTGACGGCGTTCGGCTTCGCGGTCGTCGGTAATTTTGAGGAGGCGGTGACGTGCTGGCGCCGCGACGCTTCGCTCTGGAAGTACCCCAACGAAGGCATCATCCTCGCCGCGGCGGCAGGCGCCGTCGGGGTGCAGCTCGGCGGCGCGGCGGCGCCCGGCGTGACGCCGGATCGCTCGCAGACCTTCACCGAGGGTGCCGGGCCCGATGCCGTCGAGGCCCAAGGCTCGACGCCGGGCATTCCTGCGCAGCTCGGCCACTTGCGCAGCGTGGTCGGCCTGGTGTGGCGCTCGGTCGTGCTGTGGATGCTGCTGCTCGCGCTGCTGTCGCTGGCCAACCTGGTCGGGTAGGCGCGAGCCCGCGCGTTCAGCCTCTCAGCCCAGCTCTTGCCACAGCTCGGTGTAGATGCGGTAGCGCGAAGCGCTGATCTCGCCACGCCCCTGCGCCGCTCGAACGCCGCAGCCCGGCTCGTGGCGGTGGCTGCAGTTGTAGAAGCGGCAGTCGCGCGCATGGTCCCGAAAGTCCGGCATGTGGCCCGCCAGCTCTGCGGCGGCGATCTGGCGCAGGCCGAATTCCTGGAAGCCTGGTGAATCGATCAAGGCTGTCGTCCACTCGGCGTCCAGCCAGTACCACTGCGTCGTCGTCGTCGTGTGTCGGCCCGAGTTCAGCGCCTGCGAGACCTCGCCTACCTGCGCTCTCGCGCCGGGCGCGAGCAGGTTGATGAGCGTGCTCTTGCCGGTCCCGCTTGGCCCCAGCACCAGCGTCGCCTTGTTCGCGAGCAGCGCGCCGAGCACGCTGCGCGCTCCATCGGGGTCGGCCTTCATCGCCATCTCGATGACCTGGACGCCCATCGCGACATACGGCGCCAGCCGTTCGCGAGCCGCCTGGAATTGCGGCAGGTCGCGCTTGTTGAGAACGATGTGCGCCGCAATGCCCGCGCGGTCGGCGGCGATCAGTGCGCGCACGAGCTGCGATTCGCTGAACACCGGGTTCGCGGCCACGAGAACGATCAACTGATCGAGATTGGCGGCGAACGATTTGGTCTTCCACTCGTCCTGCCGAAAGAGCAGGTTGCGTCGCGGCTCGATGGCTTCGATCACGCCCTCGTCGCTGCCGGTGGGCATCCAGCGCACGCGGTCGCCGACCACGCAGTCGCTCTTCTTGCCACGCGGATGGCACGTTAGGCGCCGGCCCTCGGGCGTCTCGACGGTGTAGTGGCGGCCGTGGCAGGACACGACCAGTCCGACGTCGAGCTCGGCGACGGTCGTCATTGCAATGTCATGCCGATGGCAGCGCCGCCAATCGCTCTGAAGCCGGTGGATGCGAGTAGTAGAAGCGCACGTAGAGCGGGTCGGGCGTCAGCGTCGACGCGTTGTCCTCGTGCAGCTTGAGCAGCGCCGCGGCGAGGTCGGCGCCGCTCGATTGCGCGCAGGCATAGGCGTCGGCCTGGAACTCGTGGCGGCGCGAGAGCTGGGCAAAGAGCGGCGAGACGAAGAACGCGAACACCGGCAGCGCGAGCGCGAACAGCAGCAGCGCGAGCGCATCGTTGGGCGCAGAGAGGTTGGGCTGTACCCCCAGGCCGGTGTAGAACCAGGCCCTGCTCGTCAGCCAGCCGAGCAGGGCGAAGCCAGCCAGGCTGAGCGCGAACATCATGACGATGCGCTGCGTCACGTGGCGGTGCTTGAAGTGACCGAGCTCGTGCGCGAGCACGGCCTCGACCTCACCCGGCGACAGCTTGGCGAGCAAGGTGTCGAAGAAGACCACGCGCTTGGCGGCGCCCAGGCCGGTGAAATACGCATTGCCGTGCGCCGAACGGCGGCTGCCGTCCATCACGAACAATCCCTTGGCGGCGAAGCCGCAGCGCGCCATCAAGGCCTGCACGCGCGTCTTGAGCGTCTCGTCGGCGAGCGGCTCGAACTTGTTGAAGAGCGGCGCGATCAGCGTCGGGTAGAGAACGAGGATCAGCAGGTTGAAGGCCATCCACACGCCCCACGCCCACAACCACCACAGCGCGCCGGCGGCGTGCATCAGCCACAGCACCAGCGCAGCGATGGGCAGGCCGATCAGTGCTCCGATCAGCAGGCCCTTGGCAAGGTCCAGCAGGTAGAGGCGCCATGTCATGCGGTTGAAGCCGAAGCGCTGTTCGACGCGGAAGGTGGCAACGAGGTCCAACGGCAGGTCGATCGCGCCGCTGATCATTGCGAACGCCGCCAGCAGCGCGAGCTGGTAGGCCATGTCGCCCAGGCGCGGCTGCACGGCGTCTCGCACGACGACGTTCAAGAGGTCGAGGCCGCCGAGCAGCGTCCACGCCAGCAGCACGGCGGCCGCCAAGGCCATAGCGAGCAAGCCGAGCCTTCCCTTGGCCAGCGTGTAGTCGGCGGCGCGTTGATGCGCTTCGAGGGCGATGCGGCCCGCGAACGGCGCCGGCACGCGATCGCGGTGGGCGGCCACGTGGCGCATCTGGCGCGTCGCGAGCCAGAACTTGACGAGCATGGAGGCGACCAGCGCGGCGGCAAAGAGAAGCGACAGCGTGAAGGCAGGCGTGGCAAACGAATTCATTGGTAGATGTTGGCCCGTTTCAGGCCCGAAGGTCGATAACAGAGCCAACACCCCCGTTCAAACCGTGCATGCGGATTTCCCGCACACGGCTTACCAGTGGTCGGTCGGCACGCAGCATTACGCAGTCCTCCCTTTG
>CAIKUF010000113.1 GCA_903830565.1 uncultured bacterium | reverse complement strand
TCTACGCCGAGGACGACGAGGCCTACGAGATATGGAACAAGGTCGTCGGCGTGCCCGCCGAGCGCATCGTTCGCATCGGCGACAAAAAGGGTGCGCGTTATGCCTCCGACAACTTCTGGATGATGGGCGACACCGGCCCGTGCGGTCCGTGCACCGAGATCTTCTACGACCACGGCCCCGAGATCCCCGGCGGCCCGCCGGGCTCGCCCGAAGAAGACGGCGACCGCTACATCGAGATCTGGAACAACGTGTTCATGCAGTTCAACCGCGACGAAGCGGGCGTGATGCACAAGCTTCCCAAGCCCAGCGTCGACACCGGCATGGGGCTCGAGCGCCTGGCCGCGGTGCTGCAGCACGTGCACTCGAACTACGAGATCGATCTCTTCGTGACCCTGCTCGCCGCGGCGAAGGCGACCGTCGACGCTGCCGGCGCGCACGACTGCGACGGGGATTCGCCGTCGCTGAAGGTCATCGCGGATCACATCCGTGCGTGCACGTTCACCGTCGCCGATGGCGTCATCCCCGGCAACGAGGGCCGCGGCTACGTGCTGCGCCGCATCGCCCGCCGCGCGATCCGCCATGGCTACAAGCTCGGCGCGCGCAGGCCTTTCTTTCACACGCTGGTCGGCCCGCTCGCCGACGTGATGGGCGACGCTTATCCGGAACTGCGGCGCGAGCGCCTGCGTGTGACCGAGGTCCTGAAGCAGGAGGAAGAGCGCTTCTTCCAGACCATCGCCAACGGCATGGAGATTCTTGAAGGCGCGTTGGATCCAGTTGCGTTTGGCGTTGCTCAATTCAGGAGGCATCGTGGTGCGTTCGTATCCGACGTGTTCCCCTCCAGTATTGGACCGGCAGGCAAGGGCAATCTTTGGGCGACCCAAAATAATGAGCAAGGGGCATTGATTTTGCGTGCGTTTGCGTCTGAGGAAGACGCGTTGAAGCATGCACCGATAGTTGCAGCCGATGTTCTCAGGCGCTTAAAGAACGCATCGCTTCCGCACGGCCATGGCAACTTGTATCTGCGGCTCTTTGTAGCCGGTGGCATCAGCGACAGCGCAAGTTATCGTTTGGAGTTGGCTCTCAACAATGTTGCGGCTGAACCGGGCTCCGCGCTTGACGCCGAAATCCTGCCGTGGATCGGCAAGGAGATCAACGTTAAGGTACTGGACGGCGACTTGGCCTTCAAGCTGCACGACACCTTCGGCTTCCCGCTCGACTTGACGGCCGATGTCTGCCGCGAGCGCGGAGTCAGCGTCGACGGCGCCGGCTTCGAAGTGGCGATGAACCGCCAGCGCGAGCAGGCCCGCGCCGCGGGCAAGTTCAAGATGGCGCAGGGCCTCGAATACAGCGGCGCGCCGACGATGTTCCACGGCTACGAGCACCTCGACTGCGAGCACAGCCGCGTGACCGCGCTCTACATCGACGGCACGCCGGTTGCGCGCGCGGTGGCCGGCGACGACGTGGTGGTCGTCCTCGACCACACGCCGTTCTATGCCGAGTCCGGCGGCCAGGTCGGCGACACCGGCGAGTTGCGCAATGCCCGCGCGCGGGTGCTGGTGGACGACACGATCAAGATCCAGGCCACGGTCTTCGGTCACCACGGTCGCATCGTCGAAGGCGAGATCGAGCTCGGCGACAGCCTCCATGCGCGCGTCGACGCCGTGCGGCGAGCAAAGACCGTGCGCAACCACAGCGCGACGCACCTGATGCACAAGGCGCTGCGCGAGGTGCTGGGCGCTCACGTGCAGCAAAAGGGTTCGCTCGTAACGCCCGAGCGCACGCGCTTCGACTTCGCGCACAACGCGCCGCTGACCGACGGCGAGATCGCCCGCGTCGAGGCGCTCGTCAACGCCGAGATCCTCGCCAACTCGGCGACGCAGTCGCGCGTGCTGCCGATCGAGGAAGCACAGAAGCTCGGCGCGATGATGCTCTTCGGCGAGAAGTACGGCGACGAGGTGCGCGTGCTCGACATCGGCACCAGCCGCGAGCTGTGCGGCGGCACGCACGTGCAGCGCAGCGGCGACATCGGCCTCTTCAAGGTCGTCGCCGAAGGCGGCATCGCCGCCAGCGTGCGGCGCATCGAAGCGGTGACGGGCGACAACGCGCTGGCCTATCTGCAGACGCTCGAATCGACCTTGAACGGACTGGCCGCAGCGCTGCGTGCGGCGCCGGCTGAAGTGCCTGCGCGCGTCGGGCAGGTACTCGATCAGGTGCGCGCGCTGGAGAAGGAACTCGCCGCGCTCAAGGGCCGCCTCGCGTCTTCGCAAGGCGACGAGATGCTGGCGCGCGCGGTCGACGTCGGCGGCATCAAGGTGCTCGCGGCAATGCTCGACGGCGCCGACGCCAAGGGCCTGCGCGAGACCATGGACCAACTCAAGAACAAGCTCAAGACCGCGGCCATCGTTCTGGCGGCGGTGGAGGGCGGCAAGGTGCAACTCGCCGCCGGCGTCACCGCCGACGCGGTGGGGCGCATCAAGGCCGGCGAACTCGTCAACTTCGTCGCCCAGCAGGTGGGCGGCAAGGGCGGCGGCAAGGCCGACCTGGCGATGGCCGGCGGCACCGACGCCAGCCGCCTCGGCGCCGCACTTGAATCCGTTCGCGGATGGGTGGCCGAACGTGCGTAGTTCATTGTTGTTCACTGAAAGCCAAGCATGACGCTCACCCTGCGCCGCGCCACCGTCGACGACGCCGCGGCGTACGCGCGCATTCTTGGTGACCCGGCCGTGTACCCGAACCTGATGCAGGTGCCGTACACCAACGAGGACATCTGGCGCAGCCGCCTGGCCGAGCGCACGGCGCCGGGCAAGAACGATCTGATGCTGGTCGCCGAGCGCGTCGTCCACGGCCAGGCCGAGGTCGTCGGCAGCGCCGGCCTGCACCCGAGCTCGGACCTGCCGCGGCTGAGGCACGTCGCGGTGATCGGCATCTCGGTCGCCGCCGAGGCGCAGCGCCAGGGCGTCGGCAAGGCCTTGATGCAGGCCATGTGCGACTATGCTGATCGTTGGATGCAGGTCCTGCGCATCGAGCTCGCTGTGTATTCCGACAACGAAGCGGCGATTGCGCTGTATCGCAAGTTCGGCTTCGAGATCGAGTCGACACAGCGCGGCTATGCGCTGCGCGACGGCGCGTACGTCGATTCGCTGACCATGGCGCGCCTGCATCCGAATCCACCTGCTGCGGCGCTCCCGGCAGCGCCTGCGCTGCGCGCCGCGCCGCCTTCGGCGACGGTGCAACGCGGCACGGCCAGCGGCAGTTGGAGCGTGCGTGGTTGCGAGGAGTCAGACCTCGACGCGGTCGCCGCATTGATGATCCGCCGCGGCGTCGTCGAAGATCTGCCGCTCACGCCCTGGGCGCCCGCCGAGCGCGTGCGCGAGCTGATCGGCAAGCCCGCGTGTTCGCTGGTTGCGTTGACGCAGGGCCATGTCGTCGGGTATGCGAGCCTCGCGGTGCAATCGGTGCTGCGCCGCCGCCATGCGGCCGGCCTCACGATCTGCGTTGCGCCCGAATGGCAGGGCCGCGGCGTGGGCTCGGCGCTGCTCGCCGCGCTGATCGAATGGGCGGATGGCTGGGCCGGCTTGCTGCGCATCGAGATCGACGTGCCCGCTCAAAGCGCGGCTGCGGCCAAACTGCTTGCCAACTTCGGCTTCGAGAATGAAGGCACGCGGCGCGCGTCTCTGCTGCAGGGCGGCATGTTCGCCGACACGCATTCGATGGCGCGCCTGCGCCCCAGGCCAGGTTGGAGCGCTGTCAGGCCGGAAGCTTGAAGTAGAGAAGATAGCTGCGCGCGGGAAGGGCGAAGCCCCAGGCCTTCTTGTGCACCGTGACGCGTACCGGTGGCGTCGCCGCCATCGCCTGCGCCGACTGCTTGCATCCTGCGTCGCTTTCGGTGCACACGAACATCCCGCCCGCTTGCTCCCATTGCGCGGGCGAGACCCATGGCGTGGTCTGCGGTGCC
>CAIKUF010000112.1 GCA_903830565.1 uncultured bacterium | reverse complement strand
CGTCCGCGCGCTCGACGACCGGTGCATCGAGCCACTGGCGTATCGTCGCCAGCACCGTTCCATCGGAGACGCGACGTGCGACGCAGCGCAGCAGGTCCCCGTGCGGGATCGTGTTGAAGTAGTCAGCCAGATCGGCGTCCACCACTTCGCGCGCTCCACGATCGGCGATGCCGAAGTGGATGCGCCGCAGCGCCATCTTGGCGTCCATGCCCTCGCGAAAGCCGTACTGCCAGGGGAACAGGTCTTCATCGAAGATCGGTCCGAGAACCAACAGCACCGCCATTTGCGCGACCCGGTCGCGGATGGTCGGGATGCCCAGCGGGCGCTGCCCGCAATTTGCCTTGGTGCGTATTTCAGCGATCGCGGACGCTCGTTTCAGTCTGATGGCGGACGGCGTTTCAGCCTGATCGCGGACGGGCGCGGGGGAGCGCGCAAGCGAGGTGTTCACTGTAGCTCAATCGTCCGCGATCAGCCTGAAACGCTGAGCCGCGAAGCGATTTGCGGGGGTGCCCGGTGCAGACTTATCCACGGCGGCTGGCGGCGCCCAGCGACGCACGGCCGACGCGGTGGATAAGTCGTGTGCAGCGCGCGGCTGGTGGGGGTGGGCATCACGTGTCTTGCTTGGTATCGCGCAGCGAGGCGCCCTTGAGCTCGATCTTGTGGCTGGAGTGGACGATGCGGCACCAGGATCGCGTCGGCCAGCGTGGGATCGTCCAGGTAGGTATGCCACGTCTTTACCGGGAGCTGACTGGTGATCAAGGTCGAGCGCGTACCCACGCGGTCGTCGAGCACCTCCAGCAGGTCGTTGCGCTGGGCAGCGCCCATGGGCGCGATCGCGAAGTCGTCGATGACCAGCAGATCCAGCTTGGCCAGCTGTGCCAAGCGCCGCGCGAAGCTGGCGTCGCCGCGCGAGACCTGAAGTTCATCGAACAGGCGCGACGCGCGGGTGTACAGCACCGAGAAGCCCGATCTCGCGGCCTGATGCGCCAGCGCGCACGCCAGCCACGTCTTGCCGCAACCGGTCATTCCCGTGATGGTCAGGTTCTGCGCGTTGCGCAGCCAGTCCCCGCCGGCCAGCGCGGCCACCAGCGAGCGATCCAGCGAGCGGCTGGTGCGCCAGTTGATGTCCTCCACGCAGGCGGCGCCGACCTTGAGCTTGGCGGCCTTCAAGAGGCGCTGCACGCGCCGCTCGTCTCGCCAGGCCATCTCATGCTGCACGAGCAGCGTCAGGCGCTCGTCAAAGCCCAGCGCCGTGGCGGCGGTGCTGATGGCTTGTTCCTCGATAGCGCGCACCATGCCGTCCAGGCGCAGGCTACGCAGTTGGGTGAGGGTGTGTTCGCTGAGCATCGGTGGGTCTCCTTCGGTGGTGGTGGGTCAGTGGTAGTAATCGGGGCCGCGCACGTTCTCGTGGTCTACCGGCGCGGCAGTCGCCGAAATCGGCAGGCTCTGCTGGCGATCGAGCCCGCTCTTGAGGATCGAATCTTGAGGATCGAACTGACGCTGCGCAACTTGGGTGAACGGATCGCCAGCGCGCGGGTGCAGGCCGCCTCGAGCCGGGCCGGGGTGTACTCGCGGGCCAGGCGCTTGAGACCCAGGCAGGCGCGGTAGCCCTGCTCGGGATGCGGTCGGTGTTCGATCTGCCAGGTCACCACCGCGGCGGTGGCCACGCCGATGCGACGGCCCCAGTCGATGAGCTTTGCAGGCTGTTGGCGCCGACCGAAAACTGAGCCACTTTTGAGGGTTGTGCCGACCCAAAACTGAGCCAGGTGAACGACTACCCTGCTGCATTTTTGTGCAGCAGAGGACAAGGAGTGATCACCATGGACATGATTGGCAAGATTCGG
>CAIKUF010000111.1 GCA_903830565.1 uncultured bacterium | reverse complement strand
TGGAGGCGTCTTCATGGCGCTGGCGGCGGACCATGTCTGGGCACGTCGCAGCACGCTGCTCAACCCGCACTACAAGAACATGGGCAACCTCTACGGCTCCGAGTACTGGACCTACCTGCTGCCGCGTCGGCTGACCTCGGTCGGCGCTAGCGACGTGATGGGACACAGACTGCCGGTGTCGGCAAGCCAGGCACTGGCGTGGGGCCTCGTCGATGGCGTCTTCGGCACCAGTCTCGAAACCTTCGTCGCCGAGGTGCGCGCGCGTGCCACCGCACTCGCGGCCGGCGCCGATCTGCCTGCCCTGCTTCAAGCCAAGCGGCAACGGCGCGACGACGACGAAGCGCGCAAGCCGCTCGCCGCCTACCGCGAGGAGGAACTGGCCCGCATGCATCGCAACTTCTACGGCTTCGACCCGAGCTACCACATTGCCCGCTCGAACTTCGTCCGGCGCGTGGCGCCGTCGTGGACGCCGCGCCACCTGGCCGTGCACCGCTCGGCGTGATCAGGCCGTTCAACGGTCCCGCCGTGACCCGTTGACCCTCGTCAAGTGGCGCATGACCGCCGGCATTCAAAATCGCAACGCGTCTTTTCGCCTATTCTCTTGCCTTCGCCTGTCAACCGGACGGACCTAGAATCTGTTGTACCCATCGTCGCAACCCCTTCGACCTACCTTAAGGAATTGATATGAAGCTTCTGTACGCCGTTGCCGCCCTCGCCGTCGTTGCCATCTCCGGCCCCGCCTTCGCCGGCTCGGCCGAGGACATCATCGCCAAGGAAAAGTGCAACAAGTGCCACACGGCGACGACAACGAAGAAGGCGCCATCGTGGGCATCGGTCGCCGAGAAGTACAAGGGCAACGCCGCGGCGCCGGATAAGCTCTTCAACGAGCTCAAGAACGGCGGCAAGATCGGCGACGAAGACGACCACAAGAAGGTCGTCGCCAGTGATGCCGACATCAAGGCGATCGTCCAGATCGTCTTGTCCTCGAAGTAGGCCATCGCCCGCATCGAGTTGCCAGACCTCTTTCAACCCAACGGAGTCACCACCTTGAAAACACTGCACACTCTCGTCGCTGCCGCCGCCATGCTGGCCGTTTGCGGGCTCGCCTTCGCCGGCCCCGGTGAAGACCTGATCGCCAAGGAAAAGTGCAACAAGTGCCACACCGAGAAGACGACCAAGAAGGGGCCATCCTTCGCGTCGCTCGCTGAAAAGTACAAGGGCAATGCCGCCGCACCGGACAAGCTCTTCAACGAGCTCAAGAACGGCGGCAAGATCGGCGACGAAGAAGACCACAAGAAGGTCGCGGCCAGCGACGCCGACATCAAGGCCGCCGTGGCGGTCATACTTTCTTCGAAGTAGACACCGCTCAGACCTTGCTCCTGAGGGCAGGCGCGAGCCTCCCTCTGGCTTCTTCAAACGCCCCGTGGACGTTCATGCGTCCCCGGGGCGTTTTGCATTGAGCGCGTGCGAGGTGCCTGAAGAGGGGCCGCGCCGGCCTGCCCTCCCCATCCCGAACGGCTAGAACTTGTAGATGTAGGCCACGCCGATCATGCCGACCGACTGATTGGGCTGCTGATTCAGCGTCGTGCCATCGGAGTACGAGAACGGCGTGCCGTTGTAGCCCCAGGCCCAGTCGTTCACGGTCGAGCGCTGGTACACGAGGTTGACGCGCACGGCGGACTGCTTGTCGATCTCGTACTTGCCGTACAGCGTCAGGTTGGTCTGGCGGAACACCACGTTCGGCAAGCCGCCGGTCGCGTTCAGAAGGGCGATGCTCTCGGGCGGGGCCAACGCGTCCAGCCCCTGCGCATACGCGTTCGAATCGTTCATGTAGCCCAGCGTGCCGCCGACTTCGAGCTTCTCGCTCGGCTTGCCGGTGAAGCCCAGGCCGAGCGCCGTGTTGGTGTCCTTGAACGACATCACGTAGCCGGCCGAGCGCGACTGTTGCTGGGTCTGCTGGCTCTGCGTCACGTAGCCGTTGAGGCTCCACTTCTCGTTGATCGCGTAGTCGAAATCGATGCTGAACACGTCCATGCCGGCGCTCTCGAGCCCCTGCTGGTACGACGTGGGCGACTTGAACTTGTCCTTGCCGCCTTCGGCGAGGAACTGCAGCGCCAGGCCTTCCGCGGCCTGCCAGTTGACCGTCAGCTTGACCTTGTTGCGGTCGCGATTCGCGAGCGTCGACGGGAAGATCGCCGACGGCAGGAAGGACGCGTTCGGGTCGGTGACGGTCGTCACGCCGGTGCCGCTGTTGGGCTGCAGCCAGTCCGAGCCGTTGCGCGAGCTGCTCGCGACGCTGATCGCGCCGCTCAGGTTCTCGGACATCGTGCGCCTGAGCTCGGCGCGCACGCCGGTCTCGTCGGTCTTCTGGCGAATCGCGCTCACGCCTTCAATGGCGCTCGTGGGCGTGAAGACGCCGCGGTTGAGCGACTCGTAGGTCGCGTCCAGCGTGCCCCGATATTCGGGCGTGAACTGGTAGGCCGCTTCGAGGCGCGCGCGCTCGGTCGTGAGCGGCAACTGCATGTTGGTGTAGGTCAGCTTGTTGACCCCGGCGCCTTGCAGGTTGTAGGCGGCGAGCGGCGTCTTGTCGTTCTTGTCCTGGTAGCTGAAGTCGGCCAGCAGCGAGAGCTTGGGTATCGGACGCGAGGTGATGCCGACCAGGGCCAGCTTCGTGTCCACGGCACCGCCCAGGTTCGCCACGCCCGCCGACGCGCCGGTCAGCCCGGCACCGTCGAAGCTCTGGTCCTGCCTCGCCTGCGAGTAGCTGAGCTTGAACTTGACGCGCGTGGTGTCGGTCAGCGCATAGTTGCCGGTCAGGTCGACGAACTGCGCCTGATTGTCCGGCGGCAGCGCCAGCGGATTGCTCAGGATGCCCTGCAGCCCGGTGCTCAGCGGCAGCGCGGTGGTACCCACGGGGGGGTACAGGCTGCCCCCTGGAATGTTCGGAGAAATGATGCTGTTCGAGTTCTTGTAGAACGAGCCGTAGTACCCGAGGCTCATGTTGAGCTTCTCGCCGACGTAGCTCAGGCGCACGTCGACCTGCGTCGTGTTCGAATCGATCGGCTCGGGCAGCATCAGGACCGCCGAGCCGGTGTTGGACGTGGTGGCGCCCTGGCACCCCGGCGCGATCGACGATGGGCAGGTGAAGCCGTTGCCGAACAGGCGCGAGCCGTTCTTGTCCTCACTCTTGAGGTTAGCTTCGAAGTTGAACGACGGCGTGATCGACTTCCAGAAGCCCAGACCCACGCTGGACCGCTTGACCTTCAGGTCGACATCCGACCCGCTGCCCTGCACGATCGGCACGACCTGTGGTGTCGTGCTGCCGAAGCCGACGAGGCCGGTGTTGACGCTGTACGGGTCGTAGTGGATCTGCTCGTTGTAGTCGGCGTTGAACTTCCAGTTGCCCTGGGTCTTCCACGCGAGGCCCAGCTCGCGCGTATCGAGGGCCAGGTTGCTGCCCTTGAAGACCAGCGAGTTGCCGGACTCATCGTCGCGCCGGTAGTAGTTGAAGTCGAGAATACCGGCCGCCTTGCCGACGGCCCGCAGGCCGTTGTACTGGCCGAACTGGGCGCGGTCGTTGCTGTCACCACTGATCCCGTCCACGCCGACCGTCACCGAGCCTTCAGAGACGACGGTCGATTCGGGTTCGGCGGCATACGTCGGGCCATAGACCGCGGCCAGAGCCATCACCAGTACCGTGTGGCGGGCGCCTGCTTGCCGGACCATGCTTCGCATCGCATTTCTCCCCATGTCTTAGCGCAGCAGAAATTGCGGCGTCGGGTTGGTGGCGGACGGATTGTTCGAGCCGTGAACCTGCGTGTGGCAGTTGCCGCAAGCGCGGCCCTGCCAGATGTTCACGACGTTCTTGCCGCTCGAGGTTCCCGTGACCGCAGGGGCAAACTGCCCGGGCGCCGCAGGCGGGAACACGCCCGGCTGGCCGCCAACGGCGCCGACGCCGCCCGCCACGTGCGGCGTGTGGCACTGCTGGCACAGCAGCGGCGGCCTCGCGACCAGCATCGCCGGCACGGTGCTGCCATGCGGGTTATGGCAAGTCGCGCAGTTCTCGGTCACCGGCTGATGCGGGTGCACGAACGGGCCGCGCTTCTCGGCGTGACACATGAAGCAGGTGTCGTTGATGCTGTCTTTCTTGACCAGCTTGGGCCCGGCCGAGCCGTGCGGGTTGTGACAGTCCGAGCAGACGACCTTGGCCTCCTGGATCGGGTGGCGCGACGGCCGGCTGGCCTGCACGCGCTGCTCCTTGTGGCAGGTGTAGCAGACCTCGGGCTGGGTGGCCTTGGCGCGCACCTTGTCATTGTTGGTGTGGATCTTGTGGCACGAATTGCAGGCGACTTCCACCGTCGGATGCTGGCTACCCGCCCACAGCGCGAGCTTGGGCGTGCTGTTGTGGCAAGCCAGGCAGGCCGCGCTGCGCACATCGGCCGGCGAGATCGATTCGCCGACGAACATCCGATCGGGCTTGCCCTGCTTCTGGCCCGAGACCTTCTTCGCGTGCGACGTGCTCTCGCCGTGGCAACTGATGCAGTCCGGCGTGCGCTTGTCGGTGGCCACCGCATGCGCCGACCGGCTCATGTCCGGCAGGTCGTCATGGCACTCGAGACACCGTGCCGCCCCTTGGGCCTCGGCCGCGCCCCATGCGGGGGCCGTCAGCCCCGCCAGACCGAAGGCGAAGACCGCCGCTAAACGCTTGACTTGCATTCAAAGCCCCCCTGGGACAAATCCGATCAATCCATTCCTCGCCACGTCCTGCCACATCGCAAGGCCTGCGCGCACGGCCCGACGACGTCGCAAGATACGGGCTACTTCGACAACCCGTGCACGCGGCCCACGCTCATGAATTGCCCCTGCGAGTGGCAATCCGCGCAGGTCTCCTGCGGCCACTGGTTCTGCGCCAGGTTGCCGAAGGTCGCATTGCCAGCCGACTGGACATGCGCTTGTGCCTTCGGCGAATCGTGGCATGCCGTGCAGGACGCCGCCTTGGGCGAGATGACGTTGAAGTTCCACGCATTCGCGAGCAAGGTCGACCCGCCGAACTTTGCCGGGCCCTCAGCCGTGGCTCCGTACTTGAGCACGGCCGAGGCGAGCACGCTCGAATCCGTCTGCCACGAATCATTCACGTGGCAGGCGTTGCAGTTCAGGCCGACGCCGGGCCAGCGCACCGTGGCCGCGAAGTTGGTCACCGTGCTCGGGAACTTCAACGCCGGGTTACACCCTGCATCCTGAGACGCCGACAGGTTCTGGACGTTGCAGAACGAGCCGACCACCGCATTGCCGTTCGTGAACGGCGAGGTTCGCATCGAGTTGCTGTGAATGCCGTGGATCATTCGCTTGAAGTCATAGGCCTCATTGAGCTGCTGGCCGCCGGTCATGACCGTCGACGACACGCGATTCGGGTCGTGGCAGATGACGCAGATCTCAACCGTGTCGCGGGCACCGTTGTGGAAGGCGTTGGCCAGCGTGTTCGAGCCAGACGCGGTTCCGAGCGCGGCGTGGCATGCGTTGCATTTCTCGGTTGAGACGACGTTGGGAGGCGGCTGCAAAGTGCCACTGATGACAAAGTTCGTGCTGGTGTGCTGCACGACGCTATTGACGAGTTGCGTTGGGACGACTGGCGGCCGCGGGTTCGCAACCGACATCGCCTGCAGCATCACTTCCTTGACCTGCCCTGCGCTGGCGACGATGGCCGTACCGAACGCGATCTGCGTCGCCGTGTCGTCGGGAAGTGCAATGGCGACCGTGTAGTGGTTGTTGCCGTCGTTCGTGCCCTTGTACGCGTAAGCGTTCGCACTGTTGCCGCCGTTGTTGTAGGCCGAGAACTCGGTCACGAAGGGCGGCCGCCAGACCATGTTCTGGTAGCCCACGTAGAAGCGCAGATTGCCGAACTTCGTCGACGTCGAGCACACGGGCGCTGCCGGCGTGCCAGTGCAATCGGAGGTGACAAGGTTGTACGGCGCGTCGCCCGCGGTCGGGTTCGAGAGGAAGTACTTGACCGTCACCGTGCGGCCCTTGTGGTCGGCCGTGTCATTGAACGCGACGCTCTCGATGTTCATCTTGTAGAGCGCTTTGTTGACTTCCACTTGCGCCCAGTGAACCGTGGGCGACCCAAGATTGGCATCCGGCCTGTGGCATCCGGCACAGTCCGAGTTGGGCAGGTCCTTGGCGACCGCGCTGGGGCCATAGAGCGCCCTGGCGAAAATGAGGTGGGTCGCGTTCCACGACGAGCCCGCGTTGCTTGCGTGGCATGTGAGGCAAGCCGACTGCGAAGGCACCGACTGCCAGTTGTTGCCCTGCGGCGTTGCTGGGTTCGCCGAGGTGTGGCAGACCGCGCAGTTGCGCATGTCTTGCGGGTAACCGACGCTGGAGAAGTCCGTCGTGCCCACGGTGTAGTACGTGCCGCCGGCGCTGCCGACCTGGCTTGCCAGCAACTGGGCCGAATGGATGCTGTGGGCCATCGTCGCCAGCGTCAGCACGTTGCCGCTGTTGGGGTCGATCGTGCCGGGGTTGTGGCAGGTCACGCAGTACTGCACATCGACCGCGCTGCCCTTGTGCGCAGAGAGCCTTTCGTGGCAGACATTGCACTGCGTCACGTCGGACATCACGTGGTCTTGCGTCGCCGGATCCGTGAGGGGGACCGACTTGCCGGAGGCGTCAACGGTGAAGCTGAAGAACGCGTTGGCTCGCACGACTTGGCCGGCTGCATTGGTATAGCTGAGTTGCAGCGCGACGCGATGCGTGCTGCCGGGCTGGAAGGTTACGCCGTTGGTCTGCTTGGGGTCGGTGATGTTGGTCGTGAAGGTGTAGGTGTAGTAGCCGTCGGCGTTGTAGACAAGCTGGCCCGCAAGCAGCGAGGGGTCGGTCTGCTTGGGATCGGTGGAGGCCTGAACCTGCGACGGGTACGCGGGATGAAGCAGTGTCGCGAGCACGGCGGGCGTGTAGGTCTGCCCGGGCTCCGGCGTAGCCGCTGCCTGCGTGCGGTGCGTGTAACTCTGCCACTGGTCGGGGTTGCCGTTCGTCCCCGGAACGAGCTTGGCGATGATCACATCGACCTGCGCGATGGTGATGCCGGTCTTTACAGCGCCATCCGAGAACACCGTGAAATTGACCTTGGTCGCGCCGGTCACCGAAACCGCCGGAATGCCTGCCCCTTGCAGCACCGTGAACGGTGCGAGCGGGTTGATCGCGGTGTCGTTCGCCGGCTGCGCCGCGGCGGCGCTGATCGCCGGCGCGGCGGGCGGCGTTGGCGCGGGCGTTCCCGACCCCGAATCCGAACCGCTGCCGCAGCCCGCCAATGCGGCGAGCATTACGGCGATTGCGCCCCACACGGCATAAGAACATTTCATACCTGGCTCCGTCATCTCTTGCAGGTCGCCACGAGCCCAAACGTGGGCCGGGCGCAATCTCGCGAAGGGCATTGTATTGGGCGGCACGCGGCTGGAGGTCTCGACCGGAGCGTGCGACGGCTGCACGCCGGCAAGCGATGGTAAATCGCAACAGTCGGTCCTCGCACTTGGCCACAGGCTGTGGAAGCCCCATCGGTTGCGCGGCATCGCACGACAGATCTTGAACCACGAGCCAAGCGCCCTGGGGCATCCGCCGATGGGCGTTTGACCATTGCTTGCGAAACGAGACACGCCCCTTACGGCTTGGCCTGCGGCGGACGTTTCTGCTTCGCGACGATCTGAGACTTGATCGACAGGTAAGGTCCGGTTGCCATCACGTTCTTCGTGACGAGCTCGGCCTTGCTGAGGTAGGGCCGCGCGGCAATGATTCTGTCGGCTTCGGCGTCGCCGATGCCGGGAAGCGTCTTCAGTTGCGCGCGGCTCGCGCTGTTGATGTCGACAAGTTCGACCGCCGCCACAGGCGCCGCCTTGTTCGCTGCAGCCGACGCGTGCCCGGCCGTTGCCGTCGCGCTCGCGGCCGCGCCTGCCGCGGCGAATGTCGCGCTGGACAACGCCAGCGCGGCCAGTGCGACAAGCGTCGCCACGATGGTGCCGGCAGTCGCGAACTGGATTCTGGTTCTGCTCATAGCGGACTCTTTCATTGAATTCATGGGTGGAGGTGTTGGGTCGTGCGCGCAGATCATTGGCTCGCCTCAAAAAAACAACCCGGAGGCGTTGCCGCTTCCGGGCTGTGTGTCGCGGTGGTGGAACACGGTGTCCCGTGCTCCGCCACCGCTACGGACTCTCGACTACTGCTGCGAGTGCATCACCGCGATGTCCGCGATACGCCCGGAGCCGTGGCAGACCAGGCACGTTTCGTTCGTGCCGTTGAGTGCCACACCGCGCGCCTGATACCACGCGGCGCCGTTGATCTTAAAGTGCGAGATCGCGTCGGACGTGACGTGGCACGCAGAGCATACCGTCACCGTCGGCGATGTCACCAGCGTCGAGCTACCGGCCGCCAGCGTACCGCCGGCCGGGTTGCTGTACGGCGTGCCGTCGGGCTTGCACCCGTTGGACGTCGCCAGTCCTGCGTTGTAGCTGAAGCCGACACCGAGGTCGATGTTCGACGCGCTACCGCTCGCTGTGATGAGGTATGGCGACAAGGAGAACGCGCCAAGGTCCGTCTGCGCTGCACTCGTTCCGGCAGTGCATGCCCCGGCAGCGTACGTGTAGGTCGTCGTCGTCGCACCCGCCGTGAGCGCATTGCGGCCCGTCGCCACCGTGCGGAACGGCCGGTTGTCCGGATTGTTCATCGGGGTCGTGGACGTCGATGTGCCGTAGTTGTACGTGTTCGGCAAGTGGCAGCCCTGGCAGTTGTTCAGAATGCCTGGGTAACCGATGTCCCAGAACCCTTCGGTCGTCGAGGCAGCGTGCCAAGTGTACTTGTTTGCGTCACCGCGCTTGCCTGCCGCGTGGATGGCGTGAACGAAGGCCGCGGAATCCGCCGACCAGCCACTGCTGGTCTGGTTCGGACGGTGGCACCACGAGCACGTCGTGCCGTCGTTGCGTTGGCCGGCGTGGAACGCGTCTTCGGTGAAGGTGCCGAGTACCTGGTGGCAGGCGTCGCACTTCGAATCCTGGACGATCACTCTGCGAGGGACGTAGGCGCCGGAACTCGTGCACGCGGTCCCGCCCGTGGCTGTCGGGCAACCCGAGCTGGCAACCACTTGCACGTTGGGCGCAATCACGATCAGCCCGCCCTTCTTGTTGGTCTGGCCCGTCGCGGTGGCGGCGGTCACCGGGTAGGCTTCCAGATTGGTCTGCGTCAGCGGCAGCGTGCTCGTCACGTTGTAGGTGTAGCCGAGGCCGCCGGTCAGCATCACCGCGTTGTCAGGCACGGTCACTCCCGTGAGCGTGACTTTGTAGTAACCGGCGTCGGCGCCTGTGAGGGCTTCAAGGGTCCCCGCGCCCGTGCCGGTCCCGGTACCGTTGTTGTACCAGATGCTCCTGAGCCAGCCCGAGACCGACACGTTGAAGTCAGACGGTTGCGCGATGCCATCCTGCGGAACCGCGAACACGAAGTACGCGCTCGGCGAACCCATGAAGTTGTTCCAGATCTCCTTCTGACCGGTGGCCGGATTGACCGTGGCGCTCGCAAACACGTTGAGCGGGGTGGCCACGCCGTTCTGCAGCATCTGGAAGACCATCACCGGCTGCTTGCTCGCGTTGCGCGACACGCTCTTGACGTTGTACGTCACGACGATTGCGCCTGTCGGAAGGCGGTTGTCAACCGCGCCGGACGCGATCCAAGCGGCGTTCGTATTGGCGTTAGGCGGACTGGCTTCAGCTAACAAGGCATTGTTCGGGTTCGGCGGTGTCACCGGGAGGTGATACACGTCGATCGCCGCCGGCTTGTGGCACAGCACGCACGTTGTGTCATCCGTCAGCGGACCTGCCGGGTGCGCTTCCGGGTTGTACGTCGTCCCGCCCAGCATGGCCGCCTTGAGCTTAATGCCTCCACCCGTGGCGAAGTTGATGCCATCATGGCAGGAGCCGCAGGCGACGGTATTAGGCTGGGTCATCCAGTTGCCGCCCTGCGGGGTCGCAGTGGTCTGGGTGTGGCAGTTCTGGCAGTTGCGAACGTCCTGCGGGTACGTCGTGTCATTCGCCAGCACGCCGCCGTAGTTGTACATCTTGTTGACGAGCAACCCGCCCTCGTGGATCTTGTGGATCATGTTGGGGAAGTTGCCGACCGTGCGCGCGCTCACGATGTACGTGCTGCCGCTGAAGGTCTTGATGGCGCCGTTGGTCGAGGCAACGGTGGCTTCGACTTGGCCGTATCCGCGCTGTGCCGTGTGGCAGACGACGCAGTACGCAGCGTTGTTGCGGCTACCGCCGTGGAACGCGGCCACATTGGCATCGGAGGCCGCGCCCGGCAGGCCGCCGAGCACCTGGTGGCAGTTGTTGCATGTGGCGGTGGAGGTGATGAGGCGCTCGGGGTCCGTCGCCGTCGGCGGCTTGCCGGTGGCGGGGACGAAGTCATAGTAGTAGTTCGTCGGCGCGACCATCGGCACGGCGGCAACCGAGGATGCGGTTGCCGTCGGCGTGTTGGTGCCTGTTCCGGGCGCATTGCCCGAGACCACCACCGTCACGCGGGTCGTCGCGTTCGGGTCGTAGGTCAGGTCGCCCAGGGCGGCCTTGTCGTTCGGCGCGGTGACCGTCATCGCAGCGACCTGTGCCTTGATCGTCGTGACGTCGCGGTAGAAGGTGTATTGGTAGCTGCCGTCGCCGTTGTCAACCAGTTTGCCGGTGTTGTCCGTCGACGGACGCGTCGGCGCGGCGGGAGTCACGACGCCGGTTGTTGCGTTCTTGGTCGGCACCGTGGTAACGATGTAGCTCACCCACTTGCTCGGGCTGCCGCTGACGGCGGGCACGAGTTTGGCCATTGCGAAGGCGAGGTTGGGGTAGCTCGCTACCGTGGCCGTGCTGCTCTTGGTGGTGTTGCCAAGGCCGATCACCGGGCGCCCTGCGGCGTCGGCAACCGTGAACTTGACCACCGGGGCGCTGGCGGCGATAGCGACGCTCTGCACCGTGACCGTGGGCACCAGCGCAGCCCAGGTGACAGCGTTCGCGGCGATGACCGAGGGGGCGGTCTCCGTGTTGCTGCCAACCGTGACCATGCTCGAACCGCTGGGGCC
>CAIKUF010000110.1 GCA_903830565.1 uncultured bacterium | reverse complement strand
TTCCGTGGTCGACACCCGAACCACACCGGCCATGGTCTCATCTTGCACAAGGACTTCGCGATCAAGGGCATGGGCTGCCGCTTCCATCGCAAGAGCACTTGCCCACAGTGCCTGGCCTGCCTTTGTCAATGTCAGCCCTTCCTGGTGACGATCGAACAGGCTTGCGCCAAGGACTGCTTCGAGGGCGGCGATGCGACGACCGACAGTGGGCTGCGAAGTCCGCAGACTCTTGGCTGCCGCATTCAAACTGCCGGCTCGGCCGGCGGCGAGGAAGAAGCGGATGTCGTTCCAATTGCGCAGGACGTCGCTCTTCGTTTTCGCACAGGGGCTGTTCATTTTTGACGATAGTTATCCGTTCAGTTCGATGACAAACTCCCGGCCACTGTATCGCCCCATAGGGCGCAGTTCATCGAGAGTCCAACCATGCATAAGACAGCGACTACTTGGCAATATCTGCGCAGCCCTTCCACGCTGCTCGCGCTTGCCGTCGGCGCCGTCATGTTCGGAGCCTATGGCTTCGCCCACACGGCTTGGACCAACCTGTTCCTCATCGCAGTCTGCGTTGTCGTGGCGGTATGCCTTCCAGCCTATTCAAGACTTAGCAACAAGTTGGAAGAAATCGTCAACCTGCGCTTCGCGCTGGTGACGTTCGGGAGGGTTGGCCGTTTTGCCCTACAGCTTCTATTCAACTCCGCTGTCTTCCTCGCGTTCCAGTTGGGTGGCGTGTTGGACAGCGCGGCGCTGCACGATGTGGGTGGCGTGTTGGGAATTGCGGCTCTTACGACGCTCGCGTCCCAGGGGGCTCAGTACGCTGCCGTCATGCTGTTCAACCGCGGCATCGGCGACCTCAACCGCAACGTCATTGTCGCGCTGTCGGTCAACGTCCTGGTAACCGCTGCCGCGACGACCGGACTGCCGCTCGTCAAACCGACCTTCGTAGCACTCAGCCTCGCTCTTGGCGGCTTCATCTTCGGCGTCGGCGCTCTGTCGGACCTGCGCGCCAAAATTTACCCGCGTCGTGGTATTGGCATCTTCTTCGGCACATTCAATCCCCTTCATGTCACTCACATAGCGATTGTCGAGCGTGCCCTGCGGCAGCGAGGCCTGTCGAAGATATTCATTCACCCGACCATCGTGCCAAAGCTTCATGCGCAGGCGTTTGAGCGCGGCGAGATTCGACAGGCGCGAGTTGAGGCTGGTCTAGGCGTTCTTGAGCGCACCGAGAAGGCCGATCTCAACGTCAACTACTTCCCAACCGGCAACCGCTTCTACCCGCCAGAAACGCGGAGACTGATGATTGAACTGGCGATCAAGGAGGCGAGCCTGTCAGATCGAGTCGAGGTTCTATGGCTGCCAGAAGTCTATCGCGACAAAGGGTTTCACGGTGTCGTGGCCACCATCCAGGGCCTCAATCCGGGTGTCCCTTTGCACGGCCTGCACGGGAGTGACCTTGGTGGCATGTGGGTCCGCGGAATCTATGATGAGTGCGGCTGGATCTACCCGATGCCGGTAAGACGCCACGACGGCGTATCGGCGACTGCAATCCGAAACGGCACGGCCGGTATGACAACACAAGTGGTGACCGCCTTGCTCGCCAATCTCCGCGCCGGTAACGACGCTTTCGAGGTTGCGGGCCAGCGTTTTCAGAATGACCACGGTCGCCTTGTGCCGGTCGAGCAATGAAAGGACACACCTGATGCGTGCAAACCAACTTCGCTTCAAGATCGTCGCAACGCCGGAAGAACAACTCCAGGCTCTTGCGATCCGAGCCATCGTTTACATCGGTGAGCAGAATTGCCCGTGGGCAGAAGAGTTTGACGGGAATGACTACGCGGCAACGCACGTGATCGGATTGCTTGACAACGAGCCCGTCGCAACTGCCCGCATCCGTTGGTTCGCCGACTTCGCCAAGCTGGAGCGTTTGGCCATCCGTGCCGAACGGCGGGGCGAAGGCCATGGCCATCAACTGCTCACCTACTTGATCGAGCTGTGCCGTAAGAAGGGTTTCTCCAGGCTCTATCTTCACGCCCAAGCACGGCTGCAGCCCTTTTACGAGCGCTACGGTTTCCGCCTCATAGGCCAGCCCTTCGGGTTCTCCGACCACGCCTATGTCGAGATGGTTGTGACGCTTGAGCCCCTTGCGGGCGCGCTCTCGGTCGCGAATGGGCCTCACATCTTGAATCGTCCCGAAGGCGCCTGGGCTGAAACAGGCGTATTGGAGCGGTCAAGCGTCCGGATGAATTGCCAAGCCGTCGCAGTCGCAAGGCCTCCGGCCGAGTTCGCACTCAATTCCCTGTAGCCAAGGACAGCCTTATGAAGTCACCCTCAGTTCCGACCCTTGTCGTTATCGATGCACAACGCGAGTACACGACGCCTGGCCGCCCGTTCAACCTAGCGGGCATCGAACCTAGTCTGCGCAACTGCGGTCGCATCTTGGAGCATGCGCGCAAGGCCGGATGGACGGTTATCCATGTGCAGCATTGTCAGGATGGGCAGATCTTTGGCCGCGACAGTGAGTACGTGGACTGGATCCCCGGCTATGAACCAATTTCTGGTGAACGGGTCATCGTCAAGTCGGCCCTCTCAGCCTACACAAACCCAGGCTTCGACACCGCGCTGGCCGCAGCAGGAAGCAGTGTGGCGTTCGTGATCGGCTATGGCTCAACGATGTGCTGCCTCGCGACGATGGTCGACGGCGCTTTGTTTGGGCGGCGATTCACCTTTGTGCACGACGCATCGTGGGCGCGGGCGGCAGGCCCCGGATTCTCGGAGGCCGACACACATCGATACGCAACGGCGATCCTCGGCATTCACGCAAAGCTGACCACGACGGACGAACTACTTCAGGCATCTTTCGAGCAAGCAGCGTAAGGCGGCACGGGGTCGCGGTCGCGACGCCCATTTCTATCACGCGAGCGACGACCACCTCAACACCGGTGCCGACACACCGGTGCCGGCGACACCGGCGCCGGCGACCAGGGCCTGATGTTCGGCTACGCCTGCGACGAGACGCCCGACCTGATGCCGGCGCCGATCTACTACGCGCACCGCCTGGTCGAGCGCCAGGCTCAGTTGCGCAAGGACGGCCGCCTGCCCTTCCTGCGCCCGGATGCGAAGAGCCAGGTCACGATGCGCTATGTCGACGGCAAGCCCCACAGCATCGACACCGTGGTGCTCAGCAGCCAGCACGCGCCCGAGTACAGCCTCGGCCACAAGATGACCGATGCTTTCTACGAGGCGGTGCGCGAGGAGATCATCAAGCCCGTGCTGCCCAAGGAGTGGCTGACGGCCGACACCAAGTACCTGATCAACCCGACTGGGCGCTTTGTGGTTGGCGGCCCGCAAGGCGACTGCGGGCTGACCGGGCGCAAGATCATCGTCGACACCTACGGCGGCGCGTGCCCGCACGGTGGTGGCGCGTTCAGCGGCAAGGACCCGAGCAAGGTCGACCGCTCGGCGGCGTATGCGGCGCGCTACGTGGCGAAGAACATCGTCGCCGCAGGGTTGGCCAGGCAGTGCCAGGTGCAGGTGGCCTACGCCATCGGCGTGGCCAAGCCGATGAACATCACCGTCTACACCGAAGGCACGGGCGTCGTCTCCGACGAAGCGCTGTCGGCGCTGGTGGCGCGTGGCGACATCTTCGACCTGCGCCCGAAGGGCATCATCCAGATGCTCGACCTCTTGCGCCCGATCTACGAGAAGACCGCCGCCTACGGCCACTTCGGCCGCGACGAACCCGAGTTCACGTGGGAAAGAACGGACAAGGTAGCCGCGCTGCGTGCGGCTGCGGGCCTGTAAGGCCCCGAGCGAAGCAAGCTTGGTCGTTCTTGGGCGGAACTCATATCCGCGCAGCGGATGTGAGCGCAGACGAACGAACCGAGAAGGCGAACGCGCTGCGTGCGGCGGCCGGGCTGTAGGCCCGGCGGTCGCGCAGCGACCCGGTCGCCTCATGGATCAGACGCGGAACGCAACTCGGCTGCGCCCGCCTGGAACAACCGAACTATTTCGTCGAATACGACGCGGACGCGACGGCTATTGCGCACCTCGGGATGTGCGACGAGCCAGATTTCCCGCCGACGCCACAGGTCGGGAGAGAGGATGGTCGCAAGATTCGGCAGCACATGCCCAACATAGGCCGGCAGTAGACCGATGCCGATACCTGCCTGCACCGCAGCGACCTGCGCGACGGGACTGTTCGAGCGGTACGCCACGCTCGTGCCGGCATCGAGAATCTGTAGCCATGTGTCGTCGAGCATGGACTCGCGTAGCGCTACAGTAACAAGTCGGTGGGCGTGCAACCCGTCGATGCCCGTTGGGGTGCCGTTCCGCGCGATGTAGTCCAGCGACGCAAAGAGCTGGAACGCAAGCTCGCCGACGCGGCGCGCGATCAGGTTGGGTGTGATCGGGCGCGCCAATCTGATGGCGACATCGGCTTCGCGGCGCAGGAGGTCTGCGGCATCGTTGTCCAAAAGAAGCTCGATCGTGAGGGCCGGGTGCGCCGCAGCCAAGGCCGGTAGGCGAGGCGTTAGCCACAGGGTTCCCAACCCTTCCGTGGTCGACACCCGAACCACACCGGCCATGGTCTCATCTTGCACAAGGACTTCGCGATCAAGGGCATGGGCTGCCGCTTCCATCGCAAGAGCACTTGCCCACAGTGCCTGGCCTGCCTTTGTCAATGTCAGCCCTTC
>CAIKUF010000109.1 GCA_903830565.1 uncultured bacterium | reverse complement strand
GCGTTGCTACAGCGCGGGCAGGCAAACCCGCCAGGCCAGCGCGTCGCCTCCAGCGATGCCGCGCACTGCGACTCGGTGCCGTAGCGTTTGAAAAACTCGGGCATCGACAGCCCCGGCTGAAATTGGATCCGATTCATCGCCATTGCGCACTCCTTCTTGATGAGATGGAGTGCAGGGTAGACCGCCAGTGGCTCACCACGTGAGCCTGGCTGACGATCATTGCTAATCAGGAGATCTCTTGACGCCGCAAGTGCCTGATGCGGTTGAGGAATCTGCCAATCGTGCCGATCTCCCCGAGGCCCCTGCGGTCGTGGCGTTACAAGATCTCTTGAACGCCGAATCGCCTTTGCTGGCGGGGCTTGTGGCCCATCTGTTCCAGCCGGCGTTACAAGATGACATGGTCAGCACCACCCGGCGCCTCGTACAACTTGGGCGCGACGTGATCAACGGGAGGTGCGGTGAAGGCCATCAAGCAGCTACTTCGGCCCGAGCGACTGCGCCAGGTCCCCGAGCAGTTCAGCTGGGTTGACCAGGCGCTCGTACAGCAGCACTTCATCGACCGCTGCGAGGCGCGCTCGGCTGCGCTGTACCTGTTCCTGATCACGGTGTCGGACGCCCAGGGCTTGAGCTACTACGGCGCGGCCACGCTGGCCCGGCGGCTGCACCTGAGTGATGAGCAGTTCGCCGCGGCGCGCCGGCAGCTCATCGAGCTGGATCTCATCGCCTATCGCTCGCCGCTGTACCAGGTGCTGGCCCTGCCGGGGACCGTGGCGGCGGCCCGCCCGGCACCGCGTGCGCCGGCCATCACCGGCGCCAACACCGGCGGCCAGCCCGTGAGCCTGGCCACGCTGGTGCAGCAGGCACAGCAACGCCGTGGTTGACTACGAGACCTTCTGCCGCATCCGCGACCACCTGGTGCGCCAGCAACTCACGGTGGCGCAGACCGCGCGAGCGCTGGGCCTGGACACGCGCACCGTGGCCAGGTGGGCCGACGTCGAGCATCCGGCTCGTTCGCGCTGCGAAACGGCAAGCGAATGGCCGCGCCCATCTGCCCTTCCTGCGAGCGGTGCGCTTCATCGATCAAAAACGCGACCCGCAGATTCTTCAGCTCCGGCTTGCTCTCGATCTCGTCCAGCACCCACGCGAACTTCTGTTGCGTGGTGACGATGATCGGCTTGCGCCCGCTGAGGAACCGCGGCAGGTCGTCCGCCTTGCGCGCCAAGCCCACAACCTCTCTCAAGTGCGTGAAGTTCTCGATCTCGTCGCGGATGTTCGTGTCGAGCGACTTGCGGTCCGTGAAGATGAACACCAGGTCCACCAACTTCTCGTCGCTGCCGGGCTTGAACAGGCTGTGCAGGCGATCCGCCAGCCAGCAGATGGTCAGCGTCTTGCCGCTGCCCGCCGAATGCTCGACGAGGTACTTGCGGCCGATGTCGCCGCTCACGGCGAAGTGCGCCGCGATGTCGTGCGCCACCTTGCGCACGCTGCGGCTCTGGTGGTAGCGCGGGAACAAGGTGAAGGCCGGGCGCTCCGGCTTGTCGCCCAGCGCGTCGCGCTGCGGCACGCGCACGAGGAAGAACGACAGCGCTTCGAGCAACTGCTCGCTCGCCAACACTTCGCGGTAGAGGAACTCCACCGGGTACTCGCTGCCGTCTTTGGTGGCGGCCTGGTTCGTCAGCCCCGTGTTGTGCCAGCGAAAGTTTGCCTCCCGCCGCGGGTCGGTGGCGGCCATCACGTCGCTCGTGTCGGCGGCAAGGTACAGGAACGGGTGCTGGAATATCTTGCAGGCGTGGTCGCGGGCGGCGAACTGCGCCACGGCGTCATGCACGGTCTGGTTCCTCTCGTGCTTCAACTCCAGCGCGACGATGGGCAGGCCGTTCAGGAAGAAGACGAAGTCGATCTCGTGCTGGGCCTCGCCGAAGCGGAAATGCGGGCGCAAGGCGATGCGGTTCGCGCCGTGCCTGCTCGCCGCGGCGCTTTCAGCGGAGCGCGGTTTCGGGTAGTAGAGCCGCAATTCCAGCCCGCGCACCTTCAACCCGTGGCGCAGCAGCATCCACATCGGGGTGTGCGCCAGTTCCCTGCGCAGCGCCTTGAACACCTCGGCGCGCGCATCGGTGCCGTAGTCGTCGCCGAGTTGCTTCAGCGCGTCGGCCTGGGTGGCGGTCAGGAACTCCCAGAGCCGGTCTTCGGCAATCCAGTGTTCGGTGTCGGTGATGTCGCTCTGTTCGAGCACGCCGTACCTGTGTTCGCGGACAAGGAAGTCCGCAACGTGCCTCTGAAATGTCAGCTCTGGCGGCTTCTTTCGCATGTCACGCGGCTACTGCGGCCACTGTTCGAGTCGTTCTATCCAGGCGCGGAAAAGCGGGCATTCCCGCCGGATCGCTTCGAGACCGATTTCGAGCACGGCCAAGGTCCCCATCAACGGCTTCTCGTAGCCCGGAACCAACTCCACGACCCGTTTCGAAGGCGCGGTCTGCGGCGAATCGTTGATTTCCTCGGGAGATGCGAACTGCTCGCGGATCGCCGCCAGCGCGGGCACCAGATCGGCCCTGCCGATGCCTTGCGCAAAACGAGTCGTGTCGCTGAACAAGAGCCCTTCAAACTCATGCATCACCACGTAAGGCAGAAAGCGGCGCGTCTCGAAGCCGGCGCCCATTTCATCGCGAATGTCCGCCAGGAGCGCACCTTCGACGGCGAGCGCCCTGTCCCGAAACGCAAGATGCACCGCCCGCGCCCGGCCGGGCCAGGCGCCGTCACCCGTGTGCGGAAGCGCGTAGAAATCGACCATCGTCGTCGAAAGACAGTCGGCGTCCTCTTTCAGGTGGCGCAGGATGTCTTTACGCACCGCGCTCCAAGACCGTATGCCGCCGCGCCGGTCGCGCTGGCGGGCATTGCCGATCAAGCGCGCGCTGACCTTCGCGTAGCCGTAGCCGTAAAGGTGCGCGGCCAGCACTTCGTTCACGAAGGCCTCTTCAGTCTGGCCCTCGACGTGGATCAGCACCCTGGCCATCGGCTCACTCGGCTGCTGGGCGGCCGCCCAGTTCGTTCTTTTCCCAAAGTTGGCCGAGGCTGTAATCCTGCAACCACGCCTCCAGCTTCGCGGGGTCGAGCCGCGTGAACTGCGTGCCCCCATCGACGCGATCGGCCACCAGCACGTCCTCCGGCTGGAACTGGTCGAGCAACAGCGGTGACTGCGTCGAGACGATCACCTGCGTCTCGATCGAGGCCTGCTTGATCAGCGATGCCAGCAACGCGATGGCGTAGGGGTGTAAGCCCAACTCGGGCTCATCCACCAGAATGACCGATGGCCGATAGCTCTCGGGCTGAAGAAAGAGCGTCGCCAGGGCGATGAAGCGCAAGGTTCCGTCCGAAAGTGCCGAGGCATCGAAATACGCGTCAGACCCCTTGTGCCGCCACTCCAGCCTGATCTTCTCCGGGTTCAGCTCTTGCGGCGCGAGTTGGAAGTCGTCGAAGAACGGCGCCATGCGCTGAACGGTTCGGCGAATGAGGCTGTACGAGGCCTCATGCTTCTCGCGCAGCAAGTAAAGACACGCGGCCAGGTTCGAGCCGTCAGGACGCAGGTAACGGTTGTCGTTCACGTCCGCCGTCTTCTTCATCGGCGAATCGGCGCCGGTGTCGTGGAAGTGATAGACGCGCCAGCGGTCCAGGTGATCGCGCACAACCTTGGCCGTGGACTTGGACTGCGGCACGCTGATGCCGGCCTCTTTCCCAACTCGCGCCAGCCCCTCGCTATATGGCCTCTTCGGGTGCGCCAGCTTGTCCCAGAAGTACACCGTCTCGATCTCCGGCACGAGTTCATCGGCGTCGGTCGCGTACAGCGCAATTTCGTACTGATTGATCTCGTTCTGGAACGAGACGCGTATCTGCAATCGCTTGGTCAGCTTCGATCCGAAGTGCAGCACCTTGTCCGCGCCGCCGGCCTTGATCACGTAGTCCTGTAACCGGCCTTCACGGATGGCGTGCAGGAACGAGAACACACCGATGAAGTTCGACTTGCCGGAGCCGTTGGGGCCGATCACGACGTTGATCGCCCCGAGTTGCAGCTTCTCGATCGAAGCGATGCTCTTGAAGCCTTTGACGCTAATCGTGTCGAGTTCAGGCATGGGCATCTTCTCGTTGGCTGACGCCGTCAAGTCTAGCCGGCCGATCGAGAGCGGCTCGCAGATCGCTTTCCGTCACCCGCCGCTGGCCGGTGACGCATTCGTGGATCAGGGACTTGCGGTAGGCGGTGAGGGTGGCGATTTGGGCTTCGATGGTCTTGGAAATTTGAGCTACCTCCTCAGTCTTCTCATCGAGGTATGAACGAATCGCGGCTTGCTCATCGATCGGTGGCAGAGGAATGAACATGCGCGAGTAGCGCGTCGAGTTGAGATTGGATTGCTGAACCGACGGAACGGCCAGTCGGCGGGCGAAGCCGAGGAAGCCGCTGCTATTGAGCACATAGTTCAGGAACCACGGGTTCGCACGGTGACTCACGCGCAGCCGAACAAGATACGAGGCGAAAGTCACCGTATCGGCTCCGGTCTTTCGGAAAGAGGTGGCTCCGCTTGTCTGAACACCGAACCGGCTTCGATAAGTGGATCCCTGCGGGTTTGGCCTCGGTGAAGAGTTGTCCACGGCGGCGGGCGGGCGTCGCTTGCGACGAACGCACGACCGACGCGGTGGGCAACTCG
>CAIKUF010000108.1 GCA_903830565.1 uncultured bacterium | reverse complement strand
CGGCATCCGCTACGTCACCCCTGCCCAGCGCCACTGCGGCGCGGACAAGGCCATCCTGGCGGCTCGCCACGACCTGTACCTGCAGGCCCATGAGCGCAACCCCGCACGCTGGTCCGGCACCACGCGCGACTGGACACCCAGCGGCGCAGTCACGCTCAACCCCGAACGCGACTCGGTCGTCGCCGCCCACACGAAGGCAGACCTTAAACAGACATTGGCTGCATGAACGAGGCGACAACTACCTTGACGCGCGCCGAGTCTTCCCGGACGTGTTCTTCGTCACCGGTGCGATGCGCACAGTGCTGATGGGCGCGCACTGGCATTTCAGCCGCAACATGACCGTCGTGCGCGACGGCGACGCACTCACGCTGATCAACACCGTGCGCCTGGACGACGCCGGGCTGGCGCAGCTCGACGCGCTGGGCAAGGTCAAGCACGTCGTCAAGATCGGCTCCTTCCACGGCCGCGACGACGCGTTCTACAAGGCCCGCTACGGCGCCACGTTCTGGGCCCTGCCGGGCATGCAGCACGAGCACGGCCTCGTCGCCGACAAGCTGCTCGTGCCGGGCGGCGAGATGCCATTCGCGGGCTGCAGCGTGTTCCAGTTCGCGACGACCAAGATGCCCGAGTGCATCCTGCGCATCGACCGCGAGGGCGGCATCCTGGTCGCCTGCGATTCGCTGCAGAACTGGCTGGCCGCGGACGAGTTCTTCTCCGATGAGTCAAGCAAGATGATGGCCGGGATGGGCTTCTTCACGCCGGCCAACCTCGGCCCGGTGTTCCTGCAGGCCAACGAGCCCAAGGGCGAGGACTACACGCGCCTCGCGGCCCTGCCCTTCCAGCACGCGCTGTGCGCTCACGGCGTGCCGCTGCGCGACACGGCGAAGGAGGCCTACACGGCCACCTTCAAGCGCGTCTTCGGCGCCTGAGGCGCGGCGCCTTCGCACTGCCCACCCGCCCACGATCGCGATCCATGCCGACGATTGCAGGCTATGAGATCGGCCCCTGCATCCATCGATCGCATCGGCGCTCGATCTATCTCGCGGTGCGCGTCGCCGACGGCGCGAGCGTCGTCGGCAAGACGCTGGATGCAGAGTACCCGAGCCGGCAGGACGTGGCCGGGCTACGCCGCGAGTTCCATGTCGCAGAGCGCCTGCAGTCGGTCGAGGGCGTCATTCACGTTCACGCGCTCGAGGCCTACGGCAACGGCAACCTCGCCCTCGTTCTCGAGCCCTTCGGTCGCTGCCTCGCTGAGAAGATGGCCGAGCAGGAGCCGAGCGCGGCCCGCCTTTCGCGCTTCTTCGACGTGGCGATCGCCGTCGCCGAGACGCTCGCCCGCGTGCACGAGCTCGACGTCGTGCACAAGAACCTCGAGCCGCGCAGCATCCTCGTCGACGACGCCGACGGCGTTCGGCTGATCGACTTCGGCATTGCCTCGGAGCTTGCGCTCGAGCGTCAGAACTTCGCGCTCTCACGGCGCATCGAGGGCGCGCTGCCCTACATCTCGCCCGAGCAGACCGGGCGCATGAACCGCGACCTCGACTACCGATCCGACTACTACTCGCTCGGCGTCACGCTCTACGAGCTGCTGACCGGCGAGCTGCCGTTCCAGGCCGAGTCGGTGCTCGAATGGGTGCACAGCCACATCAGCAAGCTGCCGCGTTCGCCGAGCGAGATCGATCCGTCGATTCCGCGCGCCGTGTCGGCGATCGTGCTCAAGCTGATGGCGAAGAACGCCGAGGATCGCTACCAGAGCAGCTTCGGCCTCGTCGCCGACCTCAGGCGCTGCCAGCGCGAGCTCGCCCAGACCGGCAGGGTCGAGATGTTCGCGCTCGGGCACCGCGACGTCTCGCGCCGGTTCCAGATCCCGCAGAAGCTCTACGGCCGCGAGGCCGAACTGGCCACCCTGCTCGCGCTGTTCGAGCGCGTCGCCGCCGGCAGCACGGAGTTCTGCATGGTCACCGGCTACTCCGGCGTCGGCAAGTCGGCGCTGGTCAACGAACTCAGCAAGCCGCTCGTTCGCCGCAAGGGCTTTCTGATCCAGGGCAAGTTCGACCAGTTCCAGCGCAGCACGCCGTATTCGGCGGTCGCCGTGGCCTTTCGCAGCCTCGTGCAGCAACTGCTGGCCGAAGCGGGCGAGGCGCCGCAGGCGTTGAAGGAAAAACTGCTCGCGGCGGTGACGCCGAACGGGCAGTTGCTGATCGAGCTCGTGCCAGAGCTCGAAACCATCATCGGGCCGCAGCCTGCCGTGCCGGCACTGCCGCGCACCGAGGCGCAGAACCGCTTCCAGATCGCGGTGCTGAATTTCGTGCGCGTCATCGCGAGCGAGCAGCCGCTAGTGATCTTCCTCGACGATCTTCAGTTCAGCGATGCCTCGACGCTGAACCTCATTCGCTGGCTCGCTCTAGCGCGCGACCTCAAGCACCTGCTGCTGATCGGCGCCTACCGCAGCAACGAGGTCGACGTCGGCCACCCGCTGCGCCTCGCGTTGAACGAGATCGAGCTCGGCCGCGCGGTGCACGAGCTGGCGCTGCGGCCGCTGGCGCTGGCATCGGTCGAGCAGCTCGTCGCCGACACGCTCGCCTGCGATCGCGCCGCGTGCCGCGAACTCGCCGAGCTGCTGCACGAGCAGACGCAGGGCAACCCGTTCTTCCTGAGCGAGATGCTCAGGCGCATGGAGCAGGTCGGCGCGATCGTGTTCTCGCCGGAGGCCGGGCGCTGGCGCTGGCACATGAACGCGGTGCGGAGCGCCGGCCTGACCAGCAACGTCGTCGACTTCGTCGTCGCCAATCTGCGCAAGCTGGCGCCGCAAACGCAGCGCGTGCTGCAGCTGGCGGCGTGCATCGGCAACACCTTCGATCTGCGAACGCTCGCGATCATCCACGAGCAGTCGATGGACGAGACCGGCGAGGCGCTGCTGCCCGCGCTGCAAAGGCACATGGTCGTGCCGCTGCATGAGGACTACAAGCTCGTCGGCAAGGCGGCCGGTGCGGGCGGCGATGGGCCTGGCGCTGCGGCGGCCGACGCCAGCGACGACGGCGGGCCCGCCCAGACGGTGGGCCTGAACCCGACCTACCGCTTCCAGCACGACCGCGTGCAACAGGCCGCCTATGCGCTGATCGGCGCCGATCGCAAGCAGGCGGTTCACCTCTCCATCGGCCGGCTGATGCTGCGCCACGCCAGCGCCGGCGAGCAAGACGAGAAGCTGATCGACATCGTCGGCCACCTGAACGAAGGCCGGCGACTGATCGACGACGACGCCGAGCGCGACCGGCTGGCGCGCATGAACCTGGCGGCGGGCATTCGGGCGCAGCGTTCGTCCGCCTACGAGTCGGCACTCGGTTACCTCAAGATCGGCCTCGAACTGCTGCCCGCAGACGCCTGGGAACGCGACCACGCTCTGGCGATGGCGCTGGCCATCGAGTACCAGCAAAGCGCCTACCTGACGGCACGCCACGACGAGGCCGAAGCGTGGATCGAGACCATGCTCGCGCGCGCGCGCACCCATCTCGAGAAAGCCGAAATCCTGGCCATGCGCACGCGCCAGTACGCCACCACCGGCAAGATGGCCGAGTCGATCGCGGCCGCGATCACCGGCCTCGCGCTGCTCGGCCTGCGCATCACCGACCACCCCGACCGCGCAGCGATCCGGCGCGAGATCGCTGCGGTCAGGCGCAATCTCGCGGGCCGCCGGATCGCCGACCTGATCGACGCGCCGGCGTTGTCGGACCCGCCCAAGATGATCGCCATCCGCCTGCTGATGGAAATCTTCCCGGCCGCGTTCCTCTCCGGCAGCGGCAACCTGTTTCCGTTCCTCGTCCTGAAGTCGGTCAACATCTCGCTCGCCAGCGGCCACAGCCCCGAGTCCGCCTTCGCCTACGCGGCCTACGGCATGCTGCTCTGCGGCGCGCTCGACGACCCGGCGCTGGGCTACGAGTTCGGCCAGCTCGCAGTGGCGATGAACGACCGCTTCGACGACATCGGCCTCAAGTCGCGCGTGATCTACGTCTACGCGATGTTCGTGCACCACTGGAGCAACCACTGGTCGAGCATGACGCCTTGGTTTCGGCGCGGCATCGAGTCGGGCTACCAGTCGGGCGACCTGCTCTACCTAGCCTACAGCGCGCAGGACTGCATCATCTGGGACCCAACGCTGGACCTGGATTTGGCGGCAAAGGAGCACGCCGACTTCCTGGCCATCGTTCGCGACTGCAAGTACCAGGACTCGCTCGACTCGGGCACGCTGTTCCTGCAGATGCAGCGCAACTTCCTCGGCCAGACCGACGACCTGTGCTCGATGAACGACGCCGGTTTCGACGAGCAGCGCTGCGTGGCTGGCATGCGCGAGCGCGGCTTCATGACCGGCATCGCGAACTACCACATCTACAAGGCCGAGATCTGCTTCTTCTACGGTCGGCATGCCGACGCGCTGGAGCACGTGCGCGAACAGGACAAGCTGATCGCATCGGCGATGTCGCTGCCGCAACTGGTGCGCTTCTACATCGTCGCCTTCCTCACGCTGGCGGCGAGCCTGCCGGGCATGCCTGCGGCTGAGCAGGCGCAAACGCTCAGGCGCATGCGCGCCGACTGCCGGCGCGTGGCGCGCTGGGCCGTGCACTGCCCGCAGAACTTCCTGCACCTTCAGCGGCTGATGGAGGCCGAGCTGGCGCGCATCGCCGGCCGCGTCGACGTGGCGCTCAAGCTCTACGAGCAAGCGATGGACGCCGCGCGAACGAACGGCTTTAGGCGCGATGAAGCGATGGCCAACGAACTCGCCGCGCGCCACCTGCTCGCCGCCGGCCGGCGCAAGGCGGCCGAGGGTTACCTGAACGCCGCGCGGCATCTCTACGACGGCTGGGGCGCGCGGCGCAAGGCCCTGCACCTGGTGAGCGAATTCGCGCAACTGCTGCGGCCTCAGGCGACGCGCATCGCCGCCGCGCTCGGAGCCCCGGCCGCCGAAGCGAGCGACGCGACGGCACTCGACATGGCCTCGCTGATGAAAGCCTCGCAGGCGATCTCGGGCGAGATCGTGCTCGAGCAGTTGTGGTCGACGACGATGCGCATCATGCTTGAGAACGCGGGCGGCCAGCGCGGCTGCTTCGTCGTGCGCAAGGACGGGCGGCTCGTCGTCGAAGGCCTGTGCGAGATCGGCGGCGAGGCGAAGGCCCCGCACTCGATTGCCGTCGACGGCAGCGACGGCGCGATGGCGCTGCCGATCTCCATCGTTTACCACGTGCTCAACACAAACGCCGCGGTCGTCATCAACGATGCGGCGCGGGCCGGGCACTTCGCCCGCGACGCCTACCTTCAGGTGCGCAGGCCCCAGTCGGTGCTGTGCGTTCCGCTGCAGCGACAGGGCAAGTTCGAGGGCGCCATCTACATGGAGAACAGCCTTGCCGCCGGCGTGTTCACCGAAGACCGCATCGAGGTCATCAAGCTGCTCGCCGCGCAGGTGTCGATCTCGATCGAGAACGCCAAGCTATACGACGACCAGACGCGGCTGATCGAGGCTCAGCGCCGCTTCGTGCCGAGGCAGTTCCTGGAAAGCCTGGACCACCAGGACATCGCGCGCGTGGACCTGGGCGAGCACGTCTCGAAGACGATGAGTGTGATGTTCGCCGACCTGCGCGGCTTCACGCCGCTGGCCGAGAGCCTCGAAGCGCGCACCGTGATCGAGCTTCTGAACCGCTATTTCGCGAGCATGGAGACGCCCATCGCGCTGGCAGGCGGCTTCATCGACTCGTTCGCTGGCGACGAGATCAAGGTTCTCTTCGACGCCTCCGCGGATGCCGCGGTGCGCGCCGGCATCGCCATGTGGCGCGCCCTCGAAACCTTGAACGAGCGCTCGCTGGCGCTCGGCCAGCCCGAGCTGCAGATGGGCGTGGGCGCGAACACCGGGCCGGTCGTGCTCGGCACCGTCGGCGGGCGCGAGCGCATCCAGTGCTCGGTGATCGGCGACACCGTCAACCTCGCGTCGCGCATCGAGCAGTTGACCAAGGTCTACCGAGCACGCTTCCTCATCGGCGAGCACACCTACGCGAGCCTGACCGAGCCGCAGGCCTTCGCGCTGCGCCGGGTCGATCGCGTCGCGGTGCGCGGAAGAAACGTCGCCGTCGACCTCTACGAAGTGGTCGACGCCGAAGCGCCGGATCGGCGCGCAGCCAAGCTGGCGACGCACTCATTGCTGCAAGCGACGATGGAAAGCTACTTCAAGCGCGAGTTCGCGCACGCGCTGGGCCTGTTCGAGCAGATGCGCAGCGCCGACCCTGAAGACGCCGTGCCGCCGCTGTTCATCGAGCGTTGCCAACGGCACCTCGACGAACCGCCGCCGCCGGACTGGCAGGGCTTCGCGCGCCTCAGCCAGAAGTAGGCCGTGCCTAGCCCAAGTTTGTCAGTTCTCGGTCCGTTTTCCGAAGTCGCCGGCCGCACACCCGCATGGATGCTGGAGGTTGGTTGAGGAGTGAAATGTAGTGCCATAATAGTTTGTAACTGGCGATACACCGGCCCGATCATCGTG
>CAIKUF010000107.1 GCA_903830565.1 uncultured bacterium | reverse complement strand
CAGCACGTCGGGCGTGTTGGTCACGATCACGCCGCGCGCGCTGCAGGCGTCGACGTCGATGTTGTTGTAGCCGACCGCCATGTTGCACACGGCGCTCAGCTCGGGGCAGGCGGCCAGCAGCGTGGCGTCGATGCGCTCGCTGCCGGTCGTGAAAGCCCCGGCCTTGCCTTGCAGGCGGCGCGCCAGCTCGGCGCCGCGCCAGATCTCGTCAGCGGGGTTGGACTCGACCTCGAAATGCTCCGCCAGCCGCGCGATAACGGCGGGGAAGACGGCCCGCGCCACGAGCACCTGCGGCTTCATCGTGCGGCCCGTCGTCATTCGAGAAAGCGCGCGAACTCGGCCACCGGCATGCGCTCGGTGATCAGCGAGTTCACCGCCGCCTGCGGGTCGGCGTGGCCGAGCGACATGCCGCAGACCAGCATCTCGCCCGCGCCCGCGCCGACGTGCTCGAGGATGATGCGATGGAACTTCAGGAAGGCGACCTGCGGGCAGGTGTCCAGCCCGCGCGCGCGCGCCGCGACCATCACGTTCTGCACGAACATGCCGTAGTCGAGCCAACTGCCTTGGCCCATCTGGCGATCCATGGTGAACATCAGGCCGACCGGTGCGTCGAAGAAGAGATAGTTGCGCCCGAGCTGCTCGTGCATGCGCGCCTTGTCGTTCTTGCCGATGCCGAGCAGGCCGTACATGTCCCAGCCGATCTTGCGTCGGCGGTCGATGTAGGGCGAGACCCATTCGGCCGGGTAGTAGTCGTACTCCTCGCTGTGCGCGGCCGCCTCCGCGGGGTCGTTGTAGGCGGCGAGAAGCTTGTCCGACAACGCAGTCTTGGCAGCACCCGTCAGCACGTAGACCTTCCACGGCTGCGTGTTCGTTCCCGACGGCGCGCGCGAGGCGACGGCGAGGATGTCTTCGAGGACATTGCGCGGCAACCGCGTGGGCAGAAAGGCGCGCCGCGAATGCCGCGAGGTGATGGCGGAATCCACGGCGGCGATGACTTCGGGGCTGGGGGTCACGGGCATCCTTTGCGAAGTGGGATAGCGACGACAGCGGCTCGCCGCGCCGGCAAGACCGCCATTGTTCCACTCGGCGGCGGCGGCGCCGAACGCCGGCCGGGCAGCGCGCCATCTAGGTGCATCCATCTAGATTGCGGCACTGCAGCAAATTCTGCTTGCATCGCCCGAATCCGCCGCTATACTTCGGTCAATGGTGCAGTGCAGCAATTTGGCACCAGCCCTCGAATTTCCTTTCAACCACACCACTCGGAGATCCACCATGCTGACCGCTGAACAACTCGTCGCCGCCCACAAGGCCAATATCGAAACCCTCTTCGGCCTGACCAACAAGGCTTTCGAAGGCGTCGAAAAGCTGGTCGAACTGAACCTGCAAGTCGCCAAGGCGACCCTCGGCGAGGCCGCCGAGAACGTCAAGGCCACGCTGTCGGTCAAGGACGCGCAGGAACTGCTGGCCCTCCAGGCCGGCCTGTTGCAACCCGCCGCCGAAAAGGCCGCGGCTTACAGCCGTCACCTGTACGACATCGCCGCCGCCACCAACGCCGACCTCTCTAAGCTGGTCGAGGTGCAGACGACTGACGCGCAGAGCAAGTTCATGTCCGCCGTCGACGACGCCGTCAAGAACGCACCTGCCGGCACCGAGAACGCCGTCGCGCTCGTGAAGAGCGCCGTTGCTGCCGCGAACAATGCGTTCGAAGGCGTGCAAAAGGCGAGCAAGCAAGCCGCGAGCGTCGCCGAGTCGAGCTTCATGGCGATTGCCGCCACCGCCGAAAAGGCCGCGCAGACGACGACCAAGGCCCGCCGCGCAGCCTGATCGACTGCCAAGCCGCTTCGGCGAGACGGAACTTTGCCGAGCGCGCCCGGATCAGACGGGTTCAGCGGGAGCTTCCCGCAGACCCTTTGATTGGGTGTCTCCTCGGTATCTCCCGAAGCAAGGCTTCAAGATACCTTTCGGCCCGGTGGCACTCACCGGGCCGTTTCTTTTTGGGTTGCTCGGAGGCTGAGAGTTTTTCGGGCGTGCCCGAGCAGTGCGCCATAAGGCGCCCGATCTAGGCGCAAAGCACAGCCATAGCCCCCGCTATGGCGAGCATTTGCAACGACGAGCGGGTGCCTTATGGCGCGATGAGCGGGCATGATCGAGAGACTCTCAGCCTCAGTACATCCGCGCGGCGATCTTGGCTTTCAGCTCGGGCAGCGCCGCCAGCGCGGCTTCGCGGCCAGCCTCGATCGAGCGCTTGCGGGCGCCGAAATCGGCCCCCGACACGCCGCGCAGGCGCGGCCGCAACACGACGTCGGCGTCGCGAAGCTCGAAGGTGTTGATGCTGCGCCCCATGATCGAGAAGGTCTGCAGCAGGATGCGCATCACGTCGCCCGTGGGGGCGCCGTCAGGCAACTCGCTGATGTCGACCGCGATCACGAACTCTGCCCCCATCTGGCGCGCGAAGCGCACCGGCACCGGCGAGACGAGCCCGCCGTCGACGTATTCGCGGCTGCCGATGCGCACCGGCTGGAACACGGCCGGCACTGCGCTCGATGCGCGCACCGCGACGCCAGTGTCGCCAGTCTGGAACAGGATGGGCTGTCCATTGTCGAGGTCGGTCGCGACGATACCCAGCGGCATGCGCATCTGCTCGATCATCTTGCCGCCGGTGTTGTCGCGAACGAACCTTGCCAGCGCTTCGCCACGGATCAGCCCCCGGCCCGGGAACGACCAGTCGGTGATCGCGGTCTCGTCCATCGCATCGGCCATGCGGACGAGTTCGGTGCCGCTCTTGCCCGACGCGTAGAGCGCGGCGACCAGACTCCCGGCCGAGGTGCCTGCTACGAGTGCCGGCCGGATGCCCGCTTCTTCGAGGACCTGGATCACGCCGATGTGCGCAAACCCGCGCGCTGCACCGCCGCCGAGCGCGAGGCCGATGCGCGGCAGACGCGGCGGCGGCTTGGGCGCAACAGGCGGCGTCGCCTCGACGACCTGCGGTGGTGGTGGCGGTGGCTTGGTCGTCTGGCAGGCCGTCAAGGCCAGCAGCGCGGCGACCATCCAGACCCGAACGCCCAAGCGCAGACAACGGCTCATCGCGCCGACTCCTCGATCGCGCTCGCGCGGGTTGCTCGCAGCAGCGCCGCAATGCGCTCTGCCATGCGCTTGGCCGCACCGCGGTGCTGGGCCGCGAAGGCTAGGCAGCGCTCGACCTGTTCGGCGCGCTGCGCTTCGCCCACCGGCTCGCAGGCGAGTGCGACCGCCTCCGCCATGGACGGCACTCGCCGCGCCGCGCCAGCCGCCCGCGCGAGTTCGGCCGCCTGGGCAAAGTTGAAGGTGTGCGGCCCCATCAGCACCGGGCAGCCGCAGGCGGCCGCCTCGATCAGGTTCTGCCCGCCGAGCGGGGCGAAGCTTCCACCGAGCAACGCCACCTGCGCCAGCGCGTAATAGAGCGGCATCTCGCCCATCGAGTCACCGAGCCAGACATCGGCGCTCGCCGCTTCCGGCGGCGGCTGATCGGTCCAGGCGCTGCGCCGGGAGAGACTCAGCCCCGTGCCCTGCACGAGCGCAGCGACTTCGTCGAAGCGCTGCGGATGGCGCGGCACGACGAGCAGCAGCGGGCGCGGCACGGGCTGCGCGGTCCACGCGGCGAGCAGTTCGGCCTCCTCGCCCTCGCGCGTGACCGCCGCCAGCACGACAGCGCGCCCGACGCTGGCGCGCCAGCACCGGCCCTGCACGAGCAGCTCGGGCGCCGGCGTCATGTCGAACTTCAGGTTGCCGCAGACCTCGACCTTGCACCCGCCGGCAGCGCGCAAACGCTGCGCATCGGACTCAGTCTGGGCGAGCACGAGCGCCAAGCTCTCGGCAGCCGGGCGCAGCACGCTGCGCAAGCGCTCGCCGCGGCGCAGGCTGCGTGCACTCAGGCGGGCGTTGGCCAGCACCATCGGCACCGTGGCCGCCTGCGCTGCGTAGAGCAGGTTGGGCCAGACCTCTGTCTCCAGCAGCACGCCGACGCGCGGCCGATAGTGCGCGAAGAAGCGCCGCGTCGCGCCGACGCTGTCCCACGGCAGCCAGAGCTGGCGGTCGCCGGGGCGCAGCAGTGCCACGCCGGCGGCGCGGCCGGTCGCGGTGCCATGCGTCAGCAGCAGGCGCAGCGCCGGGTCGATCTGCCGCAGCGCGTCGATGAGCGACGCGGCAGCCCGCGTCTCGCCGAGCGACACCGCGTGCACCCAGACCCAGCCGTGGGCCTTGGCGCCACGGTAGTGGCCGAAGCGCTCGCCGATGGCCGTGCGGTACAGCGGCTCCTTGCGCCCGCGCCAGCGCAGGCGCAGCCATACGGCCGGGGCGAGCAACGCCGTCAGCAGCGAGTAGAGGCCACGGCTCACGACGGCTCACCTTGCGCGTTAGGTCGCGCCATCCATGCCTGCTGCCACGCGCTCCACACCACGTCGACCGACGGCGCGGCATCCCCGCCGACCGACACCTGATGCCGGTGGCCGTGGCCCGTCTGCGGTCCGGTTCGCCATGCGGTCGGAAAGTTGTAGATCTGCACGTGCGGCAGGCCGAGCGCCACAGCGATGTGACTCGGCCCGCTGTCGACGCCGATCACGCCCTGGGCTCTGCCCATGCGGTCGACGAGCGCGCCGAGGTCCATCTTCGGCCACGGCTCGCAATGCGCATCTCCGATCGCCGTTGCCAGGCGCCTGACGCGCGCGCCTTCCGCGTCGCTGCCCTGCGGCAGCGCGATGCGCCAGCCCTGGGCGACGAAGCACCGGCCGAGGGCGACCCAGTCCACCTCGGGCCAGAGTTTGTCGTCGCGCGACGTGCCGTGAACGAAGGCGACCGTCGCGCCGGATTCGTGCCGCGCATCGGTGCGCAAGCCGAACACCGGCGACCCCGAGACCTCGTAGCCGAGCGCCTGCGCAGCGAACCGGCGCGAGACGTCGAGGGCGTGCGTGTGCGGCGCGATGTGCAGTGCGCGGTCGCAAAGCCAGCGCGCTGGCGGCTCCCAGCCGGCGCCTTCGGTCCGGTTGGCCAGGCCGTAGCGAAAGCCGGTGCTCGTGACGCGCGCCATCCGCGCGACGAGCGCGCTCTTGGTCAGGCCCTGCAGATCGAGCACCGCGTCGTAGCGCTCGCGCTGCAACTCGCTGCGAAAGGCGCGCCACTCGGCTCGCGTCGCCCGCGTCCACCACGCGCCGCGCCAGCGGCGCAATGCGCAGCCTAACGTTCTTTCTAAACCGTCGGCTCGCCGCAGCAACGGCTCGAAGGCCGGCTCGACGACCCAATCGATGCGCGCCCTCGGCTGTGCGCCGAGGATGTCGTGCACGACCGGCAGTGCGTGGACGACGTCGCCGAGCGACGAGAGCTTGACGATCAGAATGCGCAAGGTGGCGCCTGGCTCGCCGGCCGGCTCAATGCGCAGCGGCCGCGAACTGGGCGTCCGGCTTCACGGCGCGCAGTGCGGCCATGAAATCGGCCTCGATGCGATGCAGCGCTTCGGGCGTGTGGCCTTCGAAACGCATCACGAGCACTGGCGTCGTGTTCGACGCCCGCACGAGGCCGAAGCCGTCGTCGTATTCGGCGCGCAGGCCGTCGATGGTGATCACTTCGCGCGCGCCCGGGAAGCTCGCCTCGGCGAGCAAGCGCGCAATCACCTGGCGTGGCTCGCCCTCGGCGCAGGGCACGTTGAGCTCGGGCGTGCTGTGGCTGGTCGGCAGCGCGTTGAGCACGGCGCTCGGGTCGGCGCTGCGCGACAGGATCTCGAGCAGGCGCGCCGCGGTGTACGTCGCGTCGTCGAAGCCGTACCAGCGCTCGGCGAAGAAGATGTGGCCGCTCATCTCGCCGGCCAGCGGCGAGCCCGTCTCGCGCAGCTTGGCCTTGATCAGCGAATGGCCGGTCTGCCACATCAGCGGCACGCCTCCAGCGGCGCGGATGTCAGGCGCGAGGCGCTGCGTGCACTTGACGTCGAAGATGATCGCCCCGCCCGGGTTGCGGCGGAGCACGTCGCGCGCGAACAGCATCAACTGGCGGTCGGGGTAGATGATCCCGCCGTCCTTGGTGACGACGCCCAGGCGGTCGCCGTCGCCGTCGAACGCAAGGCCGATCTCGGCGTCGCCAGCCTGCACGGCGCGGATCAGGTCGGCCAGGTTCTCGGGCTTGGACGGGTCGGGGTGATGGTTAGGGAAATCGCCGTCGACCTCGGAGTACAGCTCGGTCACCTCGCAGCCGAGGGCACGCAAGACGCCGGGCGCCGACGCGCCGGGAATGCCGTTCCCGCAGTCGACGACGATCTTCATCGGCCGCGCGAGCTTGCAGTCGCTGGCGATGCGCGCGCGGTATTCGGCGAGCACGTCGAGCGCCGTCGCCCGGCCGGCGCCGGTTGCGTAGTCCTCGGCCTCAATGCGCTTGCGCAAGCCCTGGATCTCGTCGCCATAGATCGCCCGCCCGGCGAGGACCATCTTGAAGCCGTTGTAGTCCTTCGGGTTGTGGCTCCCCGTGACCTGTATGCCGCTCGCGCAGCCTTGGCCGGCACGCGTCGCGGCGACGTAATAGAGCATCGGCGTCGTCACGGCGCCGAGATCGATGACGTCGATGCCGGTCGCGAGCAGGCCGCGCGTCAACGCCTTGATCAGCGCCGGCCCCGACAGCCTGCCGTCGCGCCCGACGGCGACGGCCTTTTCGCCCAGGCGCAAGGCCTCGGTGCCGAAGGCGCGGCCCAGGTGCTCGGCGAATGCCTCGTCCAGCGATGCGGGCACGACACCGCGAATGTCGTACGCCTTGAAGATGGACCCGTTGACTCTCAAAACTGCTCCTCTTTCTCTTCGTTCGTCGATTGTAGGGAGCCCCGCCCGGCGGCCCGCCGAACCCCGAAACGACATGTCCGAAAACGGCCAGCAAGGTCTTCCCCGCTGACCATAATCGTCTGCATGAAGACCCGCCCTGCCCTCGATGCCGACGCCGCGTACCGCGCCCTCCAGGCGCGCGACGCCCGCCTCGACGGGCACCTCTTCGTCGGCGTCACCTCGACCGGCGTCTACTGCCGGCCGATTTGCCGCGTCCGCACACCCAGGCGCGAGAACTGCCGCTTCTTCGATACGCCGGCCCAGGCCGAAGCGGCGGCGTTCCGGCCCTGCCTGAAATGCCGGCCCGAGATCGCGCCCGGCGCGGGCCTCGCATGGTCGGTGATGGATGCGTCGCGCACGCTCGCCCTCCAAGCCGCGCAGTGGCTGAACGTGAACGCCCATGCCTTCGACGATGCCGAAGCGCCTAGCCTCGCTGCACTGGCGCGGCACTTAGGCGTCAGCGACCGCCACCTGCGCCGCATCTTCGCCGCCGAGCACGGCGTCACGCCGTCGCAATACGTGCAGACGCGCCGCCTGCTGCTCGCCAAGCAGTTGCTGACCGACACCTCGATGCCCGTCGCCCAGGTCGCCCACGCGAGCGGCTTTCGCAGCCTGCGCCGCTTCAACGCTGCGTTCGCCGAGAACTACCGGCTGAGCCCGAGCCGGTTGCGGCGCGACGGGGCGGGCACGTCGGCCGGGGCCGGCGACGGAGCATGCGCGACGCTCGCCTTTCGCGAACCGTATGCGCAGGGCGCGATGCTGCGCTTCCTCGCCCAGCGCGCGATTCCCGGAGTCGAGCATGTCGACGGGCTTTGCATTCGACGCACGCTGCGCCCCGGCGCCATCACCGGGCAAGGCGGCTGGATCGAGGCCGAGTTCGTGGCTGATCGCGCGCAGTTGCGCCTGCGCTCGTCAGCATCGCTGATCGCGGCGACCGGCGCGCTGCTGCCGGCGGTGCGACGCTGGCTCGATCTCGACGCCGACCCGCAGATCATCGATCAAGCATTGCAAGGCCTGCCCGGCGACGCCGGCCTGCGCCTGCCAGCGAGCGTCGATGCGTTCGAGCTCGCGGTGCGCGCGGTGCTCGGGCAACAGGTTACCGTGGCCGCCGCGCGAACACTCGCGCGGCGCCTCGCCCTGCGCTTCGGCGAGCCCGTCGCAACGCCATGGCCCGAGCTCGATCGCTGGTTCCCGGCACCCGATGTCGTCGCGCGCCTGGAGGTCAGCCAAGTCGCCGAGCTGGGCATCATCCGCAGCCGCGCAGCGGCGGTGATCGGCCTCGCGCAAACCTGGCCCGAATTGCAGGCGCTGCTGCGGGCGCCGGCAAGCCCGCAACCGCTGCTCGAGCGCTTGTGCGCCGTTCCCGGCATCGGCCCGTGGACGGCGCACTACATCGCGATGCGCGCCCTCGGCTGGGCCGACGCTTTCCCGCCCGGCGACGTCGCCGTGCTCAATGCCCTCGGCCTCGGCCGCGGCGCGCGTGACGTGCGCGAGGCTGACGCACGCTCGCAAGCGTGGCGCCCGTGGCGTTCGTACGCCGTGCTCAAACTTTGGAACAGCTTGGAGAAGTCACCATGACGCTTGCCTCACTCGCCGCCGCATGCACGGCGCAAACGACGATAGCCACGCCGCTAGGCGACGTCCTGCTGGCTCGAACCGACGCGGGCCTTGCCGGTGCGTGGTTCACCGGCCAGAAGGCGCACCCGACCACCATCGCCGCGGCGCGGCGCGACGACGACCCGTTGCTGTGCGCGGCCGCATCGCAATTGACCGAATACTTTGCCGGCCGACGCCAGCACTTCGACCTAACTCTTGATATGCGTGGCACAGATTTCCAGCGCCAGGTCTGGCGGACGTTGCTCGGCATAGCCTGCGGGCAGACGGCGAGCTACGGCGACATTGCGCGCCAGATCGGCTCGCCGAGTGCGGTGCGCGCCGTCGGCGCCGCCGTCGGGCGCAACCCGCTGGGGGTGATCGTGCCCTGCCACCGCGTCGTCGGCAGCGACGGCAGCCTGACCGGCTACGCCGGCGGGCTCGAGCGCAAGAGCGCGTTGCTGCATCTCGAAGGCGTGCTGTGAGAGTGCGCGACGGCGCCGAGCTGCTTGGCCTGGGCGCGCTGTGGGGCGGCTCGTTCCTCTTCATGCGCCTGGGCGCGGCAGAGGCCGGCCCGATCGCCCTCGCCGCATTGCGCGTCGGCGGCGCCTCACTTCTGTTGTTGCCTTTGCTCGTGTTGCGCGGGCAGACGGGCGATCTGCGCCGGCACTGGCGACGGATCTTCGTCGTCGGTGTCTTCAACTCGGCGCTGCCCTTCGTCTGCTACAGCTACGCGGCGCTTTCGATCACGGCCGGCTTGTCGTCCATCTTCAACGCCACTTCACCGTTGTTCGGCGCCATCATCGCGTGGTGGTGGCTCAAGGACAGCTTGACTCCGCTGCGCATTGCCGGCTTGGCGATCGGCTTTGGCGGCGTGCTCTGGCTCGCGTGGAGCAACGTTGACGGCACGGCGGGCTTCAAGCCCGGCGGATCGGGCTGGGCCGCCGTGGCCTGCCTTGCCGCGACCGCCTGCTACGGGTTGGCGGCGAGTTACACCAAGCGCTACCTCACCGGCGTCCCACCGCTCGCCCTCGCGGCGGGCAGCCAACTTGCGGCTTTACTTTGCCTGGCCTGGCCGGCCGCGCTCTTCTGGCCGCAAACCGCGCCCTCGCGCACGGCCTGGTTGGCGATCGCGATGCTCGCCTTCGCATCGACCGGCATTGCCTACCTGATGTACTTCAGGTTGATCGCCAACATCGGCCCGGCCAACGCGATCGCGGTCACTTTCCTCGTGCCGCCGTTCGCCGTCCTGTGGGGAGCGCTGTTCCTGGCCGAAGCGGTGACGCCAACGATGATCGTCGGTTGCGGCGTCATCCTGCTCGGAACGGCACTCGCAACCGGGGTGCTGAGGCTGCCGCGCTCGGCCGAAGGCTGACAATCGGCCGCATGTTAGCCACGATCACGTCCCCCCTCGGCATACGCGTCGTCGCGGTCTTCGAAGCAGCTAAGGGCGCGGTCGTGCTCGCGGCAGGGTTCGGCGTGCTGTCGGCGGTGCACAAGGACTTGGCCGGGATCGTCGAGTCGCTCGTGCGGCATCTGCACCTGAACCCGGCCAAGGGCACTCCGCGGGTGTTCATCGACCTGGCGCGCAACACCTCAAGTACCCAGCTCTGGATGCTCGCCGCGGCGGCATTCGCGTATGCCGCGCTGCGCCTCGCCGAGGCTTACGGCCTGTGGCACCAGCGCCGCTGGGCCGAGTGGTTCGCCGTCGTCAGCGGAGCGATTTACGTGCCGTTCGAGATCTACGAGCTCGACAAGGGCATCAGCGTGCTGAAGGCCACGACGCTGCTCGTCAACGTCGGCATCGTGCTCTACATGGCCTACGCGCTGCGCGCATCGCGTCAGCGCGCCGCCGCCTCGATCGCGACCGGTTCGACGCGATCCGACAACTCGAAGCCAAACACCTTGGCGTAGAAGAAGGCCTCGGCCTCGAGCGAGCGGATCAGCGTCTCCTTGCGCCGAAAGCCGTGCCCCTCACCCTCGAATGCGAGGTAGGCGACGGGAACGCCGCGCGCCTTGAGCGCAGCGACCATCACCTCCGACTGCGCCGGCAGAACGACCTTGTCGTCCAGCCCCTGGAAGAAGATCACCGGGCAGGCCAGGCGCTCGGCGTGAAGCACCGGCGAGCGCTCGGCGTAGAGCCGCTCGCGTTCGGGCGGTGGTGCAACGAGGTAGGCCGTGTAGCGCGACTCGAACTTGTGCGTGTCGTCGTCGAGCGCCTGCAGGTCGCTGACGCCGAAATAGCTCGCACCAGCCTGGAAGACGTCGTGGAATGTCAGCGCGCAAAGCGTCGTGAAGCCGCCTGCGCTGCCACCGCGAATCGCCATCCGCGCGCCGTCGACGCGGCCCTGCCCGGCCAGCCAGCGCGCGCCGGCCACGCAGTCCTCGACGTCGACGACGCCCCATTGGCCCTTGAGCAGGTCGCGATAGGCGCGGCCGAAGCCGGTACTGCCGCCGTAGTTCACGTCGAGCACCGCGAAGCCGCGGCTGGTCCAGTACTGGATCGTCAACTTCAGGCTGCTCGCGCTCATCGACGTCGGCCCGCCGTGGCTGAACACGACGAGCGGCGCCAACTCGCCCGCAGGTGCCTCGAAGTCGCGGTTGCGTGACGCGAAGAAGAAGGCATGCGCGATGCGGCCATCCGCGCTCGGGTACTCGAGCGCCTCGGGCACCGAGAGGTAGCCCGCGTCCGGCAGTTCATCGACGCTGCGCGCGAGCACCCGGTGCGCGCCGGTGGCCGCGTCGATGCGCACGATTTGCTCGGCGGTGACCGGCGAGCCGGCGATGACGAGGACGAAGCCAGGCCCCGCACGCAGGTCGTGTAGCGCAGAGAACGGTGTCTCGATCGGCTGCGCCGCGCCGCCGACGAGGTCGATGCGAACGAGCTTGCTCAACCCTCGCTCGATGTAGGTGGCAACGATCTCGTCGTCGCCGGTGAATCCAACCATCGCCTGTCCGAACACCCACTGCGGTTGGCCGAATTCGGCCTTCATCGGGCAGACCGCTTGCAAGGCTTCGCCGTCGACGCGGTAGAGGTTCCACCAGCCCGTGCGGTCGGAGACGACGAACAGCTCACCGCGCGGCGACCACAGCGGCTGGCACAGCGATTCATCGTCGCCGCCGGCAATGCGCCGCGCGCGAACAAGGCCGCCGCTGTCGTCCACATCGGCCAGCCAGAGCTCGGTGCCCTGCCACGGCATCAGCGGGTGGTTCCAGCACAGCCAGGCGAGTTGCCGCCCGTCGGGCGAAAGGCGCGGCGCGGAGTAGAAGTCGAAGCCGGCGGCGAGCTCGCGCGCAGAGCCATCGCCGAGTGCGATCACGACCAGGCTGCTCTGCGCCTCGTGCCCGGCCTGTGAGTGGTCTTCGCGCACCGCGATCACGCGCTGCCTTACGGAGTCGAGCACGAAGTCGGCATGGCGGTGCTCGCTGTTCGTCGTCAGCGCGCGCGGCACCGATCCCGCGGCTTGCACATAGACGAGGTTGTCGGCGAAGTTCGAGAAGACGAGCGTGCCGCGATCGACGAGCATCGCGCCGCCGCCGTATTCGTGCACGCGGCTGCGCACGTTCAAGGGTGCCGGCGTCACGATGCTGCCCGTGCCGTCAGGCCCTGCGCGCACGACGGCAACTCGGCCCCCTTCGGCGGCCAGCCCTTCGAGCCAATAGACCTCGTCGCCATCGATCTGCGGCGAGGCGAGCGGCTTGGTTCCGGCGGCGATGCGCTGCGCCGTCAGCGGCGACTTCCAACTTCCGAATGGTGCGGTGGTGCGGTTGGTCATCGAGGGCTTCCCGCCGCGATGCGGCCGCGGCCGGGAGCGGTTGTACCAGAGCGCTGCGATGCCGGCCTGTGCAACGCTTGAGCCGAAACGAAGAAGGGGATCGACTCGCGTCGAACCCCTTGACTTGCCATAGCGAGGTGGCCCGCAGGCTCGCCTCAGTGCGACAGATTACGCGACCACGGCGGCTTCGACCTTCGCCACCTTGCGCTTCGCACGGCGGATGATCGGCTTTGCGTCGGCGACGACCTTGCGCGGCACGGAAGCGGCCTTGCGCGGCACGGCGGCCTTGGTCGTGGTCGCCTTGCGCACGACAGCGCGCTTGGCGCGAACGACCGGCTTCTTCGCGGCCCGGGCGGCGCGAGCGACCTTGACCGGCTTGCCGGCGGCAACGCGCGAGAGCTTGCCCGCGCCTTCGGCGACCTTGGCCGAGACGGCGAGCGCGGCCTTCGCGCCCGGCATGCTCAAGCGCACGGCGGCTTCGAGGCTGCTCACGACCATGCTGTTGTCGATGCCGGCAGCGAAATCGGCGACTTGCTCGACGCCCTTGACGGCGGTGCTCGAGCTCACTTCGATCACCTTCTCGGTGCCGGTGCTCACGCCGTCGACGCCCTTGACGATGATGTCGGTCAGGCCGCTACGGTACTGCTTCATCGGCTTGGCGATTTGCGGCGCGACCTTTTCGGCGCGGCTGTAGACGTTCTTGTCGAGGCCTTCGTTCACGGCGTCGATCAGGCGCAGGCTACCGGCACGGTAGGCATCCACTGCCAGCGCGGCGGCGTGGCGATAGTTCTCGATGGTTTGCAGCGTGACTTTGCTCAGCGATGGGGTCTTCATGATGTGCTTTCGTAGTTGCGGAGTCTTCGGTCGGTGCTCAGCGAACCGTGTTGCGGCGAGGGTTCCGGCGACAGACGAAGTTTGGCCGCAAGGCCTAGAGAGCGACACCCAAATCGGGCGCCAACTTTAGGGGCAGCTCTCGAAGTCGCTGCGTCACAGGCCGCCGCGCTCACTGGCCAGCAATTCGCTGTAGCGCGCGAGATCGATGTTGCCGCCGCTGACGAGGATGCCCACGCGCCGCCCCGCGAGCGGCAGCCCGGCGTGGCGTGCACCGGCCAGCGCGAGGCAGCCGGTCGGCTCGACGACGAGCTTCATGCGCTCGGCGAAGAAGCGCATCGCCTGCACGAGATCCCCGTCGCTCGCGGTGACGATGTCATTCACGTCGCGGCGGATGATCGCGAACGTGAGTTCGCCCAGGTGCTGCGTCTGCGCGCCGTCGGCGATCGTCCGCGGCGTCTCGATGTGCACGATCTCGCCGCGCGCCAGCGACTGCTGGGCATCGTTGCCCGCTTCGGGCTCGACACCGTGTACGCGGCAATGCGGCGACAGCGCGCGCACCGCGAGCGCGGTGCCGCTGAGCAGGCCGCCGCCGCCGAGGCAGACGAACAGGTCGTCGAGCGACCCCACCTCGTCGATCAATTCCTTCGCCGCAGTGCCCTGCCCGGCGATCACGTCGGCGTGGTCGTAAGGCGGAACGAGCGTCATCCCGCGCTCGTGCGCGAGCCGGCGGCCGATGGCCTCGCGGTCCTCGGTGTAGCGGTCGAACAGGATCACCTCGGCGCCATAGCCGCGCGTGGCCGCGACCTTGGCCGCCGGGGCGTCCTGCGGCATCACGAGGCAGGCCGGGATGCCCAGCATGCGCCCGGCCAGCGCCACGGCCTGCGCGTGGTTGCCCGACGAGAACGCGACCACGCCGGCGCGGCGCTGCTCGGGCGTGAAGCGCGACAGCGCGTTGAACGCGCCGCGGAACTTGAACGCTCCTGCGCGCTGCAGGTTCTCGCACTTGAAGAAGACTTCGGCGCCGAGCAGCGCGTCGGCGGTCCGCGAGCGCAGCACCGGCGTGCGGTGGGCGTGGCCTGCAAGCCGCACGGCGGCAGCGGCGACGTCGTCGTAAGTGGGCAGTAGGGGCATGGCTTTGGCGATACGGGATTGGCGATCTGCGGCGGCGGGCCGGCCACAGTCTATGCGCGCTGCGTGGCCGACAATGAAGCACCCGTGATCGCAGGGCGGGTTCGATTCACACCGATGCCCCTCTACCTGATCCGCCATGGCGAAACGGCGCTCAATGCGGCGCGCGTGCTACAGCCTGCCGACACGCCGCTCGGCCCGCTCGGGCTGCGTCAGGCCGAGGCCATCGCTCGCCGCGTCGCCGGCCTGGGCATCGCCGCCATCGTCAGCAGCGACCAGCGGCGTGCGCTGCAGACGGCCGAGGCGATCGCCACCGCGACGGGCCTGCTCGTCGCCGCCGACCCACTGCTGCAAGAGCGCAATTTCGGCGCGCTGCGCGGCCTGCCGTACGACACGCTGGGCTTCGATCCGCTGACGATGACGCAAGCGCCTGCCGGGGGCGAGTCGATGTCGGCGTTCATACGGCGCATCGAACAGGCCTTCGCGCGCCTGCTCACGCTACGCGCTCGCGCGCGCGGCCCGCTCGCGGTCGTCACGCACGGCCTCGTGATCCAGGCCGTGCTGCAGGCGCACGTGACCCTGCCGGCCGGGATGGCGCTGCCGCAACGCATCGGCAACACGTCGCTCACGATCGCGTCCGCGCAGCCGCCGCACATCGTGACGCTGCTCGACTCGACGAGCCATCTTGAAGCCGGCGCGGCTGACCGCGCCAGTGGCCTCTGCGGCGGCTAGGAGCCTGTCACGCTACGCATCGGGTCTCCGGAGTGTGAGCAGGCCCTAGCACCGCACTGCGCCACCCCGCCGGCGGCGTGGGTTTTCGACCGCATCGCCGCCCTTGTCGAGGAGGCCATGCATCGTCGTGGCCGGAGCTGATGGTTTACCCGCTCCGCGGCGCAGCGGTTCGTCACTACCCTACCGCGACTCGCGACGAGGCCGGCCACGGCCGCGTCGCGAACGGACCACGACAACAGGAGACATCGATGAATTTCACTCGCTCGCAAGTCACCCGGATCAGCCTTTGCACCATCGCGCTCGCCGCGCTGGCGGCCTGCGGAGGCAATGACGATACGCCGAGCCGCGGCACGCTGATCGCAGTGCCGACAACACTGACCACGCTCACCGCGGCCCAGATCGACGCCGCCACCGCGGCCTCGGGCTTGCAGGCGCTGACCGGCAAGGCGCTGTGCGACGTCAAGGTCGTCGCACTGAACTACGCCACCATCGGCGCAACGGGCGAGAGCACGACCGGCGGAAGCACGGTCAATGCCTCGGGCGTGCTGCTGGCCCCCACGGGCACCTGCACCGCCCCCGCAGCGCTGGTCGCCTACGCGAAGGGAACCGACGTCCAGAAGCCGCGCACGCTGGCCAACCCGACCGACTCCGAAACCTTCCTCCTCGTCGCGGTCTACGCGGCCCAGGGCTACGCCGTCGTCGCGACCGACTACCTCGGTTTCGCGCAGTCGAACTACGCCTATCACCCCTACCTGCACGCCGATTCCGAGGCCAGTTCGGTGATCGACTCGATCCGCGCCGCGCGCAACGCGGCACCGGTGGTCGGCGCGACGCTCTCGGGCAAGGTGATGCTCACCGGCTACTCGCAAGGCGGCCACTCGTCGATGGCGGCGCATCGCGCCGCCGAGCGAGACAACGCGGGCGAGATCAACGTCGTCGCCGGCGCCCACCTCGCCGGCCCGTACAACCTGTCGGGGTCGTTCAAGGTGGGGGGCGCGATTGCCGGCTACCAGTTCTTCGTGCCCTACCTCATCACTTCGTGGCAGAAGGTCTACGGCGGCCTCTACAGCGACGTGAACGCGGCCTTCAAGGCACCGTATGCGAGCTACATCGAAACCCTGCTGCCCAGCCCGACGCTGAACTACACGACGCTCGTCACGAGCGGCAAGCTGCCCGGCATCAACGGCGAGACGCCGGCCCAGGCGCGGGACATGATGTTCCAGACGGCCTTCATCGCCGACGTGCAGACGAACAACAACAACGCCGTCTACCTTGCAGCGAGGAAAAACGACCTCCTCGGCTGGAGCCCGAAATCCAAGCTGCTGCTGTGCGGCGGGGCGGGCGACCCGACCGTTCCGCCCGCGGTGCACCAAAAGGTGATGAAGGCCGACTTCGACAGCCGCGGGCTCACCAACGTCAGCTCCGCCGATGTCGACGCGGCAATCCAGTTCACGTACGGCCCGGGGCACGTGGCGCCGACCGATCCGACCTCGGCCGCTTTCGCCACCTATTACGGCAACTACCACGGCGGGTACGAGCCTCCGTTCTGCCACGCCCAGGCCAAGGCCTTGTTCGACACGGTGAAGTAGGCCGCCCGCGCCAAGGGCAAGAGGGCGGGCGCGAATCCGTCGAAATGGGGCCCCACAGGCGCGCTGTTCAGGCGATCGCGCGGCCGCGCCGGTCGCACAATGGCTCCCAGCGAGAGCAAAAATCGACCGCACCAATGGGCGGATTCCGGAACCCGTCACCGGAGCCAACACACCCTCGGTGATGGTGCGGCGACAGCCAGCCGAGAAGCGCGCCCACTCGTGCAGAATGGCCGCGTGCTGTCACTGCCCATGAGAGACCGATGACGACCTGGCGCGTGACGCAGCGCGACCTGCGCCTGGGCTCCGGCCTGGTGCTGCTCACCTATGTCGCCGGCCACTTGCTGAACCACGCCCTGGGCCTCGTCTCGGTGCCGCTGGCCGAGCGTGCGCTGGCGACCGCCGTTCGCGTCTGGCAGAGCGCGCCGGGCAGCGTGCTCCTCTACGGCGCGCTGGCGATCCACGTCGCCCTCGCCCTGCAGGCGATCTACCAGCGGCGCACGCTGCGCATGCCGCCAATCGAACTGTTGCGCATCGTGCTCGGTCTCGGGATTCCGCTGCTGCTCATCGGCCACGTCGTGCAGACCCGCATCGCGTGGGAAGTCTACGGCGCCGTGCCGCGCTACGACCGCATCGTTTGGGCGCTATGGCGCGGCGACGGCGAAGGTCGGCAGCTCGCCATGCTCGTGCCCGGCTGGCTGCACGGGTGCCTGGGCATCTACCTCGCGTTCGGGCGGCGCCCGCTGTACCAGCGGCTGCACCTGCCGCTGTTTGGGCTGGCGCTATTGGTGCCGGTGCTGGGCGGGCTCGGCTTTCTGGCGATGGGCAAGGATCTCGCGGCCAACGCTGCGCTGCACGGCCACCTCGACGCGATCGGCGTCATCGAACCGGTGGCGCGCGAGTCACTGCAGAGATGGCGTGAAGCGGTGCTGGTGGCGTACTTCGGTTTGATCGCCCTCGTCTTCGGCTTGCGCGAGATGCGCAGCCTTGCCGAGCGGCGCGACCGGCGGCTGCTGGAGATCGCCTACCCTCAGCGCAGCGTTCGCGTTCCGCGCGGCTGGAGCGTCCTCGAAGCGAGTCGAAGCCATCGTGTGCCACACCTGTCGATGTGCGGCGGGCGCGGGCGCTGCACCACCTGCCGCGTGCGCATCACGGCCGGTGCATCGAACTGCCCGCCACCCGCCGCCGACGAACGCGAAGCGCTCGAGCGCATCGGCGTCAGCGACGACGTTCGCCTGGCCTGCCAGTTGCGCCCGACGGGCGACGTCGGCGTGCGACCTCTCCTTGCGCCCGATGGACTGGCGGAGGGCGCGTGCATTTCGGACGCCGTCGAGCGCGATGTCGCCCTGCTCGCCGTCGTCTGGCGCAATCAGGCCGAGTTCACGCGCAAGCACCTGCCGCAGGATCTCGTGTTCGCCTCCAAGTCGTTCGCGGACACCGCATGCACAGCACTAAAGGCTGCGGGCGGCGCCGTCGCCGAGGCCCGCGGCGACGCCGTGCTGGCCGTGTTCGGGCTCGAAGGCTCGATCGAACAGGCGTGCCGCGATGCAATGGCCGCAGTGCGCAGCGTCGAGCAGGCGCTACGACCCATCGCCGAGCGCCATGCAAAGGCCTTCGGGTCGGCGATGGATTGCGCGTTGATCGCCCACGCCGGCCGCGCCACCGCCGGCTCGCTGGTCGGCGGCGGCATGGTCGTCGGCGGCGAAGCGCTGGCGACGCTGCGCAGTCTTCAGGCGGCGGCTGGTGAAGCCGTCGAACTCGTGTCGTCGGCAACGCTCGCACACGCTGGAATGGACGCGCCGACCTGCCCCTTGACCGAGTTCGCCGGCACGCAGGCCATGGCGCGCTTCCGGCAAAGCTGATTCACAAGCTCAGAGCTTCATCTCCAGCCGCAACTGCCAGTTCACATACGTGCGCGCCGTCGTCTGCGTCGTCTCGCGCTCGAGCGCGGTGTCGAAGCTGCCGCCGGTCAGGTAGTTCGCCGGGTCGAGGTTGCTCGCCGTCAGGCGCAGTTGCACGCCGGGCGAGAAGACCCACAGTGCGTTGGCATCGATGACGAGCTTGCGGCCCTGCGTCGCGATCTGAACGTCGCTCAGGCGCGTCGTGTAGGCCGGGTTCCAGTTGACGTTGGCGCCGAGCGTGAGCGGCACGCTGCGCAGCCGATAGTCGAGGACGAGGTTGGCCGTCGCCGGCGGCTGCTGGTCTAGGCTGTTGTTCGGCCCCGGCACGCTCGCCACGCGCGAGTGGAACAGGCTGGCGTTGGCGCGTACGTCCAGCGCCAACGCCTCGGGCCAGACGTCGGTCAGGCGGAACTTGGCTTCGAGCTCCAGGCCCTGCGTGACCGCGTTGCCGATGTTCTGCGGCTCTGCCACCCATCGCGGTACGGTGGACCACGGCACGTCCTGCAGCGTCGTCACGCTGCGGATCAGGTTCGAAATGTTGCGCCGGAACAGGTTCGCGCTCAGCAGCCCGCCACCCGGCAAGTAGTGCTCGAACGCGATGTCGATGCCGCTGGCGAGCTCGGGCCGCAGATCGGGGTTGCCGACGCGGTCGGGCGAGGTCGGGATGTTCGTTCCCGGCACCGGGTAAAGGCGCGAGATCGACGGCTGGCCGATCAGGCTTTGCAGGCTCGGCGTGCGGTAGCTGCGCGTCAGGCTGAAGCGAATCTGGTCGCGGCTCGCCTCTTCCGGCTTCCACACCGCGTGCGCGATCGGCGCCCAGACACTGCTGCGGTTGCGCACCGTGCTGCCGTCGGTCTGGTCGCCTTCGGTCACGATGCCTTCCCAGCGCAGCCCGGCGTGCGCCGACCATTGCGCGCTCGGGTTCCACTCGTCTTGCGCATAGAGTGCGACGCGCGTCGTCGCGCCCTGGAGCTTGTCCTGAAACTCGGTCAGCACAGGTTTGACGGACTGCGTCGACGTGTACGTCTGGCTCTCGACGCGCCGCGTGCCTTCGAGCTCGGCGCCGGAGACGATGCTGTGCTCGCCGCCTTGCAGCGCCATGAGCTTGCCGCTGAGGTTGAACGAACGGTCGCGAACCTGCGTCTGGTCGTCGATCGTTCGCAGCGGCGTGCCCTGGTCATCGAACTCGTTGCGCACGCTCGAGCCGTCGTTCTGTGCCCCGCCGAGGCCGCCCCGCATCTCGATCCGCATCGTCTCGGCGAGGCGCCGGTTCCACTGGCCATTGAGGCGCAGCAGTGCGAAGTTGCTGTCGCCGTCGGCACGCGCACTCGCATAAGGCGGCGGCAGCAGGCCCACGCTTTGCGTCAACGCGGCCTGGCTTTGCGCCCGGCCATTGCTGAAGATGACGAACGGCGACAGCAGCAGCGATTCGCCCGCCTCGCCGCGCCACTGCAGGCGCGAGCTGAGGTTGAGGCCGTAGCGCTGTTCCTGCCCGGTGATCTGCTCGTCGCGCGCCAGCGTCGTCACGCCGGTGTCCAGCGTCTGGTTGGTGGTGACGATGTCGCTGTCGTTCGCGCGCCGCTGGTTGTAGGCGCTGAGCGAGAGGTTGTAGACCATCGCACCGACGCTGTCGTTGCGAGTCCATGAAAGCCCGGGCGAGAGCTCGTCGTTCTGCACGCCGACGCCGAGCTTGAGGTCGTTGATGCGCTTGCGATAGCCCTCGCGGGTGATGATGTTGATCGTCCCCGCGATCGCGCGCGCGCCGGTCTCCGCCGTCGGCGCGCGCAAGATCTCGATGCGCTCGATCTGCGCGGGCGTCAGCGAATCGATCGAGAAGCCGGGCGGCACGCGTTCGCCGTCGAGCAGGATCTGCGTGTAGCCGCTGCCCAGGCCCCGCATGCGGATCGCGCCGCCCCGGCCCGGCGCGCCCTGTACCGTGACCCCGGGCAGGCGCTTGAGCAACTCGCCGACCGTGCCATCGCCCAGGCGCTCGATCTCGTCGCGGCCGACGACGATCTTGGCCGCGGTGGACTGGCGGCGCTCCTCGGTGTCGCTCGCGCGCGTGCCGATGACTTCGACGCGGTCGAGCTTGGCCGGCTCGGCGGACTTTGTCGGTTCGGTGGACTTTGCCGGTGCGGGCGGCGCGGCCGTTGCCGGCTCGGCGGGAGCGGCGTCGTCGGCCCCTGCGGGAAGCGCGAACACGCCAAGACTTGCGAGAGCGACCGCGCGGGCGACCCCGTGAGTCCGGGCCGCGAAGAAAGTCGCGATGCGCAAGATCATGTTCGGCAAGTCGCTCTGCGCATTCCAAGACGGCCCGGGGCGCGGCAAGGTTAGTATGCCAGCGAGCCTTCAAGTTCCCGCCATGCCATTTCGCCCCGTTCCATTGCCCGAAACTGCCCGCGGCGCGCTGTGGCTGCACGCGATGCCCGGGCGCACCGAACCCTGGTCGTCGTTCCTCGCCGAAGCCGAGCGCGCGCAACTGAGTTTGGTCGTTTGCCTGACCCCGCGCTTCGAGATCGCTTCGCTGTCGCCGGCTTACGACGCCGCGCTGCGCCAGGGCACGCTGACGATGCGCTGGCTGAACCTTCCGATGCGCGACTTCGGCCTTTCCGCCAACGTCGATGCGTTTCGCGAAGGCATCGAAGGCATCGCGCAGGCAGTGGCCGAAGGCGAAGTTGTCCTGCTGCATTGCGCGGCCGGCATCGGCCGCACGGGCACCGCGGCGGCCTGCCTGCTCAAGCGTCTCGGTCTGCCGCGCGAAGAGGCCTTGCAGGCCGTGCGCGCCGCCGGCTCGAGCCCGGAGTCTGCGGTGCAGGCGGGGCTGATCGACAGCTTCTGATTGCGCGCGAATGCAGGGGCCCGCGGCGCTGCACTATGTCCATCGCAGCGACACGCTGGTCGTCGTCGACAAACCGAGCGGGTTGCTCTCGGTGCCAGGGCGCGGCGCGCATTTGCAGGACTGCGTCGCCACGCGCGTGCAGGCCGAAGTCGCCGACGCGCTGATCGTGCATCGCCTGGACATGGCGACCTCCGGCCTGCTGCTGATGGCGCGCGGCGCGGCAGTGCAACGCGCGCTCGGCATCGCCTTCGCCCGCCGCGAGGTCGACAAGCGCTATGTCGCCGTCGTGGCCGGCCTGCTGCCGGCGCCGCCCGGCGATGGCTGGGGCGAGGT
>CAIKUF010000106.1 GCA_903830565.1 uncultured bacterium | reverse complement strand
GAGCGCAGGCTCCTCGGCGCCCCGGTCATCGCTCGGATGCGTCGGGTTGACGAGCACGATGGACCACGCGGTGTCGGCGTCGAAGCGCTCGGCCAGAAACATCGGCCGGCCCTGGATCGTGTTTGTGATCAGCGTGCGCCGGGTCTCCTGCTGAACCGTGTCGTTAGGCCGGAAGGCGTAGCCCACGTCCCAGGCGACGATCTTCTTGCCGACCGCGAATTGCCAGTCGCCGATGCCGTGCGAGACGTACAGCTCGTTGACCCACTCGCTGTGCTGCCACGGCTGGCCTTCCTCGCGCTGCTGCCACAGCGTGCCGCTGGCGGTCAGGCCGTTGCCGATCAGGCGCAACTGCGTCTCCAGCCATCCGCCCGACGCCGGCAGCGTCGCGATGCCCGGGTCGATGCCGATGGCCCAAGCCGCCGGGCCTATCGTCGCCGGCTGCTGGTCGATGAGAACGGCCTGCACCTGGCCGCTGAACTGGTAATCGCCGGCGTGCGCAGCGGCGCACAGCAGCAGCGCCAGCGGCGCGAGCATGGCGTGCCGCATGGCTCTCACTCCAACGCCGGATTGCGCGCCAGGAACATCGGGTTCAGCCAGGCCTCGGGAACCGTGCGCTCCTTGCGCGAAACGTAGCGCACCTGGGTTTCCTTCTTGTTCGTGAGCTGGTCGCGCAGCACCATCGCGCTTACCATCGGCGGCTTGGCCGCCTTGTCGAGGACGAAGGTCGCCTGCTTGGCCAGCTTGTCGGATTGCACGTAGAGATCGGCCTTGACGGGCTCCCTCCTGGCCTTGCCGATCCACAGCTCGATGCGCTGGTAGGACACGCCCTTGCGGCTGGCCTGCAACGAGAGGTGGATGCAAGGCTGCGCCGGCTCGCCGCAGGGCTCTTCGCCGACGAGGGTGCCGCTGTAGTCGCCGGCCCAGCTCATGGTTGCGATGTCGCCCGTGCTGGCGTCGCCGATGAGCTTCTGCATCGGCGTAATGCGCAGCGGGCGTTGGCTGTTAGGCATCACGAGCCAGAAATCGTCGCCCAGCATCAGCACTTTCTGCCCGATCTCGGCCGGGCTTCGCATCAGCACGAGGGACTTGTGGTCCGCCTGCACATAGGCCGTGTAGCGGCGCTCCTTGTCCGTCGAGCCATCGGTGTTGAGCACGATGACCTGGGTCTCGACCTGCATGTTTTCGTTCGGCATGCGGTACTTGTCGGCCACCGCGAGCAGGGCACCGACGTCCTGCGCGAAGGCATGGCTCGCAACCAGTGCCAGCGCGGCGGCGAGTGCCTGGAGAGTGGCTTTGTTCATCGATGGAGCCTCGGGTTCAGGTGTGCGCCAGTGCTTCGGCGACCGGCTTGTTGACGGTCTTGCGCGCGATCCAGGCCGAGGCCAGCATCGAGAGCACGACCATCGCGACCGCGGTGCCGAGGTACATCAGCGGGTCGATGGTGATGTTCAGCGGGTAGCCGCGCGAGCTGCCCGGCGGCGGCGGCATCTCGATCGGCACGACGTAGAGCAGCAGCGAGACGACAAGAGCGAACGCCGAGCCGACGAGCGCGCCCACACCGCCGAGCACCATGCCCTCCAGCGCCAGGCTGCGCAGCAGTTGCCCCGGCAGTGTGCCGAGGGCGCGCAGGGTGCCGATCTCGCGCGTGCGCTCGATGATCGCCATCGCCATCGCGTTGGTGACGACGAAGATGACGATCACGCCGATGATCAGCCCGAGGGCGCCGAAGATGCGGTTGTAGAGTTGGCGCACAGCCTGGTAGAAGAAGGCCTGGTCGAGCCAGGTCTGCACCCCGAGCTTGGGGTTGGCGGCCATCACGCGCAGACGCGCCGCATCGGTCGAGTCGATGTTGTCCAGGAACACGCCGAGCGTCGACACCCGCTGCGTGTTCAGCAGCTTCTGCGCGGTCGCGACGTCGGTGTAGACGATGCGCTTGTCGATCTCGGGCACGCCGATCGAGAACACGCCCTTGACCGTCACGTCGAGCGCGTTGAGGGCGCCATCGGTGGTCGTGGCCAGCAGCGTCAGGCTACTGCCGGGCTTGGCCTTGAGGCTGTTCGCCAGGCCTTCGCCGAGCATCACCTCGGCCTGCTTGGAGTCCGACGCGATCACGTCGCCCGCGAGCATCTTCAGGAACGGCCCCTTGACCGCAAACTCGCTGTCGGGTTCGACGCCGATGGCCAGCATCACGGTCGACTTCTCGCCATTGCTGATGAGACCGCTGAAGTTCACCCGCGGCAGCACGTTGCGCACCGCCTTGTCGGCAAGCAGCCTGGCCTTGAGCTCGGCGTAAGCATCGAGGCCGAATTGCAGCGGCGTGTCTTCCTCTTTCGTGAACTGCTCGGGCAGGCCGACGATCAGGTGGCCGGTGTCACGCGCGGCGCCCTGGGCCAGGCCCCAATAGGTGTACAGCGCGAAGCCGCCGGCGAGCAGGATGGCTGCCGTGCCGAGCGCAGCGATCGCCACCGTGACCAGCGAGCGGCGCCGGTTGCGCAGCGTGTTCTGGAGCGCGAACTTGAGCCATTTGAGGGATCCCCCAAGACGCTGCGCGTCGCCCCCCCGAGGGCGAGCGCCCGGCTTGAGGCGGCTCGGCGCCGGGCTCATTGCAGTCTCCCGTCGAGCAGCGCCAGCACGCGGTCGCAGCGCTGCGTCAGCCGGCTGTCGTGGGTGGCAATCACGAACGCCGCGCCTTCGGCGTGGCAGCGTTCGCGCATCAGATCGAGCACCTGGTCGGCGGTGTGCGAATCCAGGCTCGCCGTCGGTTCGTCGGCGATCACCAGACGCGGCCGTTTGACGAGCGCGCGCGCGATCGCGACGCGCTGGCGCTCGCCGCCGGAGAGCGCATCGGGCAGGTGCTGCGCGTGTTCGTGCAAGCCGACGGCCACCAGTTGCGCGGCGACGCGCTCACGCCGCTCGGCCTCGGGGACGCCGGCGATGAACAGCGGGTAGTCGACGTTCTCGGCCACCGTCATCACCGGCACCAGGTTGAAGTTCTGGAACACGAAGCCGAGCGCGTCGCGGCGCAGCAGCGTGCGGCCGGTTTCGTCCAGGCCATCGACGCTCTTGCCGGCGAACAGGATCTCGCCGCTGTCGGGGGTGTCGACCAGGCCGCACAGGTTCAGGATCGTGCTCTTGCCGCTGCCCGAGGGCCCGGTGAGCGCGAGCAGCTCGCCGCGCTGCACGGCCAGGTCCACGCCCTGCAAGGCCGGGATCACATGCTGGCCGAGGCGGTAGGTTTTGCGCACGCCGCGCAACTCGACCACCGGAGTGTCGGCGGAAGTCACTGCGCGAGCTCCTTGAGCTTGGCCCTGGCGGCATCGGCCTGCGGCGCCTTCTGGGCGATGATCTCATTGAGGAACTTCTTCGCGTCCTCCTCGCGCTTTTCCTTGCCTGCCAATTGGGCGGCACGCATCCAGACGTCGCCTTTGAAGCCCAGCGGCGAGCCGGCAAACAGGGGGCTCGCCAGCACTTCACTCAGCAGCTTGGCGCCGCGCGCGCCGCGGTTCAAGAAGCCGGGCACGGCGAGGAACGTGTTCGCCGCAGTGAACTTGACTTCGAGCGTGCCCGGCGTGCCGTGCTGGATGGGCGCGTCGCTGGCCGGCGTCAGCATCGCCAACGCCTTGTCGATCTGGGCCAGGCCATCGTCGGCATAGCTCATCTTCTTCCACGGCAGCATCGTCGCGCCTGCCTTCATCGTCGTCGCCGCACCGGCGTAGGCCATCAGCACCGGGTTGGTCGGGTCGGCGGCGAGCAGCGCGTTGAACGCATCGGCGGCCTTGTCGATCGCCGACTCGTTGCCGGCCAATGCGGCGTTGAAGGTCTGGAACGCGCTCTCGAACGCGGCTTCGGGCGCGACGGCATAGGCGGCGCCGCCGGCCAGCGCGCCGGCAAGGACGATGCAGGAGATGGCGGCGGCGATGGCGCGCGGGCGATGCAGGTGGGGCATGGTCGGTTCCTTTGAAGTGGGTCAGCAAGCGATGCGCAGGCTATCGGCGTGAGCCGGGCGGCGCAGCTTCGATGCGACCAAACGCGCGCCTGCGGCGCGAAGCGACATTGAGCGGGCGTGATCTGACGCGCTTTTCGCGCGCCGAGAGAGGGGCTCTCGCCGCCGCCGGCTCGGGCGCGTTTGTATCCTGTCTCGTTGCGCGATACACTCGGCCCGTGATCAAGACCTTCCGCCACAAGGGCCTGAAAGCCTTCTTTGAAAGCGGGAGCATGGCCGGCATTCAGGCTGCCCATGCCCCGCGGCTGGCCCGCATGTTGCGCCGCTTGAACGAGACGACCCACGCTCAAGGGATGAACCTTCCGGGATGGGGCCTGCACGCGCTGAAAGGGCGTGACCTCAAGGGCCACTTCTCGGTCTGGGTGAGCGGCAATTGGCGATTGACCTTCAGCTTCGACGGCACGGATGTCGTGCTGGTGGACTACCTCGACTATCACTGAGAGCCTGGAGCAAAGACGATGGCACGCATGTTCAACCCCCCCCATCCCGGCCTGACCCTGCGCGACGATGTCTTGCCCGCGCTCGATCTGACGGTCACGCAGGCCGCACAGCAGCTCGGCGTCTCCCGCGTGGCCTTGTCCCGCGTGCTCAATGGCCGGGCCGCGATCTCGCCTGAAATGGCCTTGCGCATCGAAGCCTGGCTGGGCGTGGAACGCGGCGGCGAAGCCCGCTTGTGGCTGGCCGAGCAGAGCGCCTACGACGTGTGGCAGGCGCAGCAGCGGTTCAAGGCTGCGCCGATGCGCGTTCAACCAGCGCCGAGCGCGGCCTGAGCTTCGGCTTTGCATCGCCCGCCTGCCCGATGAACCAACAAAACCTCGCCGACTTCATCTGGAACGTGGCCGACGCACTGCGCGGCAACTTCAGGCCGTCGCTGTTCGGCCGCATCATCCTGCCCTTCACCGTCTTGCGACGCCTGGAATGCGCGCTCGAGCCGACCCGCGCCGCCGTGCTCGCCAGGCACCATGCGCTGGCCGGCACGGCGGTGGATCTGGATCTCGTGCTGCCAAGCGTGGCCGGCGCCAGCTTCTACAACACCTCGACCTACACCCTGGCCACGCTCGGATCGACCAGCACGCGCGCCAACCTGGAGGAGTACCTGTCGCGCTTCTCGGCCAACGCGCGCCAGGTGTTCGAGCACTTCGGCTTCGATCAGTGGCTCGTCAAGTTGGAGGCGGCCAACCTGCTCTACCTCGTGACGCAGAAGTTCGCCGGCATCGACCTCCATCCGTCGCGGCTGTCGAACCACGAGATGGGCCTCGTCTTCGAGCACCTGATCCGCAAGTTCGCCGAGGCCGCGAACGACGACGCCGGCGAATACTTCACCCCGCGCGACGTGGTGCGGCTGGTGACGACCCTCGTCTTCGCGACCGACCACGACGCACTCACCGGCGAAGGCCAGATTCGAACCGTCTACGACTGCGCCGCCGGCACCGGCGGCTTTCTGTCGTCGGCCATCGAGCAGGTGGCCGAGTGGAACCCGGATGCGCGCATCGTGCCCTATGCGCAGGAAATGAACCCCGAGTCCTACGCCATCTGCGTCGCCGACAAGTTGATCCAGGGCTTCGAGGTGCACAACCTGAAACTCGGCAACACGCTCTCGAACGACCTGCTGCCCGCCGAGCATTTCGACTACTGCCTGGCCAACCCGCCCTTCGGCGTGAAGTGGGAGATGGTGCAAAAGGCCGTCGCCGACGAACACAAGAACCTCGGCTACGCGGGCCGCTTCGGCCCCGGCCTGCCGCGCGTGGGCGACGGCTCGCTGCTGTTCCTGATGCACCTGCTGAGCAAGCGCAAGCCGGTGGAGCAAGGCGGCACGCGCATCGGCATCGTGCTCTCGGGCTCGCCGCTCTTCAACGGCGGCGCCGGTTCGGGCGAGAGCGAGATTCGGCGCTGGATTCTGGAGAGCGACTGGCTGGAGGCCATCGTCGCGCTGCCGACCGACCTCTTCTACAACACCGGCATCGGCACCTATGTGTGGCTGCTGTCCAACCACAAGGCGCCAGAGCGCAAGGGCAAGGTGCAGTTGATCGACGCCAGCGCGATGAGCAGCCCCATGCGCAAGAGCCTGGGCAGCAAACGCAAGCTGATCGCGCAGGAGCAGATCGACGAAATCGCGCGCTGGCACGAAGCCTGCGCCGACAGCGAGACGAGCAAGCTCTTCGACAGCACCGACTTCGGCTACCGGCGCATCACCGTCGAGCGGCCCTTGCGGCTGCGCTTCGAGGTCACGGATGCGAGCCTGACGGCGTATGCCGCGGCCAAGGGATCGGACCACGTGGAGCTGTTCGCCAAGCTCAAGGGCGCGGGGGCGTTCGACGACCTCGACGCCTTCCTCGCCGCGGCCAAGGTCAAGAAGCTCGCCAAGGGCACGCGCAAGGCGGTGCTGGACTCTCTGGGCACGCGCGACCCGGCCGCACAGCCGGTGCGCGACGCCGAACGCGAGGTCATGCCCGACGGCGACCTGCGCGAGTACGAGAACGTGCCGCTGACGCAGCGCATCGACGACTACTTCGAGCGCGAGGTGCTGCCGCATGTACCCGACGCCTGGATCGACCGCGGCAAGAAGGACGCGAGCGACGGGCTGGTCGGCATCGTCGGCTACGAGATCAATTTCAACCGCTACTTCTACAAGTACGTGCCGCCGCGGGCGCTCGCGGAGATCGACGCGGACTTGAAGGCGGTGGAGGCGGAGATTGCGGCGCTGCTGGGCGAGGTCACTACCTGATGCGATACAGGCCGTACATGCGCTACAAAGCGGTGAGCGCAGCGTGGATGGATCGAGTTCCCGAGCACTGGGCCGTCGAGCCGGTGCGTATGAAGTACCTCCTCCGAAACGGCTATTCGTTCGACTCGGGCCGATTTGCACCCGAAGGCACTGCGAGTGAGCGCCTGGTCCGGATTCGCGATCTGTCGCCGGTCGACTCCTACGTCTATACGGACGAGCCGTGCCCTCCTACTGCCATCGTCAGCGACGGAGACGTGCTGGTGGGCATGGATGGCGACTTCAATGCGGTCATTTGGACCGACGGACCGGCGAAGTTGAATCAGCGCGTCTGCGCCCTTCGAGGGGCAGATGCCGACAGCACCCGCTTTCTCCTCTACGCCTTGCCAACGCCGCTCAAGATCATCAACGACACGGCCTATTCGACAACCGTCAAGCACCTGTCGTCGGGTGAGGTTCTATCCGAGAAGGTGCCTATCCCTCCTCAGCCAGAGCTGCGATCCATCGTCGCGCACCTCGACCGTGCAACCGCCCGCATCGACGCCCTGATCGAGAAGAAGACTCGCTTCATCGAGCTGCTGCGCGAGAAGCGGCGGGCGGTGATCGTTCGCGCCGCCACCAAAGGCTTCGGCGTCGGCGTGACGATGAAGAACTCGGGCGTAGAGTGGATCGGCGACGTACCGGAGCATTGGGTGGTGTCCCGCTTGGGTCACTTCGCCACCGTTGAAAACGGGACGACTCCGAGTCGTGAGAACGACTCGTTCTGGGCAGAAGGCACGGTCCCTTGGCTAGGGTCCGGCGAGGTTAACCAGAAGTTCGTAACCGAAGCGACCGCGTTCATTACCGACTTGGCGTTGCGGTCGTGCTCGTTGCGGTTGCTTCCCATGGAAACCGTCGTCGTCGGCATGATCGGTCAAGGAAAGACACGGGGACTCGCAGCGATCCTCAAGATTGATGCGACCATCAATCAGAATCTGGCGGCAATTCGCCCCGGACCGTGCTTGCTTCCAAACTATCTGCTGCATGTGTTGGAGGCGGCGTACGAATGGGTCAGGGAAGCAGGGCGCGGTAGCAATCAAGCTGCGCTGAACTGCGAAATCCTCAGCGAGTTCCGGCTTGCTCTGCCGCCGACTGCAGAGCAAGAGGCGATTCTTGAGCATGTCAGCCGCACGCTAAACGTGATGGAAGCCCTCGGACGCAAGACCGAGCAGAGCGTTTCGCTGCTGAAGGAGCGCCGCGCCGCCCTCATCACCGCCGCCGTCACCGGCCAGATCGACGTGCGCGCCGAAGTCCCCGCCGAGGCACTCGCATGATGCAGCACGCACCCTCGCCCGACGCCGCCTTGCAGCCGCTGCTGGCCGAACTGGCGGCGCTGGTGCGCGCGGCGCGGCAGCGTGCGCTGGGCGCGGTGGACGCGGTGCAGGTGCAAACCTGCTGGGAGATGGGCCGCCACATCGTCGACTTCGAGCAGGGCGGCGCGGCGCGCGCCGCCTACGGCAAACGGCTGTTGCCCACGCTCGCCCGGGCGCTGACCGCCGAGTTCGGCCAGGGGTTCGATGCGACCAACCTGCGGCACATGCGCGGCTTCTACCTGGCCTTCCCGATTCGCGACGCGCTGCGTCGCGAATTGAGCTGGACCCACTACCGCTCGCTGCTGCGCGTGCAGAGCGAAGCCTCGCGCCGGTGGTACATGGACGAGGCCGCGGCGCAGAACTGGAGTTCGCGCGCGCTGGACCGGCAGATCGCCACGCTCTACCACGAGCGCCTGCTATTGAGCACCGACAAGCCGGCCGTCGAGCAGGAGGCCGCAGCGCTGCTGGCGCCCTTGCAGGCCGCGCCGCGCGAGTTCGTGCGCGACCCGGTGCTGCTGGAGTTCCTGGGCCTGCCGGACGGCGGACGGCTGCTCGAATCCACGCTCGAACAGGGCTTGATGGACAAGCTGCAAAGCTTTCTGCTCGAGCTCGGCAAGGGCTTCGCGTTCGTCGCCCGCCAGCAGCGCATCAGCACCGAGACGCAGGACTTCTACGTCGATCTGGTCTTCTACAACTACCTGCTCAAGTGCTTCGTGCTGTTCGACCTGAAGACGGGCAAGCTGACGCACCAGGACATCGGGCAGATGGACATGTACGTTCGGATGTACGACGACATGCGCCGCAACCCCGGCGACAACCCGGCGGTGGGCATCATCCTGTGCGCCGAGAGGGACGCGTCGGTGGTGCGCTACTCGGTGCTGGCCGGCAACGAGCAACTGTTCGCCAGCAAGTACCGGCTGGTGCTGCCCAGCGAAGAAGAACTGCGGGCCGAACTGGACCGCGAACGCGCACTGCTCGCGCCGCCCGAGCCGCAGCCCGAGCAAGGGGAACGCGAATGAGCAAGGTGCACCACGAGTGCGAACTCGAGCGCCACATCGTCCGGCAATTGGCCGCCGCCGGCTGGCGGGTCGGCGACCCGGCCGCCTACGACCGCGCGCGTGCGCTCTACCCCGAGGACGTGGTCGGCTGGGTTCAGGATAGCCAGCCTGAAGCCTGGAAGAAGCTCGAACGCTTGAACGGCGCCGCCACGGAGGCCGCGCTGCTGGACCGGCTGACGAAGACGCTGGAGAGCGCCGGCACCGTGAACGTGCTGCGCCGCGGCTTCGCGGTGGCGGGCGGCGGCGCGATCGCGATGAGCCAGCCGCTGCCCGAGGACGCGCGCAACGCGACCGTCATCGCGCGCTACCAGGCCAACCGGCTGCGCGTGGTGGCGCAACTGGCCTACTCGCTGGACAAGGCCGACCGCATCGACCTCGCGTTCTTCGTCAACGGCATTCCCGTCGCCACGGTGGAACTCAAGACCGACTTCACGCAGCGCGTGGAGGCGGCGATGGCGCAGTACCGGCAGGACAGGCCGCCGAAGAACGAGAAGACCGGTCGCGCCGAGCCGCTACTGGCCTTTCGCCGCGGCGCGGTGGTGCACTTCGCGATGAGCGACAGCGACATCCGCATGACGACCCAGCTTGAAGGTGCGGCCACCGTGTTCCTGCCCTTCAACCGCGGCAACGACGGCGCGGCCGGCAACCCGCCGGGCGACGCCGGCACCTACCCGGTGGCCTACCTGTGGCAGCGCGTGCTTCAGCGCGACAACTGGCTGCGCATCTTCCACCGCTTCGTGCTCTTCGAGCGCCGGCAGGTGCAGGACGCGCAGGGCCGCAGCGAGTTCAAAGAGACGCAGGTGTTCCCGCGCTTCCACCAGTGGGAGGGCGTGACGGCCATCGTCGATAAGGTGCGCGCCGAGGGCGCCGGCCAGCCCTACCTGATCCAGCACAGCGCCGGCTCGGGCAAGACGAACACGATCTCGTGGACGGCGCATGAACTGATCCGCATCCGCCGGCCCGACGGCGAGCCGTATTTCCACAGCGTGATCGTCGTCACCGACCGCACGGTGCTCGACAAGCAGTTGCAGGACGCGATCGCGCAGATCGAGCACCAGACGGGCGTCGTGCGGGCGATCGACAACGAATCGTCGAGCGTGCCCAAGAGCCAGCAACTGGCCGAGGCGATGCTGGCAGGCACGCCGATCATCGTCTGCACGCTGCAGACCTTTCCGCACGCGCAGAAGCTCATCCTGGCTGTCGGCGCCGATCCAAATTTGAGCCACCGTGCCGACCGAATATTGAGCCAGGGGTGGAAGCCGACCTTGAGAGGTTCGGCTGTGGATAAGTGTAGTTCTTGACTTGGCTGTGCTGACCTCCCGATGCTGTGAATGGCG
>CAIKUF010000105.1 GCA_903830565.1 uncultured bacterium | reverse complement strand
CACCAGGGTCTTCGGCATACAACGCCGGGAAGGCGACAGGGCGGGCTGTCTCGGACGCAGCTGATTCTGCCGGACTACGTGGGCGCCCGAGTGCCGCAGCTGGCGCACTTGCAGGGATCGCTATCGGATCAGCGGCTGATTCCCTCGGTCGTCCGACCGAGGACTACTACCGTCGCCTGATGATGGACCCGAAAGAGGCGGGCAGCTCTGTCCTGAAGGATACGCTCGTGCGCGGGGCCGGGGTGATGTCTGACTTCGGTGCAGCCATCGGCGATGCGCCGCTCGACACCGTGAACGGAGTGTCCCGCATGTTCGGTGGGAAGGGCGACCTGTCGCTCCCTGGCGGAAACTTCCGCGACATCATCCAGCAGAACGATAACCCTGCAGCGTCACTGCGCGCCCAGACTGCTGCAGGCCACGCGCCCGCACCCACAGCCAACGTCCCAGGCGCTGACGCCACGATGCCGGGCAACGACCCCGGACGGTTCACTCCTGACCAGTCCAGTACGCCGACCCTACGCAACCCAGACACTCCAGCGATCTGGGCCCAGCGCAAAGCCGACCGAGACGCCCTCACTCAGGCCGACATCGCCAGTGTCAACCGGAGCCAGGCTGACCGCGCCAGCGCTGAGGCCGCGAACAGCTCGGCGCAATGGCAGAAGAACCAGGCCATCAAAAACGATTGGGACAATGACCGCCGCCGCCAAGCGGCTGAGGTCACCATGTCCTCGTTCATCAACAACCCCGCCGCCCGGGCTCAGAAGGCCGTGGCATCGCAGACGCTCGCAGGGCTCGACGGGCGTGAGCTGCAGCAGGGTAAGGATCAGGCCGAGACACTGCGCAACGGCATGACGAACCGGGCACAGGTGCAGGTCGGCATGAACAGGAACGCCACGGACCTGCGCGGACACCAGCTCCAGTACGACGCGGCCACCTACGGCCATCAGCTCTCCGCTCAGACAGCTCGTAGCCGGCTGGCCTACGACGATGGTTGGAAGCGCGCTGAGTTCGGCCAGGCCAACGACAAGCAGGACTTCGACGTCAAGACGACAGCACAGAAGAACGTGGGCGACCAGATTGCCGGGATGATCCCAGGCGGCGCAGATGGCAAACCAGATACGGCCACGACCGCCCGGTATATGACAGGCCTGAATGCCCTGGTGGGAAACCGCCAACAGGCGCTTGAGGTGCACCTCCAGCAGAACCCGAACGACGCTCAGGCACGCAGTGAACTGATGGGCATTCAGCACCAAGGGTTAGGCACGCTAGGCCAGGGGGCCATCCGCAAGCACGTGGCGGGGATGCAGGTCCGCGACATCATCAACAGTTCAGCTACGCCGAGTTGGTGGCCTGTCGGTACGAGCGCTGTCCACTCCGACGCGCCTGTGACGAGCATGCAGAAGAATTCCTCAGGCGACTATGTGGTGGACGAGGGCGGCGGAAAAAAGACTGTCATTCCTGGCCGCTACATCGACAAGGTCAACAGCACCCTCGGCATGGGCGGTCAGCAGAACGCCAACTTCGACATCCTAACGCCACACTGATATGACTACTTACGCACCCTTCGGTTCTACTCCCCTCGGCCCTTCCGCCGCCCCACTGCCAGAAGACACCTCCATCGGCGGCGAGGCCTCCAAGGGCTTCAGCCGGGGGCTGCGCGACGCAGGCGCGAACCTGGCGCAGGCCGGAGGGCTGGGTGCTGAGGCGCTGGGCTTCAACGGTGCAGCCACGAGCCTACGCGGCACGGCTGCTGACCTGCGTCACTCGGCCGAAGCCTTCGCTCCTGAGTCCCAGGACTGGGCACACGTGCACGGCCTGGGCCAGGCACTGCGCTGGGGCGCTGGGAAAGTGGGCGAGATGGCGCCGGTCGTGGGTGAGGCCGCTATCGGCACCGCGCTGACCGGGAACCCGTTCGTCGGTGGCACGCTGGCCATGACCCCGAACCAGATCGGGCAGATCGACCAGGAGCAGCAGGCAGACCCGACGCTACGCGCGCAGGCTGTTGGCGACCGCGCGCTGCGCGCCGGGGTCTACGGCGTGGGCAGCGCCGCTGCCATGAGCGCGCCCATCGGCGGCGTGCTGGGTAAGGGGCTAGGCAAGAGCTTCCTGGGCAACGTGGCCCAGGGCGCTGTCACCGGTGCTGCCGGCATGGGAGGCGCAGACGTCCTGACACAACAAGGGGTTAACCCTAATACTCCGACCGACTGGGGCCGGGCCGGGGAAGCTGCGCTGGACGGCGGCGTGACCATGGGCGCTATGCACGTACCCTCCGGGGCCGTAGCGGCGCTTGGCGGGCGCGCGCGGGCTGCTGGCGGGGCTGTAGCAGACGGCGTGGGCAGCGTGTACGACGCCGCCAAGGCCAAAGTGGGCGGGGCGGTGGACGCTGCAGCCGAAACGGCCCCGGGGCAGAAGGTCGCGGATCTGTATGACCGTGCATCCGAGGCCGTCCAGAAGGGTGTGGACAACACCTCCAGCCTGGTCAACAAGGTCATGAATGGCGAGCCACTCGGTGTCGACCCGGTGGCGTATGCCCAGGCGACGGGCGCGAAGGCGAAGGAGATGTTCGACTTCTCGAACAACGAGGCCGTCAAGGCTGCGTCGGAGTGGGCGAACCAGATGTTGACCGACAAGGGGCTTACCCCCGAGCGCCGCGCTGCCGTGGTCGAGGCCATGGGGAACATTAAGGAAGAGGGCGGGGCACAGGCCATGGCTGCGCTGAAGAAGGTCTATGACCTGGGCAAGGCTGCTGTCGGGCAGATCAGCAACCTGGCTGACACGATCAACAAGAAGTACGGCGTAGACAGCGACTTCATGAAGCCGAAGGCTGCCGAGATCGACCTCGGCAACCCAACATCGGAAGCCGCAGCGCCCAAGCCCACCATCAACGACCGCAAGGCGTTCATGGACGACCTGATCGGCAAGGGCGCCACGAAGGTCGATGCCTCCGCCGCATGGGACCAGCAGATCGCCAATGCGAATCCGCGTCGTCAAATTCCCGACCCGCCGAAGTTCTCCCTCGACTACTCAGACACCCAGCAGGCCATCCTGCGCGCTCTCCAGGACAGTGGCCTGGGTAAGCGTCGCCCTGAGCTGTTCGAGAACAGCGACGCGATCAACAAACTCGGCTCCAGCCTGCGCGTGGTACTGGACCAGATGTCGAAGGGCCCACTGGACCCCGAGGTGGTCAGTAGTCTTCACAGCGTATTGGGCAGAGATACCGACGGAGTCATCAACACTCTACGCCGCGCGCTGGCCAGCACCGACGCACCTGACCAGAACGAGGCGTACTTCAAGAATCTGAACGCTCTGACCGACGTACAGAACAAGGGCGGCGACATCGGTGAGCAGCTCCATGCGCTGATGACCCCAGAGGCGCAGGCAGCGCACGACAACATCCACGATATGAGCAGCTTGACTGGGCTGCTGACGGCTCATGCCAACGGCGAGCACATGCGGGGCGAGGGCGCTCAGGGGCTGGGCGCTCAGGGGCTGACGGCAAAAGACACGGCGGTGAACAACGCCATGCGCGAGGTGTACCGCCAGCGCTTCGGCGAGAACGCCGACGACGCTGCTGCGCTGGTGCAGAAGCACGTGAAGCAGAAGGCCAAGGACACGGCGATGCACGAAGCGCCAGTGAAGCTGGACGAGGCTGGGAACATGGTCGAAGATTCCGAGGGTGGTTTCGACGAGCAGGGCAACCGCGTGGACCCCGCGCCGCGCGACCAGATGAAGTTCGGCCTGACTGCCCCAGACGTGAATGGCAAGAGCAAGTCCGTTATCAACGGCGCAGCCTTGAAAGAGGGCAGCCCGTATGCCAAACAACACCTGATGGACCTGAAGGCGAAGTACCCTGAGCACGACGTGCGCTTTGAGCGGATGCCCGGTGAAGACGGGTACGGCCACATCGTGGTTGAGAAGCGCGACAACCCAGGCGAGTTCAACGACGCCGACCTGGCTGCGATGAAGCACAACACGAAAGACTACTCGGCCAGCCCGAGTAAGCTGAAGGTTGGTGAGTACAACCTGGACGCCATGCGGATCGCGTCCACGATGCGCGCAAAGATGCGCGACAAGTTCGAGAAGCCTACACCGGCGAACTACGAGCTGCAGACCGTCGAGGCGTTCAAGGAGGGCGTGGCCCAGCTGATGGAGCAGTTCGGCACGTTCCCGATCCCAGACAACGCCCGCATCGGCACAGTGGGCAACAAGCCGCTGCTATGGGGCGAGGCCCAGCGGGTCGTGTCGAATTCGGCCGAGGACCGCATGAGCAAGTCCGGCAAAGCCAAGCTGGCTGCGTTGCGGGAAGCCTTCAAGGGCACGGCAGGTAAGGAGCGCAACGCCATCCTGAAACAAGTCCAGGACCTGATGGACTTCGAGAAGGCACGGGAGCTGGGCGACGGCGACATGAGGGCAGAGCCCGCAGGCCCGAGCAACTTCGCCCCGTCGAACGGCGAGATGGGCCCACGCGGCGAAGTGGTCCCTGACCGCAACGCCCCGCGCGCGCGCAGCCAGCGCCGCCAGAACGCCGACGCCTACTACGACAACGAGGTCACGCCCTTTGACGGCAACAACAACCCCAACTACGACGCAGGCGGCAACCTGACCAAGGCCGGCGCGATGCAGCTGCTGTCGGGCAACGACCACGGCGGCATCAACGTGCGCGACCAGGGTGCAGCACGCGACAGCGCCCGGCGCTCGTACAACGCTGAGCAGGCCGCTGGCGGCATACCCCGAGGCAAAGAGGGCATCCGCCAGCAGAACCGCGACCGCCGCGCAGCAGAGGGCACCTTCGACCGCAGTGGGGCTGAAGCTGACTTCGGTCAGAGCCGCACCGAAATCGGCAAGGACGACCAGATCCACCTGGCCGCTGCGGGGCTGGGCGACGCAGGCGACACCGGGATCTTCAACAAGGGCGTGCGTGATGGCGTCGAGCTGCCCAAGAAGACCGGCAAGGAGCTGATGGGCGACCGGCGCGACACGCGTGGCAGCCCTGACCTCCAGAACAACTCGAACATGGACGGCTCTGGCCAGTGGGTGAACCCGAACATCCCAAAGGCCGAGGGCCTGCTGCGCAACAAACTGACTCAGACCGTGATGAAGTGGGCCGACACCAGCAGCGCGCCTGCGAAGAAGATCGTGGCGCGCGCGGAGAAGCTGAAGGCAGGCGTGGACATGATGTCCGCCGCCGACAAGCGCCGTTTCTACGGCCTGGCCGACCAGACGGTGGGCGAGGCAGCACAGACCATCAACGAGCTGGCCAAGAAGTACGCTGACCGGATCGTCGCACCTGGCAAAGAAGTGCGGACCGGCGCGACGGGAGCCGCCGATGCGGGCGTGCGCAACCAGGCCGGGCCGTTGGGCAAGCCGGGCACGCTGGAATCCACTGCTGCGCGCGAGCGTCGCGCGAGCGAGCTGAACGTATTTACTGAGCGTACGGCGACTGAACCACGGCTCACCGGCTCCTCCATGGACCTTGGGGATGGCACTTTCGTCACCACTGGTTTGGGCGGCGAACGGATGCGCCAGCAAACTTCTGCCCCCGGGGGCGACGCTGTGCGCGCTACCAAGGCCGCCCCTCTTGAGGCTGCCATCGCCAAGCGCCAGGCCTACCTAGATAACCCGCCGGCGGACTACACCCCCGACGCAGCGCAGGGGCACATGGACTGGGCAAGGAGCCAGCTCGAGCGCGTCAACGCAGAGTATGACAAGGTGAAGGGCGGCGACAACTATGACCTCCAGGACAAGCTCAGCGACCGTAAGTCAGCACTGGGCCGGCTGATCACGAAGGCCAAGTCCGTGCTGGAGGGCGACGCCTCTCTGGCCGGATTCGAGGGGAGCGCCCCCAGCCCAAAAGCCGTAGCCGCCAAGAAGGCGGCGCTCACGGAACGGGCGCTCTCTGGTGACAAGGCACTCCACGAGGAGCTGGCCAAGAGCGACGACGCCAAGGGCCTTCAGCGCGCGGCTGAGCACCTGGCCGCCACGGCACCTGACAGCGAGGCCCTGAAGATTGCCAACGACCGGCTGACGGAGCTGGTGAAAGATCCGGACGTGGCGCTGGGCCTGCAGACGCGGAAGTACAGCTACGAGTCCACGGTGATCCATGATGAACTGGGGAACGAGGGCTTCGCTGCCACGCACGACAGCCCAAACAAACATGAAGGCGTGTTCGATTGGCGCTCCCACCAAGGGAAGGGCGAGGGGAACGCCTCGTTCGGCGCGGGGACATATCTGTCGACAGCGGATGGTGTGCACGAGAGCTATAAGAAGCAATTCAGCGGTGGGGCAGGTGAAAACTTCGGCGATGGGCGCATGCACGATGCTCTCCTGGAGGCCCGCGAGGGTCTAGGGAAAGGCGCTACCCCGGAAGACATCCGAGAGTACGCCATTGAGAGCCTGAAGGAGGGGATGTCGGAAGTCGACGATTATGACAACCAATTTATCTGGGATTCCATCCGTGAACTGAAACGGATGACCGGCTCTGCACTGACAGGGGAGGTTTCACCTACCTATCATGTCTCGGTGGACATCAAACCCGAGCACATGATGGACTGGAACAAGCCCATGAGCGAGCAGAGCGCCCATGTGAAAGAAGCCCTCAGCGGGCTAGTCGAAAAAGATCTCGCGTCGAAACTGACAGGAACGTACCCGTTGCCCGAACACCAACGCGTCGCGTGGGGAATGGACAGTGGGGAGATCCAAACGCTATCGTTCCTCGGCGATAAGAAACTGACGATGGTCGTCGGTGTCAAGAACGGTAAGCCAATGGTTTTGGCGGGGGTAGAGTCACAAGGAAAAGTGGAATGGGGCCGTTACCCATCGAAAGATGAAGCCCTCGCCCGGATTGCATCCCTGACATCAGGCGGGCGAGTATATGAGGCCCTTGCTGAGCGCCTTGGCTCACAAGCGAAAGCCTCCGACGCCCTACAGAAGGCGGGTATCCTCGGCCACACGTATGACGCTGCCGGGGGCAGGGGGACAGAGTTTCGTAACCACGTGATCTACGACGACAGCAAGATCAAGACGAACTACGTGAAGTTCGACCGCTCCACGACCGACCCCCTTAACTGGAACACCGCGCAGCGCGCAGCGGTCGAGGCGCACATCGACAAGGTCCTGGGCAAGACCGCTGAGGTCCAGTGGAAGAACCTGAGCCACGCCGGTGACTTCACGAAGATGTCGCCCAAAGACATCATCCGCCTGAGCGTCCATGCGCTGAACCCGATGAGTACGGCGTTCCATGAGTCGTTTCACGGCTTCATCGGCAAGATGCGCGACGCTGGCGCGCACGACGTGATCGGCGTCCTGGAGAAGGCCGCATCGAGCGAGGGCATGCTGCGCCAGCTCGAAGAGAAATACAAGAACCAGCCCGAAGTCCTGCGCCAGCTCAAGGACCCCGAGGAGCGCGTAGCCTACATGTACCAGCACTGGGCGATGGACCCCGCTGGGTTCAAGACCTCGATCAGCGCGCGCAACATGTTCCAGCGGATCAGCGACTTCATCCACAAGACCCTGGGCCTCTGGACGAACGACGAGCGCGCGCTGCACATCATGGACTACTTCCACCAGGGCGAGTACGCCCGGGACATGAGCAGCCCCAGCGCCATGCGCGCGAACATGATGGAGACCCACCGGTCGAGCATCCTGGAGACAGCAAAGTCTTTCACCGAGCCGCTGCTGAAGATGGCCGACTCGATCGTGGGCACCGGCGGCGCGCGGCTGCGCGACACAGGCATCCCGTCGATCAACCGGCTGGCCGACATTCTCAAGCGTGACCACCTCGATGACCGGGGCGGCGACCGAGGGTTCATCCCTGAGTCCCGCGCCGCAAACACGAAGTCCATGAATGCGCTGGGCGCAGCACTGGGCGACGCCACTGAGGTCCACCTCCACGACGCCATGGAGAGCCTGCAGAGCGGCATCCCAAGCGGCGACGCAGCCACGCGCCACACGGCAGCGGTGATCAAGAACCACCTCCAGGGCCTGCGCGACTACATGGTCAAGGCAGGCGTGAACGTCGGGGACCTCGGGCCAGATTACTTCCCGCGCGTGTGGGACACCCACTACATCAGCAAGAACCGGCAGGCCTTCCGCGACATGCTGGAGCCTTACATCCGCTCCGGTGAGATGAAGGGCTCCGCTGACGGCCTGCTGTCTAACCTCATCACCCGTGGCGGCGGCGAGTTGGGCATCGAGAGCCGTGAGTCTACGGAGCCGGGCATGCAGTTCGGCAAGCAGCGCCTGCTGGACTTCATCAAGCCTGAAGACTCCGCGCAGTTCATGGAGAAGGATCTGATGAAGACCCTCAGCTCCTACACCCAGCAGGCCACGCGCAAGGCTGAATGGACCCGGAGACTGGGTGGTGGCAAGCTGGAGGCTCTGCTGGTCCAGGCCAAGAAAGAGGGCGCCACGAAAGACGACCTGGACCTGGCCGAAAAGTACATGAAGGGCGTGGACGGCACGCTGGGTGACGGCATGAACCCCACGCTGCGCCGCATCACGGGCAACATGATCGTGTACCAGAACATCCGGCTCCTACCGACAGCGGCGTTCAGCATGCTGATCGACCCGGCTGGCACCGTGGTGCGCGGCGGGTCTGTGCGCGACGCGTTCAGTACGTTCAAGCGCGGCATGGTCGGGATCACGAAGACCTTCAGCAAGGACGGCGAGGCCCACGACGAGGGCACGCGCATCGCCGAGCTGACGGGCGTGGTCGAGAGCGCCATGGTGAGTCACGCCATGGGCGATGTATTCAGCCAGGGTATGGTGGGCGGCACGGCACAGAAGATGAACAACTTCTTCTTCAAGGCGAACTTCGTCGAAGGGCTGAACCGGAATTTCCGCATCGGCGCCACAGAAGCGTCGCTGAACTTCCTGGCACACCATGCCGACGGCAAGGCCTCGCCGCACAGCGTGCGCTTCATGAAGGAGCTGGGCATCGAGGCCGGCGACATCAAGAAGCGTGGCGACCGTATCGCACTGACCGAGGCCGAGGGGCTGAGCCCCGAGCAGGTAGGCCGGGTCCACTCCGCCATCAACCAGTGGGTGGACGGTGCAATCCTACGGCCTGACGCGGCCGACAAGCCCATCTACTTCAATGACCCGCGCTTCGCGCTGATCAGCCACCTGAAGCAGTTCGTGTTCAGTTTCCAGAAGACCATCCTGGCGCGCGTGATGCACGAGGTCGGCGAAGGCAACTACACACCAGCGATGGCGCTGGCCAGCTACGTGCCGATCATGATGGCGGCGGACTTTGCCAAGGGCATGCTGGTCAACGCCGGCGGTCAGCCGTCGTGGCAGGCCGGCTGGGGTCCGGCGGACTACCTGGAGAACGGGATCGAGCGAGCTGGGCTCTACGGGGTTGGGCAGTTCGGTGTGGATGTGATGAAGAACATCCACCGTGGCGGCACGGGGCTGGGCGCACTGGCAGGTCCGACGTTCGAGCAGTTCGGTGATGTGATCAGCACGCTCGGAGGGAAGCATCAGTTCGGCAACACCGTGATCGACGCGCTGCCTGCGAACACCTTCATCAAGGGGTGGTTCAACCAGGGCGACGCTAAACCGGACCCGAACTTCGGCGAATGAGGGCTTACGAAACACGTGTAATTTACGGCCCTAAACCCTATATAGGAACTACTCTCTCTACCTACTACTCTCTTTTCTAACTATAGTTTTAGAAGTGTAAGTGTAATAAAGGGAGTTGTAGCTATAGAGAGGTCTTACACTTGTTACACTAGATGAGCTGCGGATTGTCCTACGATCCTACAAATCGAGAAATCGTGCTGAATGTGTTTCATTTGAAAACATAGTTTGGGGCTGTTCGCTGCGCTATGAACGCTGAGAGAAACACGCCGGAGCGTGTTGGGTTATTTCTTGAAGCCTTGCCGGACCCAAACGATCACGCCGAAGATCGCGACGAGGAAGAATGCAGGGCCGAGGCCGAGCGCCGAGATGGCGAGTGCGCCGCCACCGAAAAACGCAGCCACCATCAGCACGAGCTTGATGCGGCGGGCGCCCTCGCTCTGTGACTTGGCTACCGCCATCACGCCCTTGTAGGCGAAGACCATGATGACGAGCATGACGCCCCAGATGGCGCCGACGATAAGTTTTTCATCCATGACATGTCCTTAATCAAACTGCCTGTGCCGGCGATGTTGGCGTCCTTCCTTCATCCGCTTGACGAGATAGTAGAGGAGGACGGTGGTGGAGATTGTGCGGTAAAGCGCAACCACCACACGCGAGGTCGTGAACAGTGGTTGAAAATTCATCGCGTCATGCCTTGACGTTCTCGTTCAGCCACGCCAGCAGCGGACCCTTGGCCGTGGGGACGCCGACGGTCTGGCTGATGGCTTTGCGGCCGTCTGCCTTGGCTGCCGTGCGCGCCTTGCTGGCGTCGGTCTGGCTGGCCTGCCAGGTGATCACGTCGGGACGTTGAGCGAAGGCGACGGCGGTGTCGATGGCAGTGGTTTTATAGAGTTGCATGGTTGAGTTCTCGTTGTGGTTGAAAGAAGATGACCTGAGCCTTCTTGGCCCCAGAGCCGTGGGCGGGAAATCCGATGATTGATTTCCTCGTTGCGTGTGCGCAGAGGCCGCAGTTTGAGCACTGAACATCGTCGCGCTGAGTGGCTGGACAGATGGCCACGAAGTGACCGTCCGGCGTGCGCATCGGCTTCGTGGTTCCGATCGGCACGATCGTGACGACTGGGCCGACGTTGTAGGCCACCAGCTCATCGGCTCGCTCCAGAGAGTCCGCTGACAGGTTGATGGTGAAGCCTTCCATGTTCGCCTTGTAGATGATCTCGGCGTTGCTCATCACCATCGGGTCGTAGTGGGTGAACCCGAAGCCCTGGCGATTGCGGTTGGCATGCACGAGCTGCTCCATTGCGTCGGCGTCGAGCTCCTGCCCATCGCCGGGCAGATCACCGGCCTGCGCCCAGCGCCACAGCTGATGGCGTGGCAGCTTGCGGATGCTGTCGCACAGCTCCTCAATCGTGCCGCCACGGCGTCCGTCGGAGACCTGTTGCCAGTGCAGCGCCAGCGGGCCACTCTCTGCGTAGCAGCCGTTGCCCTTGAGCTGACAGGTCGATGGACACGTGGACTTGCTTGATGTGGTGACGGGTATCGGGCCCGTCTTTGAGTTGCTGCTCACCCGTGTGAAGTGGTAGGTGTGGATGATGGGCTCCAGCTGCCGCATATAATGCGGAGTGATAAAAGGAGCCGCTCTAAAGTCTCACCGTGACCGACGGGTCTTGGGCATCTGTACATAGATGCTTGAAACCCGCATGGATAGGGCCTCGCAGAAGGCCCCCGGCGCCTTGACATGGTGGGGGTCGTTGGTTCGAGTCCAATCGCGCCTACCAGAAACCCCATGTAAATCAACGACTTACATGGGGTTTTTGTTTGTGGTGACTTCGCGGTTCGAAATTAGAGAGGCGTTAGAAAGTGTACGAACGGGCTAAGATGTCACGGTCTATGTACATAGTTGGTCATGGTTTAGAGCATGTCCTCCGGTGAGCCGTAGTCCTCGTCAGTACCGTGCCCGGCCGAGGCCAGAGCATCGCCATCTGCGAACAGGTCGTCGGGTTCATTGTTCTCTTCTTGGTTGACCGCCAGGTCGCTCATGTACACGTAGGTGGACGCCATCAGCGCAGCATCGAAGTCGCCCGTCTTGGCAACGACCCCGTCGTAAATGTCAACGACGACGCCCTCGTTGGCCGTCATGATGCGGACGGTGAACCCGCTCACATCGAACCAGCCTGCGTCCTGGGTGAGCACATGGTCTCCATCGGGAATGTTCATTCTTCATCTCCTAAGTTGTCTGCATACCCAGCCAGATGGCCAGGACTGTGGTGGGCGTATCTCATGACCATGCGAAGGTCAGCCCACGCACCCAGTTTCTGAAGGACCTCCAGAGGGGTGCCGTTCTGGACGTGCCAGGTGGCCCAGGTATGACGCAGACCGTGCCAGGTGAAACCTGAATAGACCCCCAACGCTGGGTCGATGGAGCCCACACCAGCCCGAACACACGCTGCCTGGAAAGCCGTTTTGATTTCCGAGACCGGCTGGCCCCGGAACGTAAAGACCCAGATAGGGTTCGCGCGTTGCGCGGATCGAAGTACATCAACAGCTCCTTTTGAAAGTGGTACAGCTATGGCTTTTCCGCCCTTGGCGTCTTCGGCTTCGACCCACACGAGCTTGCGCTCCAGGTCGACTTTCTCCCAAAGAAGCCCCAGCACGTTGGCCTGGCGAAGTCCAGTCGTAACGGCAAATGTGGCCATAGCCTTCTGGTGCTGGGGCAAAGCGTCGCGCAGTCTCTTCCACTGCTCGTGGGTCAGCCAGTCGCGTGTCTTGGCAGTCTTGTCGCGCCGGCGGGTCACTTTGATGTTCAGCCTGGAGAGGGTGAGCAGCGCAGCGATCGTGGTGGCATAGCGGTTGTAGGTGCCGTCGCTCTTGACGAACTTCTTCAGCGCCTCGTCGATAGAGTCGGCGGTGACCGAAGAGAGCGGGCGGTCCTTGTAGTACCGACCGAACTTGGCCAGGCTCTGAATATCCGAGTCGCTGCGCGTCTCAGCGCCGACCCACTTCATCACGGCCGAGCCCCATGTGGTGCCCTTCAGCTTGGGCTGGTCGTGCTGCGCCGCGCGGCGCTGGTCGTGGACTTTGAGCGCCGCTTGGCGATCATATTCTCCAGTTGAGAAACGTACCCGCTCGCCGTTGAGCGTGATGCTGGCCCACCAGACTGTGGAGTCTTTGGGTTGGTAAAGTGACATAGCAGTGCCTCTTCAAGAAAGCGCCACTCCCGGCCAACCTTGATGGCAGGGAGCGTGCCGGCACGAGCCAAGGCCTGTGCTGTAGTTTTGTGGATGCGCAGGAAGGCCGCAGCCTCCTGCAAGTTCAGGATGCGCTGCGGCATTCGATTAGATCTTCTTCGGCATGCTCGGCAGCGGCGCCCACATCTGCCAGAAGCTGTCGCCTCCGTGGTAGACCCCGTAGACAGCCACGCCCCCAGCATTGAGCAGCTGCACCTTCACGTTGTGCGGGCACGAGGACATAGGCTGCCAGTGGTAGCCGATGTCGATGGCCACGGTCTGGTCTTTATTAAGTGTGGTGGTCATGGCCACTCCCTCCACTGTGCAGCCGCTGCCGCCTTCGAGCTGGCCTCGTGGGCCAGGTGCAACTGGTTGATGGCCCTGCCCAACTTTTGCTTCAGCTCTTCGTTCTCGACGGAGAGGCGGGCGATGACGACGTCGCGTGAGTCAATGGGCCCGAACGAATCATGCAGGTCGTCGATCATGACATGTCCCTCGCGTCGCGCATCCCCAGGAACACCGGGTGACGGGGTGCTGTCTTCACACCCACGGAGAAGAACTTGTACTTCACGATCTTTCCGTGGTAGTCGTCACGACGGTTCCAGAAGTGCTGTCGTTCGTCAGCAGTGAGGCCGGTGCCGATCGAAAAGTCGACACCTGAGACCACGTCCCGGACTTGGAACGCACCCAAGGTCCCTTTACCCAACAGCCCGGCTGCTGCGGTGCTGCGCTTGGTGCGTCCGAGTTCGTTGGTCTGGGCGGCGTTCCCGTTGAACATCTCTTCGTCGAATCCGGTAATGATTGCTTCGGCATCTTCAAACCTCTTCATCTTGAGTAACGCGCCTTCGTTCACGGTGCTTCGACCGAACTTGTAACGGGCCATAGGTGCGCGAATGATCACGCCCTCGTAGCCCTGCTCGACCTTCTCGGCTTCGTATTCGAGCAGATCGTCCTCGCACTGGATCAGTGCTTGCTCCAGCACCCGAATGAACGGGTGCTCGCCCATGTAGCCCGCACGCAGCGCGTCCAGACGGTTGTCAAAGGCCGCGTCGAAGTTGTGCAGGTCGAACACCCAGTACGTGAAGTCAGGGGTCTTGTCGAAGGACATGACGTTTGAGACACTGTCGGTGTAGCACGTCTTGCTGGTCGGTGAGCCGACAATCAGCTCGCCGTCCAGCCCGTTGAAGATGGCCTTGCTCAGGTTGCTGTAGATGTGCCGGTTAGGGATCGGCTTGAGCATGCGGGACAGTGCCTTGCTCGACACGATTGCGCATCTGATCCCGTCGAGTTTGGGGCTCACGTAGACCGGGTACTGTAGTTTTGGGATGACGGCATTCACCGCCAGCATCGGCTTGAAACTCATATGTATCTCCATGCTTTGTTGTTTCTGATGTTGCTTATCGCCGCTTGGGAAACGCCGAATATCTCAGCGGCGTCTTTTCCAGAAAGACTCGAGTTGCGTATGTGGGCGACGATGATCGCGCTCAACTTAGAAAGCGGGTGCTTGCTGCCGTGGCGGTCAGCGCTTCTGCCCCGCAAGACACGGTCTTGGACGTTTTCTTTCGCGGTCCCCAGCACAAGGTGAGCAGGGTTTACGCAGCCAGGAACGTCGCACGTGTGGCGGACCATGAGCCCGTCAGTAATTGGGCCGTTGTTCAACGAGTGTGAAACCCGATGTGCCCGGCTCATGCCTGTCATAGTCTTTATGAGCCCGTATCCTTGTGGATGGCATGCGCCAGTCCACATCCAGCATCCATCGGATTTACAGACCTTTGCCCAGAACCGGGCAGCAAGCGTATCGTCATTCGAGCAAGCCATCTCTTAGCCTTTCTGGTTCGACTGCATGATTAAAGAGAGCGCCTTCTGCGCCAGGGCGTTACCCATGCGGGCCTGGTTCACAACGAACTGACCAGCTGCCTCTGCGCTCGGGCTGGCCAGAACCATCACCCGGTTTTTGCACGTCTCGAGGTCCCATACGTGGCAGAGTTGCCACCCCTGCGCAGCTGCAGCTTTGTCTTCTTCGATCGTCAGCAGATCCAACATAGATATTCGATTTGATAGTTAAAGAAATGGCCCGAAGGCCAGATCTCAGGTTTGTTTGATCAGGATGACGAGGCCCGGGAACTCCAACGTGATGGTCTTCCCCTCCTCAGTTATCAAGACCGTCGGGCGGTCCACCATGATCTTCGGTGTGTACTCGATGCCGTGAATCTTCGGACCCTTCTGGCCCTTCCATTCGTACGTCCATCGAGCACGACTGTTCTCAGACTTCGGGGCAGGCAGTCGAACCACCTGGCCCTTTCGCCAAAGACCGCCCAAGTAGTCAGACACCCGGTTGACCGAAGCCGCATGCTTCTTAATTTGTGGCATGTCGAACAAAGTCTGACAGTCCAGTGGTTCAGAAGCCGCCTTGAGGGCGGCTTCGAGTGCGGGAAATAGTCCCTCATCGTTTTGTCTCATGACGTTTTCTCCAGTAAAGGCTCTCGCACGAGTTCGAAGTGTGAGTTCGCCGGGACCGATTCTAAGATGTGAGCCCTGTAATAATCGAGGCAAGAATATTCCGGTTCAGAACCATGGATCGGAATTCAGCCGCTGGTAGTGCATCCGCCCAGCTGATCTCTGGAAACCATACTCCGCCTTGCTTACTCCCGACAATCACTCCGACGCTCCGACCCTCATCATGACGTGACGTGAGCCACTCCTGTTGAAGGTAAGAGATCTCGGGGTTCTTGCCACTGACAAGATCTATCATAGTTGTATCTCTAACGGGGACCACGATAAATTTGTATTCAATCCACAAGTCTGCACGTGGGCCGCTGTACCAGACATCAGCGATACCGCCGTTGTACTGGTTGTGGTTCTTCATCTTGTACAGCCCAACCGGCAGATGCCGGTGGACTGACGCAATGAAGGTGTTCTCGGGCCCGCTCACTCGGTGTAGGTAACCACGCCAGCTGCAAGCAGCGTGGCGAGTGCTTCAGTGACGGCATCGTGAATTGGACGGGCACTGTCCATCTTGGCTTTCTCGATCGAAGCCTTGATGCTGCGCTGGTTCGCCATAGCAGTCATGTAATCGGTTTGCGACAGCGCAGCATCGGCTGCTGCGCCAGCATCAAACGTCTTCCCCTGGTCACCCACCATGAAGCCGCGTACCGATTCCTGCTCAGCCACCAGGCGCTTCTCCACCAGGCGCACGTAACCGATGATGTCGGTCCACGAGTCGATGTAGTCCGGGTCGCCGTTCAAGATGCGCCCGATCTTGTGGGCCACCATCTCGAGAGCTTCGAGCTGGTCGTCCTGAAGGAAGTCCCAGTTCTTGGATGCCTTCATGGCGTCCTTGAGACTCTGGGTGATCAAGGCGTGATCAGTGAACTCGCCGTAGCGGGAGCCGCGCTCCTTGAGGGTCTGGTCGATTGTGGTCATGCTTGCGCACTCCTGTAAATTTTCTTGAACTGGCGCTTGCCGATCGCTTTCACGATCTGCCTGCGCTTGCGCCGGTTGGCGTCAGCGATGTGCTGCTTGGGGTGGGGCATCGTGGCTGTTGTCATCTTCGGCAACAGATCCAAAATGCCAGTCATGTCGGCTTCACCATGCTGTGTGGACGGTTCGCGAACACACCGGCGTAGATGGCCTGGGCCGTCTGCGCCTGGTGCACCGCATCGAACAGAGCGTTGTGCTTCACCCCTGCGAACGCCACCTTGATGTTCTTGGAGCCTGGGAGGTTCTTGTACGTCCGGAAGCACCGGCTGTTCCAGAACTTCCACGGCACTTCCATGCCGTTCGTTGTGAACGCATGTGCCAGCATGGGCAAGTCGAAGTCAGCCCCGTTGCTCCAGACGTAGCAGTCGCTGTCGCCCATCCAGTCAGCCAAGTCAGTCAGCGCCACGCGCAGTGTCTGCTTGGATTCATGGAACACACCCTGGGCAGCTTCGCCCTGCTTGAGCCACCACAGCAATGTGTCTTCCTGGATACGTCGCTTGGCCTCCAGGTTGCTGTCGATCGAGACGCTGGCATAGAAGCCTGCGTCATCGAGTTTGTCGTTCTCGAGACTGAAGCGCACGGCTCCAATACTGAGGATGCACGCATCAGCAACGGTGCCGAGCGTTTCGAGGTCAATCATGATGTGTTTCATAAGCTCCCTGGTTCTGGGGGTGTTGGGGGGGCCCGAGCCCGCCACCGACTGTGACGGGCCCGTTTGGTCAGGATGCGGCAGTGGCCTTCTCGGCGACAGGTGCCTTAGCAGCCTTCGGTGCCCTGCCGGCGACGACCTTCGGCGCGACAGCCACAGGCACGGCGTCGAGTGCGGCCTGCCGGGCAGACAACTTGGCCGTGCCGACGGCAGCAGCAGCGTTGTGCTTGGCAGCCTTGGCGAAGGCAGCGGCGTAGTCTTTCTGCGCGGTTTTGACAGTAGTCTGAGCAGCCTTCATTGCGCCAGCGACAGACTTCGACGCTGCTTTGACGGCGGCGTCGGCGTCCTTCTTGACGGCGGCGAGCTTGGCGTCAGCGGCCTTGAGTGTGGCGCTGATGGACCTGATGTTCACGTTGTGGGCAGCGACTGCTTGCTTCAGGCCAGCCTGAGCGAGCTTCTTGTCAGCGGGGGTGAGGGACTTGGGTGCTTTTGCCATGGTGATTTCTCCGGTAGGCTTTTCTTCATTGAGCGAAATTGCTCGGGGTTGGACATCTGTCCAGGTTTTGTGGTTGATCACGTCGCGCACATTGCGTGACGCCATTCCTCAGTATCCGTATTTCTCTTTCAGGCGGTTGTTGATCTCAGCGGCCGCAATCCGTGCAGCCTGATCTATCAACAGATTTATGATCGTCTTGCGACGTTGTGTGGCCACCTCGAGATCGAGGCATGCCGTTACTTCTTCGAGTGTCAGGTCGTTCAGCACAGCGTTGAGGCGCCGGACAGAAGCCAGCGCCTCGCTTAGATACCATTTACGAACTGACATAGATTTAAGATTCGTTGGGGGGGGGGGAATGTATCCTGTCTTGGCTAACAAATGACTGCCCCAAGGGGCAGTCGGGTATTGTTAGCGGCGCGCCGCAACCTTGCTGCCACGTGCTATGGGCTTCGGCGCCTCGTAGCCGCTGACGTCAGGCTCAACAGCCAGCATGCCTTGAGCTTCAGCCTGACGGCCAAAGTGCGTGGCGAACAGCGGGTTGGGCTGCGGGTCGCTGAACACCAACTTCGCGTACGTCACGTTCGGGTCAAAGCCCACGGTCGCCACGACGCCCAGCGGAATCGTCTGGAACACGCGTGCCACAGAGGTCACGAAGCCATCGAAGCCCTTGTTGGCCGTGGGGCTGGTGGTCAGCGTCCAGATGGGCGTGTTCTCGTCAGCATCGGGCGGCAGTACGGCCAGGATGCGGCAGTTCTTGCAGGCCTTGCCGTCGCCATCAGAGCCGAACTGGTTGTTCGGGCAGGACGCGCAGTCGGGTGCCTGGGACACCGGAGCGTTCTTGCTGGGCACCATGCCCTTGATGTCAGCACCGATGCTGAAGCATGTCGGGGGCTTGATGTTCTTCGCGTCGAAGGCGCCTTCGTAGAAAGCGTTCTTGGAGACGAAGTCCAGAATGACCAGCTGCAGCGGGCCGGGCGTCTTCGTGCCGTCGGGCAGCATGAAGTGCTTGTCCTGGGTCACGCGGATCGCGTTGCCCGAGGCAGGCGCCGTCTTGCCGGCCTGAGCCAGCAGCTGAGCCTTCATCTGTTCCTGGATGGAGACCAGGTTGGTGCTGGCCTTGACGGCAACAGCAGTAGTGGGGGGTTTTGCTTTAGTAGCCATGTGGTCTTTCTTAGAGCTTCGATTACAGGGAACGCAGATTGAGAGTCCGCTTGGTGAACGGCACAAGGCCGGGAACTTTGATACCGAGGTCCAGCAGCTCGCGGTAAGCAGGGTCGCTCACGCGCTTCTGGACCAGGTGGAGATAGGCACCCTTGTCGCCGCGCTTGCCGGCAGCAACGAAGGTCATGAACTCGGTCCAGTCTTCGGTGTTGGCGACGACGGCCTCACCGATGGAGACAGAGGCTCTGCGCCCCTCAGCCTTGCGGGTATCCTGGCCGTCGAGGAGCCCGAAGATCAGGCCTTCAAGGCCTGTCGTCTTGAGCTTCTCGTTGCCCTTGATCTGCTCGTCGATGGCCTTGACTTTGGCCTCCAGCTCGCGCTTGTCTTCGCGCAGCTGCCAGAGGGCGTCGCAGGCCTGGCCGAGGGTGAGAGGTCCGACCCCGATGGGTAACTTGGTCGCACGGATGCGGGCGGGTTTCTCGATAACTTCAGACATTTAAGTCTCCTTCTGTTGGTAATTCTAACGCAGGTCGTAGCAAGATATTAGACAAAATGTAAATATCTTTCGTACGGGTGGAGGGTCTGTTACTGCGACGTTGCAAAGTCCGAAGGCCTTGCAACCGCTGGCCACGCCAGACCCTCCGAAACTTACTTGCTGTAATTCGCAGCCCAGCCGCCTTCGCAGTTGAGCGGGATGTCGCTGCACCAGGCAGGCGCAGTGCTCATCCACTTCGTCATTTCGGCGAACGCTTTGGGAGCGCGTGCCGTCGTGACGCAGGCCACAACCTCGTCGTGCGTGGTCATCACGACGCGGTGGCGGCGGCTGATCTGGAGCATCTGCCAAGCCACGATGATCCGAGCCAGCGCCTGCACAATGTTTTCACAGAGCAGACCGCCATAGATCTTCTTCCTCATGGCGCCGCTCTGGTAGCTCCACTCCTCCCAACCCTTCTCGCCGACGCTCTTGCGCAGGTCAGGGTATTTGAGAGCCATGCCGTTGGGCAGCCAGATAGTGTTGGCCTCCCAGTTGAGAGGGCCGTAGCTGCCTTCACGGCCAGCAGCCATGTCCTCGATGACGTTCTGGCAGATCTTCCAGCCGGCAGCAATCTTGTTGTTCGTGCTGCGGTAGGTGTTCACGATCATCTTGCACTTGTCCAGCTCGAAGATCACACGTGGGCCACCGAGAGCGCCCTTGGCAAAGGTCATCTGGAGCTTGGGTGCTCCCATTTGAAAGCCTAGGCCCAGGACGCAGACCTTGCCAACGAAGCGCTCGTCCTTGTCGGCCTTGGTGATCTCTCTGCCGTAGATCAGGTCAGCGAAGTTGCAGTACGCGTCGCGCCCGACTCCAGCATCAGCGTCCCTGAACCCATCGAGCAGATCCTTCTGACCCCAGAGCCAACCGTTGACCCGGGCTTCGATCTGCCCTGAGTCGACGACTGCCAGCTGGTGGCCCTTGGGTGCCAGGATCGACAGACGCAGCTCACCGCCGCGCGTGAGATTCTGCATGTTCATCTTGTTCTGCCCACCCCAGCGTCCTGTATGCGCGCGGTAGTAGGCGTAGCCCACAGGCAGGCTCATGCCGTTGGCGCCAGCGGTCAGGAACCGCCCGGCACGAGTGACGTTCGTTGTCGACTTTACGGCAATGCGCACGTCGACCAGGGCCTGCAGCCGCTCTTGCCTGGCCAGCAGCAACTTGAACTGCTCAGGGTCATCACGGTCGAACCCCCAGCCGTCCACGTCGTTCGGCAGGTTGATGAAGTCGGTATCGTCCTTGGCGAACGCGTAGCCCCACTTGTTTGTCTCATCCTCGCGCTCGTCCTTGCTGCCCTTCATCCAGGCAGGGGAGATCTTCACCGGCGGCTCGACGCCCTCAGCGCGCAGCAGGTCGGCGAACCTCTCGTTTGAGCCGATCACGCGCTTGATGATGAGGAGGTCACGGTCGACGCCGGTGAGCAGCTTCTCCTTGCCCTTCAGGAGCTTGGCATCTTCCCACTCAGCTGGATCGACTGCTTCGTACATGAGGACCTGACGGCGGTCCAGCTCACGCACCAGCTCAGCCTCGACGCGTGGGATGTCGACCTTGAGCACCGGGGAGCAGAACATCCGGCAGGTCAGGTCGATGAGGTGGATCTCGTCGTCGGGCATCTTTGGCAGCATGGCCTTGAAGACGCGTAGCATCTCGTCGACGTCGTTGGCGCAGTAGATAGCCACCTCGTCGTGGAGTGCCTTGGGCCACTTCAGAACGCCCTTGGTTTTCTCGAGCGTCCCGTCAATCTTTCCATGCCCGCCATAAAACGTGGAGACCTCATCCAGGCCGGCACCAATATCATTGCTGTGGAGCCCACGAGCCATGCTAAGAGAATCGTACAAGAAAACAGGATGAATGCCGTAATGATGAGACAGGATAAAACCGTCAAACTGAGTGTTATGACAAAGTGCAGCATGGGTGCTCCAGTTGATGGATGCCAGCTCAGCGCGAATGCGTGAGGCTGGAATGATGCGGATCTTGCCCGTGCCGATCTTGATGCCGAGCATCTGCGCCTTGAAGCGCGGGTCGCGGATGTACTCGGACGTGCTGAGCTTGCTCAGCGTGTAATCCTGGTCGTAGTAGGACTCAAAGTCCAGACTGACCAGGCGGGGCCAGTCAACCTTGTGCTGTGTGATGACCGGGCGCTCGAAGATCTGGGGTTCTTCAAAGAGCTGCTCGACCTTGCGCTGCGCGGAGGCCCAACTCATGCCACTTCCTTCACTTTCTTGGTCGTCTTCTTCGCAGGCGCTGCAGCTACTGTGTCAAACAGCGAGAGCAGATTCCCCATCCGCTGGCCCTTCGCCATCACGGTGTCGTAGACCTTCTCTTCGATCGTGCCTTTGGCGACGATGATGATGGTCTCGGTCTTCTGGGTCTGACCAATGCGGCGCTGCCGGCTGGACCCCTGGATGGCGTGCTCCAGGTCGTACGTCGGTGACGTCCAGATCGTGGCCGTGCCGCGCGTCAGCGTGAACCCATGAGCCACCGTCTTCGGGTGCCCGAAGATCGTCTGGTACAGGCCGGCCTGGTAGCCCTGGACGATCTCGGCGCGGTCGCGGTCACTCGTATTTCCGTCGATCACGCGGTAGGTGACGCCGCGCTTCGTAGCCTCAGCAATCAGCCCGTCGCGCTGGTGCTGCCACAGGAAGATCACCAGGCTGTGCGCCCGCTGCTCCACCAGGTCTAGGACCATCTCGTACCGGGCTGTGTCCACCACCTGGTAGCCACCCTCGTTGTCGTATACGGCACCGGAGGCGATCTGCAGGAGCTTCGTCGTGGCTGATGCAGCATGGACAGCCAGGATCGGACCCTTCATATCCTTGAGCATCAGCAGCTGCGTCGCCTCCATCTGCCAATAGGCTGTGAGCTGGCGTACTGTCAGCTCGTAGCTCATTGGGTACTGATGGTTCGGCGGTATGTCGGCACAGTCATCCAGCCGATGGCGTATGACGATGTCGGACAACAGGCCAAAGACAACCTCTTCGGCACCTTCCTTGTCCTCCCAGCGGACCATCTGCGCCTGGCGTCCCTGCTGCACCGGCGTGCACACAGCTTCGCGGAAGCGGTAGAAGCTGGAGCCCAGCCGCTCGCCGCCATCGAGCAGCAGCACCTGGTGCCAGATGTCGGTGATCGTGTTGCTGGACGGGGTCGCCGTCATGCAGCAGCGGTGCTTGAAATACTTGGCAATCTTGGCAGCAGCCTTCGAGCGTTGGCTGGTGTGGTGCTTCAGGGCCGTCGACTCATCAACGACAAGTTCTGAGAACCGCTTAAAGAAGGCGGGCTTTTGCTTGGCGAGCCACTTGACTGCGTCGACGTTGGTGACGTAAACGTCTGCAACTTCATCGAAAGCGCCCTCTCTGTTCGCCGCATTTGCCACAGATACGGTGAGATGGGGAGCGAATTTTCTGAAGTCATCGACCCACACCGATCGCAAGAGAGATCGAGGTGCAAGGACAAGAAGGCATCCCGATCCTCGTGCTCGTCGCTTGGCAAATCCCAGTATGCGGACAAACGTCTTCCCGGTTCCCGCGTCAGAGCAGTCCAAGACGATAGGCGAGTGGTCATTGTGCTTGATGCTCACCGTCTGGTGAGACATGGGTTTGGGGTTGGTCATGACTTGACATCTGCGCAGTGGTCGTGGATCACCATGAGCACGTGGTAGTCTGCAGGCGGAACCTTGTCGTCCCCTTCGCCATGGTCTGCCGCTGAGGCTTGTTCCTGGCCTTGGAGTTCTTGACCGTAGTCGTTGGTGATGAAGTCCGGCCGCAGTAGCAAGACAGTGAATGGCTCTTTTGGCATATAGTGCTTTCGTGTGGACTCTTTCAAGACTCCTCTGGGCCGGACGGGCGATTACTCCATCCATCCAAGCTAATCAGGCTTCACTCCAACGAGGAGGCCAGAAGAGTCATGAAAGAGTGCCGGGTTATGCGTTCGCTGCCCGGCGCAGCGTGGGAGGATCATGTGGGCGGCAGTCAGATTTCAAGGGGACCACACACATGCCCATGGCTCATTCAGACGCACCTTCCTGAGCGACGAGGTAGTTACGATTCCCCTTACTATTTCTTGCGTACGCCTTCGGCGCAGTGGCCGCTGTGCTCGGGGCCATACAGGCACCACTGACAGCTAAATTTGTTGGCGCTAGGCGGCCAGGTCGTGCACATCGTCACTGCCGTGCCGCGCTTGTCGAAGCTGCGCTTGAACATCAGCGCCTGCTGGCGCGTGAAGGTCTGGCGCGTGGTCTCGTTCACGTCCAGGTACCACAGTTCAGCATCGACGACTTCGAGGTGCGGATTGCGTAGGAACGTGCACAGGGCGTATAGCTGAAGCTGCTGCGCGTGCTTGACCTCGTTGCCCCATTTCTTCCCGGACTTGTAGTCGATGACGATGGCCTCGGTGGGTGAGACGTTGACCAGGACATCGAGCTTGAGGCGCAGCCAGGCGGCTGACCACTCGGCTATCTCCCAGTCCTCGTCGTGGCCCCAGTTGCCCTCCAGCTCGACCATACCGTCTTCGTACATGATCCGAAGGAGGTCGATCTTCGCGCCGAAGTGTTTGTCGGCCTCAGCGCACAGGGCGTCGTGGTCACCACGGACGTACAGCTCGCAGTTGTCGTGGATACGGGAGCCACGGTCGTTTGCGTGCTCTGTTTGTCCGGGGCGCAGAGCGCGCTCCGGCTCGGGGATCTTCTGCTCATGCTTGAGCCAGAAGTATTTCTTGCACTTCTCAAAGTCGCCAAGACGGGAGAAGCTCCAGGAGTGTGCCATGTCGTAGTGCTTTCTAAGTTCGAGCTTAGATTATGTGCTTCGTTTTTCGATCGAGTCAAGACATTCTTTCGCACACAATTTCCACGCGTCCTGGTTGATGAAGGAGTTGCCTGTCCAGATTTCGGCAGCCAGTGTCTGCTGGCTGTAGTTGTGGATCGCCTCGATGATGAAGGCCTGCATGAGCGCTCCGGCTTCGCTGAACTCCATCATGTGGGTGACCAGCTCGACGTTGGTTTGGTGTTTGGTCATTTCAATACTCCGTAAAAAGGATCATTCGGTAACTGCCGTCTTCATCAGCGATGAAGAACTTCCACACGCCCTCGGGCATGTCGGTGTACGAGATCTTCTTCGACCACCCCACTACGCCGTCTTCGAACATGGCGGCGATGACCGCCTTGCTATTCGCTACGGTCACGACGATTTCGCACGTGTTGGCCACATCAGCGAACTTTCTGAACTGCGCGGGTAACTCAGTGGCTAGGATGTCCAGCATCCAATAGCAGCTGGCCTCGGCGCACTCGCGCACGCCGTCGCTGTACGCAAAGTTGCGCACCATGGGATGCCGGTAAAAGTTATCGGTGCCGTTGCGGCTCTCGTTGTAAGCCTTGAGGAATGCTTCGGTGTACATGGTCAGGCAGGTGTGCAGATGTCGTAGAGGCCAATCAGCACTTCATCGATCCCGAGGCCGGATTCGATCTTGCCGATGGCATCCCCCAGGACTGACTCGCTCAGCCGGACCTTGCTCATGTTCCGCAGAGCTAGAGACGGATCGTCTGGGTAGACAGCAATAGCGATCATCTCCATGAGGTCTGTAGGCTGGCCGTCCATAGCCCACTCGAGCGCGTAGATGGCCTCCTGTTCGTCAGCGTCATCTGCCCAGCCAGGAGCTCCGCGCTCGGTGAACAGGTCGTACCGGCAGCCTTCGGCGTTGGGCAGCGCCCTGTAGCCGCCACCGTTCATGCCGCCGTAGTTGTGCTGTGCGCGCTTGGGCATCTCGGTGCTGCGCACGGTGGGCAGCAGGTCCCAGTTCACCTGAACCAGGCGCTCGGCCAGGCCCTGAAGGAACTTAACATCCTGCTCCTCACGGTCTCCGTGCTGGCGGGCATAGCCCACGCTGAGGTTCGTGCACTCGGGAACCTGGTAGATGAACTCGGCCGTGTCGGTGTACACACCGGTGGCGTCGGGCATGTACCAGTCGGTGTCGCTGGACACCTCATCTGCCAGGGCCAGCGCGAACTCATCTGAGCAGCAGCGGCCGCCGGCCTGGTGGGTGATGACGTCGTAGTACCCGGCACGATCGAACGCGACCGCATGGTCGATGCTCTTGAATACGTCAGGCATATTGTCGGAGAGCCACTTGCTGCCGATGCCACCGCACTCTTCACCCCGGAAGAAGATGTAGTAGCCGGCCACGCCGCGCTCGATCATGTGGCACATGAGAGCGATGCCAGCGCCGTCATCAGCACCCAGTGCTGAGCCCTCACTGGCGCGCCAGAAGTCTCCGTCCACGTGTACCGTGTTGACGCCGCCAGAGCTGTGCACAGTGTCCGTGTGGGACGTGAACATTGTGCGGTTGGCAGGTTCGCGGCGCTGGTCACAGTGGATGTTCCCTGCGGCGTCGATCATCGTGACAGGCAGGCGGTTGACCAGCCAGGCCACGAAGCGCGCTTCGGTGGCGTCGCCGTGAGCGCGGCGCATGGTCAGCGCCTTGCCCAAGGTCTGCATCAGGACACTCGAGGATAGGTCGTTGACGTCGAGGACGGGCATCTTGGAGGTGTCGAGCCGTGGGGCCGGCTTCCAGGCAACTACCGGGGTGGTAGCTGAGCTGATGGATGCAGTGAATTGACTCATGATCTTATCTTCCTTAGATATTAGATTTGCAGACAAAGTTCTGCGATGGGGGTGCGAGCGAACATGTCGATGGCGTTGTCGTCCTGCACGTCCTCTTTCTCTTCTTCATCTGGCGGATTGACCGTAAGGTAATGCTCCTCACTGGCCCACCAGTCGCCGTCCTTGTCTTTGTAGCTGTCTTCTTTCAGGCCGTAGCAGTCACCGGTGGTCGGGTGCTCTTCCTTCAGTCTGACGACGCGGTCGTCGGTCATGTAGTAGCAGTCGTTGATCATTACCACGTCGTCGAGTTCTGCCCACGCACCGGTGCCGTCGCCGAGCTGCACGACGTTTTCGGGTACTTCGCTCGTGTCAATGCAGTAACCCTGGCCCCGAACTTCTGCAGCCTCGTCATTCGGGATGTAATATTCGTGGGGCCTGTAGGGTCCGCTGATCGGCCGATGACGACGAACAACAAGCGTGTAATTCTCACTGCGGCAATATTCACAGACGTGGTCGTATTCGTCCCGGCCGACTGTGTACGCGTCATCTACGTCAATTCGGCTTTCACAGCAGTCGCACTGTGTAGTGTCGTCCTCGACCTCGGCCTCGACCTCGCACAACGTGCCGTTCGTGTTGTCGCACTGGAACGGACCGTCCTCGGCCATGATGAGGGTGTCGTCGATGCCGATGTCTACGCGCCTACCGTCATCGCAACAACTGTCAATATAGGGCGCCAGGTACCGGCAGTAGCGAGTGATCGTGCGCAGCTTCTGACCTTGCGGCCAGCTGCTTAGCTTTGTGTAGCCCAGCTCGTCGAGATGAGATTCAAGGGTATGGTCAGCGTGGCTGTAGCCGCCATCTTGTTCTGAGCGGGCGTACGTGCGGACGAAGCACTTCTTGTCACCCTTGTACGTGAGACAGACAGCGCGGCCGTCGACCCGCCCGGCCTTTGTACGCACAGCCATGTGCCAGCCGAACTCGGGGGCATAGCACCAGTAAGGGTGCAGTGTCCAGTCGGGCTCCGGCTTGGCCTTGTCTTCGAGCCAAGCCTGATGATTGGCTCGCTCGTCGCTGTCAAATGGAATCGAGCCGTTGCTGCCCTTCATGCACGAGGAGGGGCCGTTCTCGATGGCCCAGATCATCTCAGGAGTCGTGTGGACGAAGCGGATCTCATCTGGCGTGTACAGCAGCTGCGCGTCACGACGCTTGTGGTCGGGCACGTGGGGCCAGTGCATGCCGATGAACTTTCCGATACTCGTGATGACCTGGCGGTCAGCGACACCGTAGGCCTGGCTGGGGGTGTAGGCCAGGCGCATCGGGTCCTTCTCGCTGACGTACGGCCAGGCTAGAACAAGGGCAAGAACGTCTTTGGGTTCGTAGGCCTCGAGCATCTTCGCGGCCGTGGGGTGCAGTTTGTGATTGCGCTGCATCGAACTGGCCCACCGTAGCTCATGATTGAACGCGCTGTCCATGGTCACCTGTGCGGCGGCAAAACAGAATGTGCTTTGGCTCCAGGGCTCTTTAATCGTAGTTTCTTCACTCATGATCTTCCTTCGAGGTTAGATTGGCTGTCGCAGCAGGACTGGCAGCGAGTGCCCCTTGTCTATGGATTAGTGGCATATAGCTCTCTCCCCATACTGCGGCCTCACGCACCATAAGTGCTGTTGGCTCATCAAAAACGAAAGATGGTGACTCGTTGCCGGAGCTATCTATTCTCATCCATGCTATTGTCTTCTGCCCCTCCAGCAACACATCGTCAGCAGGACTGGCTGCGAGTGCAGACAAAATTTCATCGGCATCATGACCAGCCGCTTCAAGCATCTGTACGAGTTTTATTGCCAGCGCCCGGTCAATCAGTATCTTGTCAGTCATGGCTTGGCTCCTGCTCATCCATCGCCTTGATCTTCGCTTCGGCTGCGGCGAGCGAGGCGAGTGCGGCGCGAAGCTCGTCGATCTCGGCTATCGCGCACTCTATTTTGTGTTCGTCCATGTGCGCAATAGGCCGCATCAAGCGCTCTTGCCAAGGTGTAATAATGTTCATTCCTTCTGTCCTTTTTGAAGTACGGCGCGGGCTTGCTCAAGCGCGGGCAGGTAGTGGATAGGGTGGACTGGGTGATAGACCCATTCCATGCCACCCCAAATGCGTGATTTCTCGCAGCTGTGCGCCAGGTTCACCAGCGCCTCCCGTAGCGCCTTGATCTTGTCTTCGGATGCAGCGAGCGAGGCGAGTACAGAGGCGCATTTTTCCTCCCAGTAGTGGGTATCGCATAAGTCGCCCTGCTTGATATTTTCACGGTACAGATTGAATGCGTAGCTCCCGCACACATGGAACCCGTCATCTTCTAGGTGCTTGCATCGGTTGTTCATTTCTTCTCTCCTTTTTGAAGTACGGCAATAGCGTTATCTGTCAATCCACATATTCCAAACTCACTCACCAGGTCTTCCAGCGCCTCCCGTAGCGCCTTGTTATCGTCACGCAAATCAAGATACCTCTTTTGGTCATCGGTCAGCTGTGCAAGCCTGTCATCAGCCAAGTCCAGCAGCGCCAGGATTGCGTCAGGGTCGGCGGCTTTGCGAAATTCACCCATCGATGGGAGCCACGAATCAGTGGGTAGGCCTTTCGCAGCCAGAGCCAGTTCCTTTAGTGTTTGTGTCATGGTGTGTTTCCTTGTCCATTAAGTCAAACTCGTTCAGCACATCGTTTATCTGTTCATTCGACATTCCGTTCTCAGCAATAAGCCCCCGCTGATTCAGAAGGCAGTCACGAAAATTGACCGCACGATTTTCTGCTTGCAGAAGATTCCTAGAATGCCGCTTCGCATCCAACTCAGCAGCCTCGCACCGGAGTCGCAGGGCGTATATCCAGCCACCTGGGGCACTCTCCTTAACCCACCCGTGCTGCTGTACTTCCAACTCTTCGACCTTGGCTTGCAGGGCTTCGACTTGTTCTGCACTTCCGCCCATGTCGAGCGAGTACAGCGTTTTCACCAGCTCAGCGTAGTTGTTCATTTCGCTCGCTCCTTCAAAAAACTTCCGAGCTCTGCCGTAAAGTTTCCGGCCGATGTAGCCCCGTATTCGGGACGATGTAGAGCCGCCATCTTGTTGCTACGGCAAAGCCCAACCAGCATCTTGTGGGCCTGCTCAAGCCACTGTCGCTCAGTAGTTGGGTCATCAGCATGGCACCGACCCTCACACCATTGCTCTGTCGCTTCGGCCTTGCGGCAGGTTGTATACCCATCTGGGCATTGTTTGATCTTCATTTCATTTCTCCTTATTGAATCGCCACCACAGCTTCTGCAATCCCACTGGCGCACTCGATATTGAGGTTGGCCGCAGGCTGTGGTGGCAAACTTGTTAACGGTTCTCAATCTCCGCGCAGACAGTGCGCAGTAAGTCGGCTTGCACAGCCCGTGCTGCGTGCCATGTTGCGTCCCATGCTGTGTGCCATGTTGCGTCCCGTGCTGCGCCCCGTGCTGTGTGCCATGTTGCGGCCCGTGCTGCGGTCCGTGCTGCGTCCCGTGCTGCGTCCCGTGCTGCGCCCCGTGCTTCCCATGCTGCGTCCAGTTCCTGCTCTGTAGCCAACCCATAGGCATGACGCTCTGCTACATCAATCGCTGCAACACTGCGTGGGTCATCAATCAGATGCTGAACACTTCTAGCGCAGTCAACCGCATAGAGGCGCATTTCCTGCTGATAGCCATCTACTGCGCGCAGGCACCACAGAGCATCATCAAGCCCGTTACTGTCAAGAATCGTTGTGATCTTCAGCGGCTCGTCATCGGGCTTCGCCTTACCGAGATTCTTCAGGAGCTTTGTCCAGCCATTAGCGCAGGGTGCGCAGGCGCGGATTTTGTTCAGTGTTGTGTACATTTCATTTCCTTCAAAGGTGGGGCCGGGTTACATGAACCACGCCGGGCACTCAAGGTGAGTTTTCCCGTGCGCCCGGCCCCGTAACTTATTCGTTCGGGTTGGTGCACTCGGCAGTCACGCGCTCCATATAGCGTTCGTGGGCTTCTTCGCGCTGGCGTTTCTGAACGCCGTAGGTTTCGTGTTTCAGCTTGTCCTGCAGCAGCACGCCTACAAGCTTTTCGAGCCGCGCAATACGCAGCTTTGCTTCTGTGTTGGGATCGTCAGACCAGTTCATCTGGCACCTCGATTTCATCGCCCATCTCGCTGGCAACGTAGCAGCGCATCCCTGCGATGAGTGGGGTGGGGCCGTCAATACGGGGGCCATAACCAATGTTCTTCTTCCAGATAACAGCGAAGTCGTTCCCACTTGCGTCAATCTGCAGCTGAATCCTCGCCTGATAAATGATCGGGCCACCTTGCGCCCAGTCGGTCGAGTACGGCTCTGCAGTCAACTCATTGATCGGGCACTGCTCGTGCCGAGCGTGGTCCGATGGCCATGAGCCGAATGCCTCACTACCATCCACGAAGTCCATCTTCGGATGATGGCAATACTGAATCGCATCATCCCGACCCTGTCGTTCCTCGTAGTGCTTGCAGGCGCAGCACCTGGGCGGTTTCTGCCCTAGCCTACCAAGCGCTTTCGACACCGCCCAGTCAAGGGCGCGTCGTTCAAGTTCAGATGTCTTGATTTTCATTTGCGTGGGCTTTTGGGCGTTAGGCAAGTTCATCTGGCACCTCCACTTCATCGCCCAGCTTGCTTGCGACGTAGCACCGCATCCCTGCAATTAGAGGCGTTGGGCCGTGCAGCCACTCCGCACCATCCACATTGGCATAGGCGATCCAGTCGGCTGTGCCGACCGTAAATCGCCGTGTGCTTATGCCTTCCCGCTCAATAATCGGGCCACCCTCTGCCCAATCGGTCGAGTAGCGGTTTTCTTTGCAGTCTGCGCCGTAGCCGAATACACACTTCGCCACTGCCCAATCCAGCGCAGCGCCTGTCAGTTCAGATGTTTTCAGTTTCACGTTCCATCTCCTCGTCTCGTCGGTTTCGGTACCTCTCTTCAGCCAGCTCAGAGAGCACGGCCTCGATTTCGTCGTCCTCTAATCCTTCGTCACGCAGGGACGAGGCTGTGGGCCGGGGGCGGCAGGTCATGGGCGGCTTTCATTGCTTCGACGTCCTCAACTGTGATCGTCGTATCCGAAGGAATGCTGTACACAGCCAGCTGCACACGGTTCTCATAGACAGCGGCGTGGGTCGGGGTGAGGGCAACGAGCTTGGTCATGCAATCTCCGTGGTGACGTAGGCTTTCAGGCGCTTCACACGGCACTCGTTGTAGCTGACCGTCGCTGTGGCGTGCTCGCGCTCGCTCAGTGCAACGAGCAGCGCATGCTCAGCGTCGTGCAGCTCCTGGAGAGCGCGCTGCTGCGGGGTGGGCGGCTTGGGTGCCTTGAAGATGGAGCGGATGGAGATGGCGTTCATTTGACGTCCCCGAAGATGACGCGCAGCTCGTCATACAGGGCACGTGCCTGTTTGATGGTGAGGGTGTCGATGCTGATTTCGCCAGTAGGCTTGACGCGCTCGACTGGTGCTGGCGCCGGCACCGGCACCAACGTGATGACTGGCGGCTTAGCGGCCTGGTGCTTGGCGTTGAGCGTTGGGAGGCGCTTGACCGGCAGCAGCTCGAATGATTTGCCCAGGGCTGAGTAAGCGAAGCACGTGCGGGGGCCTCGGCTAGAGCGGCCGTTCGGCACCGACATCCGCGTCGCCATGTTCCGCACATACAGGTCGTACATGGCGCCGGAGAGGGAGTTGTCCCCAGAGAACACCACGCCCAGCTCGGCAGCTGTCTTGTGCGGGTGATCTTTCAGCCAGAGCCAGATGCGCTTGTTGAGTGGCGGCACGGCGATGCTGGCCTCTTTGAATGCGAGAGCTACTGCGTTCATGCTGCGTCCTTTCGGTATGCGAAGAAGTCACCGTTACGTGACGGGAAACTGAGAGCGTCGTTGGCACCAGGTCGGCCCTGGTAAGGTCTGAGTTCAGCCCCGTCGTACAAATCTGAGCCCCAGATGAATGAAGAGCGGGGTGGTGTTTCGTTCTCTTTCTTGATGCGTTTCTTGAACGTGCCAGGCTTCATGGAGACTGGTGTGCGGTTGCTGAGCACAGGCAGCACCACCTTGTCTTTTCCTTGCGGTGCAGCGGATGCAGCGTTGGCCCGAGACTTGCGCTCCGGGGCGGGTTTTCTTAGAGCGACGACGTTAGACATAAGATTTTGAGGTGAGTTTGCCCTCAGCCTGTGAGGGCTTAGGGCTGAAAGGCGGGTGGTTTATTGGGTTGCGAAAGAGACCGAGGCTGACAGGTTCTTCTGCAAGGCAAGGAGGGTGGTGTTCCCTCCAGGGGTAGCGATGACCATGCTCCAGGCCATGTCACCCAACGGCTCGCGTGGGGTGACATGGACCTTGACGTAGCCGTCCATCAGCGAGCTGGCTTTATGGAAGATGGCACGCACCATGAGGTGGTTCTCCTGCATCAGTTCGCGGACGTTTGGGCCCTTGAAGCTGATGTTGATTGCGGCGTCTAAATCTTTCATAGATTCGATCTTAGAGCTTCGATGGTTGGTCGTCAAGAACTATTTCGATTTGTTTGACGTAGCGTCTGTAGGGCCGAGTGGGGTACTCCTCTTCTTCCTCTTTGTTCGCTCTGTCGCAGTGCAGCTGCGCTGCTTCGCGTGCGCGGTCGCTGAAATTCAGCGCTTGGCGGCGCTTGCGATGGTTGACTCGCCAGATGTCGCTGCTATTGCGTCTCATGGAAACGTCCCGTTTAGCCACGAACGGTATGTACCCGTGTCGTCGATCGTCCCGAGCACGGTGTAGTCGGACCAGTCCAACCCCCGCAGATCGTGGCCACAGTAGGTGATTGGGCCGCGCTCCTTGACCTGTTGCCGAAGGTCGAGCTTGTCAGCCTTGAACACCTCCTTGCAGGCAGCTTTGCCTGCACTGACGTTCTCTTCGGCTTCCACACCCGTAGCGACGTACTGCAGCGACTGGAGGTCGTCAAAGTCTTCCACAGAGTCGATGAACCACTCTGGGCGCATCACGATGACTGTGTATTTCATGATGGTTTCTTTCCAAGATCTTCAATGACGTCGGCGGCAGTGCGCAGCATGTACTCAATCTCGCTATCTTCCAACTCGTCCTCGCGTTTTTCATAGGGCACCTTTAGCGCATCGGCTAAGTTGCGCAATGAGGCTGTGAATTTGGGCAGTCTTTCGGGCTTCATGTTCTCACCTTCATGTCGTTGAAATGTGTCTTCAGGTGCTCAGCGAACTTGTCAGATTCTGACCAGGTCACGCTGATGCCGCGTACTGTCTTCCCGCCCACACTCACGGGCTTGATCTCGATCTGCCGGTGGCCCAGGAACTTGGTGAAGCTCGTGGGGCTCACGTTCATGCCGCCTACCGTGTAGTTGAACATGATAAACAGTTCGTCGCGCTTGATGATGCAGATGCCGCCTGGCTTCGTCCTGCTCAGCACGTCGCACAGCGCACGTCGGTATTCATCGACACGTGCCATGCGCACCATGTCCAGCTTGTAGCTGTCGTCGGTGGGCAGCTGGTCGATGAAGTAGTCCATGTTCCCAGCTGTCAGCGCCAGAGCTGTCGATTCGCTCGTGGTCTGGCTCAGGGCAATGACGCGGTCACGTGCTGAGTTCTTCAGCGGTGTGGACGCAGCGGCCTTGTCGCAGGCGAACGTCTCCAGGTAGTGGTAGAAGGCCTGCACCTCCAGGCAGAGTGCGTCGACCTCTGCGTCTGTGGGGCGCGGATACGGCGTGCCCTGGTATGGGCCAATGTTGAAGCGGCGGTCCGTCGCGGACACGCTGACTGGGTCTGCCTTGTTGCTGGCGAAGATCCAGTTGCAGAAGTTGCGGATGCTGAACGCGTTCCTGTTCATCACGCGCACCATCACACTGGGTTCAGTGATCAGGTTTTTCAGGTTGGCAATCACGCCGGCCTCGTCCTTGAGGGCTGAAGTCTGGATCTCGTCGATGAAGACAAGGAGCTTGCCCTCGACGAAGTCTGTCCACTTCTCGCTCAATTCACCGGCGCGCTTGACCACGGTCTGCGTCATGCCGAACATGGGGCTCAGGACCTTGTCCATGAGCAGCCCCTTGCCTGTGCCCTCGCAGCCCTGGAACACCCACGCTGTGCGCGTGCGGTCCCGCTGCTGGACGATGTAGGCCAGCCAGTTGATGAAGTGCTCGATGGCCTCTGTGTCGTTGGCCAGGATGTGGCTGATGAGCTTGAAGGTCAGTGGTGGGCACTCGGCCAGCTTCTTCTTGGGCTGTTCAGTCTTCATGAACACCGTACGTTGGAACGTGTTGATGTTCTTGTTGTTGAAGTCCACGCGGATGTCTTCCAGTGGATCGAACTCCATGTCCCACTCAGGGATGTTGTCACCCAGGCGCAGGCCGTTGCTGTCAGCGAACTGTCGGACCATCGACTCGTTCTTGGCAGCATGGATCACCAGGTTGTCGGCTGCGGCGTCATAGGTGCCACGCCAGTACGTGCTTGTCTGGCGCTCGAGGAATGCCAAGTAGGTAATCCCAGTAGAACTGACGCGGTAGGCCTGTGACTGCAAGGTCTCCCAGTATTGCGGCAATAGCTCTTTGGTAAGGTAGGTTGGCTCGCCCTTGAAGTTGAAGATGTAGTCCGGGTTGTTCTCCGGGTGGTAGTAGGCCCATGAGTCGCCTCCGTTCAGGTTGAAGTACACAAAGCCGCGATCGACTTTGATCTCGGTAGCGATGCACTCGCCTGGCTTGGCCAGCACATCGTGGCCCCCCACGTGCTTGTAGGTCAGCTTGCGCTTGGGTAGACCGTCCTTGTCACGCAGCTCCAGGACACGCGCCTCTGTGAGGGCACGGTTCTGGTCTGTTGAGTTGATGCGGCCGGTCAGGTCGAAGGTGGTCTGTGCCTTGTTGACCAGCTTAATGCGTGCTTTCTTGCCAAGCGGGTTCTTGATGCTGCCCTTGAGTACGGGGTCAGCGATGTAGATCAGCTTGTCGGACTGACAGGCTGTGACGTCCAGTCCCCAGAGCAGGGCGTTGCCTGTCTTGGTCAGCGCCTGGTGCGCCTTGAAGATTGCAACCTCGTGGTTCTTCTGAATCAGCCACTGCTTGATCAGTGGCGCAGAGACGGGCTTGCTCAGCATGATGAAGATGTGGCAGCGCAGGCTGTTGTTGAAGATGCCTTGTGAGCCTGACCACTGAAGGATGTAGCTCACGTCACCCAAGCCCATAGACCGGAGGATGGATTCGATGGTCGTGGCGACGGGTGCGTAGTCCACACCGTCCACGTCGGGAGAGAACGATGCGGCCAGGCCATCAATGTCCAGGCAGATGAACTCTGTGGTGGCGTTGCGGTCCGTACTGTTGGCACGGGACTCAGCCACGAGGCTCTTCATGACCATGCCCTTGAGCAGGCAGTGGCCCAGCTTGCCGTGCTTGGTCAGGAGGTGTTCGAAGACTGAGAGGTTGGGGCAGTCCTCGATGACGGAGGTGACTTCCCAGATGTTGGGGTACGAGGATTTTTCGATTGAGCCGTCTGGCAGCTTGGTGTAGGTCTTGGTCAGCGGCACAGCGGCCGAGAGGAATGTGAGTTTCATGCAGATGCTTTCAAACTTGTGCGGTAGTCTATTTTAGACATGAGATGGCAGATTGAAGCTGTAAGAATCACGTCAGATAGTGGCTTCATAAGTTAGTGAGCACTTATGCTATCAATTTGTGAGTGAGTCAGTGTAATAGTGTAAGACCTTCTCTATAGCTACAACCCCTTTTATTACACTTACACTTCTAAAATTGAAGTTAGAAAAGAGAGAGAGAGGGGGTATATAGTAGTTGTAGTAAGGGTTTCAGCCTGTAAATTACACGTGTTTCGTAACCAGGGTTTACCCTAGTCCGTTGCCTCTTCCGAACGAAGTGAGGCCAGGGCCTCGTGGCCCTGGTCTTGTGCTCATCAGTCGATGGAGCAGGCAACGCGCTTGGCATTGCGCCCGATGTCGATCGCAGTTTGCGACGTGACGTTCTCCAGCTCAGCTGCTTCGCTGAACTTCGCCTTGATCACTGCGCTGAGCGCAACGGTCGTGGCCTTGGCGATGACGACAGCACGTGCGAAGGCGAGTGGCTGCTTGGCCAGCTTCTTGGTCAGATCCTTCACAGTGCGTTCGATGGCGCCGATCGCGAACTGGGTCAAGCGACGTTGGACTGTCGACGGCAGATGGTCGAAGCGTGCGGACGACGGAGCGTGATGCTGAGCTGCACGCAAGACCTCGAGAATGACAGGGATCAGTTCCTTGTTGGACTGTGCACGAGATTGCGCGACGATGACGTCCTGTGCAACCATGGCTGCATAGAGTTCGTCAGCGAGCACAGTGTTGCCTTCAGCTTCGATAGCAGCGTATGCCTTGAAGTTTGCACGGACATCCACGCTCGCGCTCTGTGGCTTTTCCTCGTCGAGCTGCTGGCGCAGGCTCTTGCACTTGTAGTCATGGTCATCCGCAGCAGCAGCAGATGCAGCGGCGTCGTGCCAGTGTTCGCGAAGTGCGAGCAGCGTAGCCAACGTGAGTTCGTTGGACTCGTCGCCTTCGTACAGCGTGTCGTGGCTGATGTCCTCAGCTACTTGCTGGCAGAAGTCTTTGAAGTTCATGCAGTCTTCAATCTCTTGCGTTTTGTAGCGAGCGAACAAGGTAGTGCGTGCTTGGTTGATGCAGCTTGCATCCAGCATCCATGCCATGGAGTCCATGACACGCGAGTACAGCGTGGGCGAGTGGCCCATTTTGTCCATGAGCAGGTCGATCGGGTCGAAGAACGCTACGCCGACGAGCGGCGTAGCCATGGTGCCCGTGGGCAACAGGTGAGTGCGGATTGCGGTGGCGATAGAGGTGAGGTTTGTAGTCATGATGTTCCAGTTAAAGGTTGGTTGTTTGAGATGGACGTCTCTCGATACCCAGCACGCTGGGTATGAAGAGTCGAACTTAGATCTCAGATAGAAGCTCCAAGCGAGCACGCTCTTGGCGGTGTTCGAGGATGTCAGCAGGGTCAGAGCCCCAAGACGTTTCGTCCTGGTCTTCGTCTTCATCAGCTTCGTGGTCCCACTGGGTGTCCCAATCAATGATTCCCGCGCTGCGATGCAGGCGTTCATCACGGATGGGCTTGAATGGGATCTCTTCGATAAGTAGTTGTGACATGGCGAATCCTTGAAGTAAATGACAATGGAGATGAACGACTACGCCCCGGTACTCCGGGGCGTAGTGTCCAAGTGCCAACTTGCTATCTTTTTTACGTGACCTAAGAAGCAGGCGAAGATGCCACGCGCAGGTTGAACTACTGCGGAAGTTTGTTCCTGATGTCGAAGTAGCCAGGCACGTACATGCCAGCTTCGTTGTGGCCATACAGCCAACGTGCTGCGCTCAGCGTGAGTGAGCAGACCATGGCGCCAACGGTTGCGACCATGACACCGCTGAAAGTGCCCCAGTGAATGAGGCACAGAGCGATGAAGATCATTAGGTCGACGAACAGTGGGTTGGATAGCATGTGCATGCGCCACTTCCAGTTCATCTTGACCAAGGTGATGAGTAGGCCAATGCCTACTACGATGCCCATCTCGATCATGCTGCGGCAGGTTCAGACTTGCTGAACAGGCTCTTGATGTAGCTGTAGGTGTCAGCCACTGCGTTCTCGACGGTGTGCCCGATGACAGCGTCGTGGACTGCGCGCCCGACAACACTGCCGAGATAACCAGCGAGGATGATTGCAAGCATGTATGACATGAGCATCATGAACAAGCTGGTGGACATGAGCGCCATGCCGATGAGGGCATAGCTGATGATCGTGCCGATCAGGTAGCCAGTGCCGAACGCTGCCGCGAACGAGAGCACAGTTGCAACCAGTTTGCGCTTTGCACTGATGGCTGGCACATTGGTGTCGCCGTACATTTCTTCGACAGCAGCATGCAGCTGTTCGCGATACGACATGGGTTCTTTGGGCTGAACGTCTTGAATGACTTCAGCGACAGGAGTTTTGATAGCTTTGAATTTGGTGACCATGATGTTTCCTTGGGTTGGGTTGTGAAGCTGATGCGCTTCAGTCTGAGAAAGCTCAGACGGAAGAGTTATCAAGGTAGATGACCGACTGAGCCGCCGGGTACGGCGACTCAGCTTCTCCATGCCAAGATCACGCCGATGGCGATCCAGGGCGTGAGCAGCACGATGTTATGCAAGGAACGCATAACCTTTGCCGTTACCGGCCTCACGCCGAAGCCAGTACAGGACGGCCGGAAGCGATGGCCAAAGCCCTCGCAGCCTCCATCCACTCAGGACGGCGCCACGGGGCTCGCACAGGCCTTGCTGCGCCGTTTTTAGGCACGTAGCTCCGAGCCACCGAGAGTTCAGCATGAACTGTTTGGATATACAGTGCCTGAGTAGCAAGCTCTGCGCCCAAAGCCGCGATGTGGCTGAGCAGCTCAGCCTTTGTGTTTGATTTGGTAACCATGTTGTGCAGCGACGATGGCCTTGCGGCTGAACAGCGAGGTGACGCTGGTGATGGCACTGCGTGCATGGCCGCCGATGGCTGCGTAGCTAGTAGCGCTGAGGTACATGTCGCCAATGAACTGAAGCAGCTTGGCCAGTACATACATGAGGATGCTCATGAGCACAGCCACGATGAGGCTGAGCATGAAGCCACTGCACGCCCATGTGGCTGCGAGGCCAAGGCCCCAGCAGAAGCTGTTCACTGCGTAACGGCAGATGCGCACACCGAGTTCGGTGTTGGACTGAGTTGCTTGGGTAGATGATGTGTTCATGATGAGATCCTTTGGTTGGTTGAGAACGCAATGGATGCACGACTAAGACCCGGTACTCCGGGGCTTAGGGTCCCCTTTCTCAGACTCACGAGACGCGAATCCGAAGTGGGGTACCCGAATCCCGGAACCCGGGGAGGGACCCACGCCCCCGATTTCCTAAAAATTTCAGAAATTTATTCCTTGGAATAATCTCGAAGCTCTAAGTTAGAATGCCACTCCATGGCCACACAAGAGTTCATCGAGTCCAAGCCCCGAGGTAAGCCCGGACGCAAACCCAAGTTCGGGCCCCAACCCAAACGCACGCTGCCACCTAAGACAGGCATCAGCACCATGCGGTCCAAGACCAAGTCCCGCACCGACGACTCCAACATGCCGCTCACCGCCCAGCAACGACGCTTCGTCGAAGCCTGGGCCGCCGGTGACACGATCTGCGCCGCCGCCGCCCGCTCAGGCTACGAGGGCAACACGTCCTTCTGCTACGACATGGCCAAGCGACCGAATATCCTGGCCCTGTACCAGGCTGAGAAGCTGAAATACGAGGAGGCCGCGCAGTGCACCCGCAAGTCGGTGATGGACATGCACCTCGAAGCCTTCGAGATGGCCAAGCTCATGAGCGAGCCGGCCACGATGGTCTCCGCCGCCCGGGAGCTGGGCAAGATGGCCGGCTACTACGCCCCTGTGGAGTCCCGCGTGAAGATCGACATCACCGGGAACGTCGTTCTGGACCGCATGAACTCCATGTCAGACGCCGAGCTGCTGAAAATCATCAGCCAGGCCAGCCCAACCGCGCTGCTTTCAGCGCCAGCACTCGATGACGAAGACTCCGACCCCAGTTGAGGCCGAGCTGGCCAGCCGCCTGCTCTCCAGGCGTCGCCTTCTGCCCTTCACACAGCGGATCAACCCCCTGTACGAGGCCGGCTGGGTCCACGAAGACATCTGCCGACGCCTGGAGAAGTTCAGCCAGGACGTGGTGGACAAGAAAAGCCCCCGCCTGATGCTGCTGATGCCCCCGCGCTCGGGAAAGTCGGAGCTGGGCAGCCGGATGTTCCCCGCCTGGCACCTGGGGCGCGCCCCGGACCACGAAATCATCGCCTGCTCGTACAACGTGGGCCTGGCCATGTCCTTCAGCCGGAAAGTGAAGGAGGTGATCAACGATCCAGCCTACTCACCGGTGTTCGAGACCCGTCTGAACCCGGACTTTCAGGGCGCAGAAGAGTGGGGCGTGCAGGGTAAGCGGGGAGGGTACGTCGCAGCCGGTGTGGGCGGCGGTATTACCGGGAAGGGCGCGCACATCCTGACGATCGACGACCCCATCAAGAATGCTGAAGAGGCGGACAGCGCCGACAACCGTGAAAAACTGAAGGAGTGGTATGACTCAACTGCATATACCCGGCTCGCCCCCGGAGGCGGGGTGTTGGTGGTGCAAACGTGGTGGCACGACGATGATCTGGCAGGAAGGCTGCAAGTGGCCATGGCCGCTGATCCCGACGCCGATCAGTTCGTCGTTGTCAAGTACCCCGCCATCGCTGAGTTCGATGAGTACCTCGACTACGACACCGACCTCATCGTCTCGGAACCGCCGGCACTCGGACATCTCCTCCGACTCAAGGGTGAAGCCCTTCACCCCGCCCGGTACGACATCGCCAAGCTGAACCAGATCAAGCGCACCATCAGCCCGCGCTTCTGGTCTGCCCTGTACCAGCAGAACCCGGTGCCGGACGACGGGGCGTACTTCCTGAAGGAGCACTTCCGCCGCGCGCCGCTGCCTGAGGTCAAGCGCGCCAACGTGTTCATCGCCTGGGACTTCGCCATCAGCGAGAAGAAACAGAACGACTACACGGTCGGAACCGTCGGGCTGCAGGACGAGAACGACGTGCTGCACGTCGCTGAAATCGTCCGCTTCAAGAGCGCCGACGCCCTGTTCATCGTTGAGGCGATCTTAAATCTAAGTAAGAAGTGGTATAGTTCCGGGCAACAGCTCGGGTTTGAAGACGGGCAGATTTACCGTGCAATCGAAGCTCTACTAAAGAAGAGAATGCGAGAACGCCAGCAATATCCCGCCATCACCGTGCTCAAGCCCATCAGCGACAAGATGGCCCGGGCGCGTCCGCTTCAGGGCCGGATGCAGCAGGGGATGGTGTCGTTCAGCGACCACGCCGAGTGGTACGACGCTGCCAGGTTGGAGATGCTGAGGTTCCCGGCCGGCGTGCACGACGACCAGGTGGACAGCGTCAGCTGGATGTGCCAGATGGCCATCGGGCGCCAGCCCCCAGCTGCTGTGAAGGCCAAGCGCGCACCCTCCTGGACCGACAAACTCAACCACATCAACGGCGCTGGGTCGTTCATGTCCGCATGACCCCACAAGACACCACCCTCATGACCCGGATGCTGTTCACCGACGCCGTCGTCGGTGTTGGCTTCCCCCACCCCCAGGTCGGCGTCGACGCAGAGCGCGGTGGCTTGGCCACTGTCAAGCACGACGCCGGCGGCGAGCCCGTCTATGCCTGGAACCGACGAATCCTTGAGACCCTGAGCACTGAAACCCTGCAGGACTTGTACACCAGCCTGAAGCTCCACGAGGTCACACATGCCAGTTAATTCCGAACTCTCCCACAAGATCTGGATGCGCTACGCCTGGTGTCGTGACAACGGCCACACGCGTTTCATGACGAAGCAGACGAAGTGCGAGAACTTCTTCGCCGGGGACCAGTGGGATCCCATCGACCGGGCCAAACTCGAAGCCGTACGCCGCCCAGTGCTCACGATCAACAAGATCATGTCCACCATCGGGAACGTCCTGGGTGAGCAGATCAGCAACCGGGCTGAGATCAGCTTCAGGCCGCGCTCCGGCGCCAGCGCAGACACCGCAGACGCCCTCACGAAGGTGTTCCGCCAGATCGCCGACGACCAGCAGCTCAACTGGAAGCGCTCGGACATGTTCCAGGACGGCGTCATCGGCTCACGTGGGTACCTGGACCTGCGGCTGGGCTTCAAAGAGTCCATGCAGGGCAAGATCGTGGTTGAGAACGTCAACCCCAAGAACGTCATCATCGACCCGGACGCCGAGGAGTACGACCCAGACAGCTGGAGCGAGGTGTTCACCACGAAGTGGTGCACGGCTGACGACATCGCCGTCCTGTACAGCAAGACCGACGCCGACCTGTTGAGAAACAAGGACCGCAGCGCCTTCCCATACGGGTTCGACAGCATCAGTTCCGAGCGCGACCGCTTCGGCGTCGCCCAGTACCCCACCTACGAGGGTGGCACGGACAACAGCAACGTCCTGCGCAACGTGCGCATGATCGACCGCCAGTACCGGGAGCTGGACAAGCAGAAGTTCTTCCTGAACCCCCAGACCGGCGACATGCGCCAGATCCCCAAGGAGTTCGACCGGGACCGCATCGCGATGTTCGTGCAGCAGTACGGTTTCCAGGTCGTGTCCAAGCTGGTGCGCCGCATCAAATGGACCGTGATCGCAGACGACGTGGTCCTGCACGACGACTGGAGCCCGTATAAGCACTTCACCATCATCCCGTACTTCCCGCACTTCCGCCGTGGCCACACCATCGGCCTGGTCGAGAACCTGCTGGATCCCCAGGAGCTGCTGAACAAGGTCACCAGCCAGGAGCTGCACGTGGTCAACACCACGGCGAACTCGGGCTACAAGGTCAAGGCCGGCGCCCTCACGAACATGACGGTCGAGGAGCTGGAAGAGAAGGGCGCCCAGACCGGTCTGGTGATCGAAGTTAACGGAGACCCAGACAAAGATGTTGTCAAAATATCTCCGAACCAGGTTCCTTCGGGTCTGGACCGCATCAGCTACAAGGCTGAGGAGTCCATCAAGACGATCAGCGGAGTATCGGACTCCATGCAGGGCATGGATCGCGCTGACGTCGCTGCCAAGGCCATCCAGGCTAAGCAGAAGGCTGGGTCGACCAACCTTATCAAGCCGCTGGACAACCTGACGCGCACGGACTTCTTCCTGGCGCGCAACATCTTGGACCTGGTGCAGGAGTTCTACACAGAGCCCCGCCTCATCACGATCTGCCACGACCAGGCCACCGGCGAGACATCAGACACCCAAGTCAATCAGCCCAACCCCCAGAACCAGGACGAGCACGAGCAGGGCGAGAACGGTGAGAGCCCGTACGAAGAGATCCTCAACGACCTGACGCTGGGCGAGTACGACGTGGTCGTGACCTCCGTACCGGCGCGCGAGACCCTGGAAGACAGCCAGTTCGAACAGGCCCAGGCGCTCAAGGAGATGGGCATCCAGATCCCCGACAGCGTGATGATCGACGCCAGCCGCCTGACGAACAAAAAGGACATCATCGCCCAGATGCAGGCAGCCAGCCAGAGCCCGCAGGCCCAGGCCCAGCAGCAGCTGCAGCAGCGCAGCCAGCAGGCAGAAGTCGGCAAGACCGAGGCCGAGACTGCCCAGAAGCACGCAGACGCCCAGCTCAAGGGTGCCAAGACCCAGGAGACGATGGTCAAGGCCGAGGTGATGGCGAAGACGCCCATTGCCCCGCCGGCCGGGCCCCAGGGGAACCCAGAGCTGGAGCAGGCCCAGGCCGAGCACGACGCCGACATGAAGGAGCGCGAGCTGGCCCACAAAGAGAAGATGGACATGATGGAGCACAGCCGGAAGGTCAAGGAGACCGACGACAAGATGGCCATCCACGAGCGCGACGTCCAGCAGAAGCGCATGGACGAGCGCGTCAAAGCCTCCCAAGAAGCAGCGCAGGCCGCTGCCAAGCCCCCGGCCGGTCAGCAGATCGCCAACAGATCCGTAAGCCGACCGTGAAATCGTAGATCTAAGTTAGACGCAACCGTAGAAAGCACCACATGAACCTGAAACACTTCCTTCTCCTGGCTCCTGAACCCGGCGACACAGGCGGCTCTGCTGATGACCGGGGCGACAGCCTCACACCGGACATGAACCCCGAGGACCCGGATGGCAAGCCGGCTGAGGCTGCTGCCGAAGCCGCCGCCGAAGCCCTGAAGAAGGAGCTGGAGCCGGAGGACGGGGACGAAGATGCGGAGGACAAGCCCAAGTCCAAGAAGGACAGCCGTATCCCCGAGTCACGTCACAAGGCCATCCTGGAGAAGGAGCGCGAGAAGCGCGCTGACCTGGAGCGCCAGCTGGCTCAGTACCAGTCGGGTGGCCAGATTGCCGACGTGAACGCCCAGATCACGGCTGCCGAGAACGACATTGCCGAGCTGGACAAGGAATACAACGCGCTGCTGACTGACGGCGAAGTCGACAAGGCTGCAGCCCTGATGCAGAGAATCCGCGCCACCGAGCGCCAGATGTCTGAAGCCAAGAGCGACATGAAGATCCATGCCGCCGAGATCCGCGCCACGGAACGCGCACGCTACAGCACCGCTCTGGAGCGCGTCGAGATGGCGTTCCCGACGCTGAACCCCGACCACGACGACTACGACGAAGAGGCCATGAGCGAGGTCGCCGACCTGAAGTCCGCTTACGAGATGAAGGGCCTGACCCCCACGGCAGCGCTCCAAAAGGCCGTGAAGATGATCGTCGAGCCGCGCACCACGCGCCAGGAGATGGCCACCACGACGAAGCCCAACGTGACCGAGAAGGACATCGCTGCCGAGCGCAAGACCGAGGCTGTCAAGAAGACCGCCGAGGCCGTGAGCAAGACCCCCGCCGCGCTGACGAAGGTCGGCAAGGACGGCGACAAGATGGGCGGCGGACGCTTCGACGCCGACCAAGTCATGAGCATGAGCCAGAAGGAGTTCGCGACGTTGAACGACGCGGACCTGGCCCGCATGCGCGGTGACGTGATGTAAACGCCCGCCACTACCTAGGAGCTACCCATGAGCGACACCGTCCAGGCCCCCGTCATCAAGATCGCCACCGCTTGGGCGGCGGTGGGGGTCACCTCATGGTCTGAAGCCGCAGCGGCTCTGGCTGCCGTATACACCTCGATCCTGATAGGTGAGTGGCTGTGGCGAAAGCTCAGGCCCTTTGTAAAACACCCACTGGAGTAGCGCATGACTTGGACCTACGAACAAAGCACCGGACGCCTTCTGACCCCCGCCGGGGCGCCTTTCGCCGAGGGCTACGCCGGGGGCAATTGCGGTAAAAACCCCGCTGGCAAGAACAACCCCGCCGCGCAGGCCATGCGGTGCATAGGCCCGCTGCCGCAGGGCATCTACACGTTTACCCAGCACACGGACAGCCCCATGCTGGGGCCGTTTGTAATTCTGCTGGTGCCGGACCCTGCGAACGAGATGTTTGGCCGCTCGACGTTTAGGATGCACGGCGACTCCATAGCCCACCCAGGCGCTGCCAGCGAAGGCTGCATCGTCATGTCGCGCGCCGTGCGCGAGGCAGTGTTCGCCAGCGACGACCATACGATAACGGTGATCCAAGGAGGCTGAATGGACTGGCTCGGCACACTCAAAGCACTCGCCCCTACGGTGGCTACCTGTCTCGGTGGCCCGCTGGCTGGCGCGGCGGTCTCGGCACTCGGCTCCATACTCGGGGTGCCCGAGCCCACGCAGGACAAGATCAGCCAGATGTTCCAAGACGGGCAGCTTACCCCAGACCACTTGGCGCAGATCCGCACGTTGGAGATTCAGTACCAGAACGATGAGAAGGAGCGCGGTTTCCGGTACGCAGATCTCCAGTTCAAAGACACCGCCGATGCCCGCCAGATGCTGATGAACACCCACAGCTACACCCCGGCCATCCTCACCTGGATCGTCGTGGCGGCGTTCATCGGGATCGAAGGGGCGCTGCTGCTGGGCGTGGCCCCCAAGGTGGACGACATTGTGCTGGGCCGCATCCTGGCCACGCTGGACATGTCCTTGGCCTTGGTGCTCGGCTTCTGGTTCGGCAGCAGCAACAACCAGCCGAGACAGCCCCCGAAATGAGCCCCTGGACTGTCTTCCTCGTCCCTGCACTCTTCTTCTGCGGGCTGATCCTCGCCGCCGTCATCGCTTCCATATTCGCACGTCTAAGTTAGAATTGTGCACTTTCTAAGGACTCATCATGGCTCTGCTCAACGACCTCTCGACTCTGCGCTCCCTCATCAATACAGCGGGGAAACTCATCGGGATCTTCGACGAGCAAGGGCGAAACACCCTGATCCCGGTCTGGTATGACGCAACATACCAGTCCCTCTACAGCCCCACCTTGGCCGGACCCCTCATCATGCCTACAGTGGTCGCGGCCTCAGGGGTCCCCGTGATGATCGCCCAGAGCGGCATGGTCACTGCGGCAGGCATCCTGGTCCCAGGCGCGAGCACACCAGCTGCCACCGTCACCCTTTCGGCAACTTCAGGCGCGGGTGTGACCATCACCCTCGGTGCAGCGGTGCTGCTTGGTACGGCTGCTGACGTCGGCACCCAGATCACCTACATGGACGGCACAACCTTCCGCTCGGCTCTCATCACCGCGTTCGGGACCACCACGACCTGCACCGCCACCCTCCTGGGAACCGCCACTGGCCTGGGTCCGTTCGCCACGAACACTTGGCTCGGGGATCCCCTTCCTATAGCGTATGTCGGCGTCTGGGTGTACCTTCCGGCGGGCGCGACCGTCAGTGGACTGGCTGGTTTCTATTGGAGCAACAACTCACTCAGCGGGGCCACTTGCAGCAGTCTGCTCAACATCTCGACCCAGTACCTAGGGGCTATGGCGCTACCTGCCGTGGGTTCAGGGTCGGTGACCGCGGTGGGGGCAGCCACGAATTTCGTGGGTGTGACCACGGAAATCACCGTGGCCACGATGAGCGTCACCGGCGGCGTTATGGGCAGCAACGGTGCGCTGCATTTCGAAAATTTGATGTCCACCTCGGCTGCTGCGCCGTCAGCAGTAACCACATCCCTGAAACTGGGGACCCTGGTGATGACGACCAACGCGCTGCTGCCCGCAGTAACGGCGACGGGCCGGTTCAACCAGGTAATTCGCAATCGGGGGTCATCAGCCGTGCAGATCACTCATAGCCCCGCCAGCGCCCCGGGCGTAGCCTCGGCCCTACCGGTCGTACTCGGCGCCGTACCGACCAGCTCCACACAGACTATGCTGTTTACCATGCAGCTCGCTGCGCCCGGAACCTATGCGGTCCAAGAGAGCTTTGTCCTGACGCTGCTGCCCAAGGCCTAGGTATTTTGGGGGCTCGGTTCGATCCAGACACCAGCGGAGGGTGTGGCCTTCGCCCGGAGTAGTGCCCGGTTTCCCAACCCTCCGCACCTTTATCTAACATCTAAGTTAGAAATGGTGTATATTCACACCACGGTTAAAGGCAGCTCACGACAGTAGCTCCGATCTCGTTGGTCACGACGACACGTGGCAAAGGCAGCCCGCAAAGGGTTTTGTATTTGTCCCACCTCGGAAAGGAGGCCCGTCATGGCCTTGACCAACTTCGGCTTACTCACAGCCAACCAGAAGATCGTCTGGTCCATGGACATGTGGAAGAACGCTCGCAATCAGAGCTTCATCAACAAGTTCCTGGGCAACGGTCCCAACTCCCTCGTTCAGCACATCACTGAACTCAAGATGTCCGAAAAGGGCGCCCGCGCGGTTATCACGCTGCTGGCTGACCTGACCGGCGACGGTGTCGCGGGCGACCGCACGCTGGAAGGTAACGAAGAAGGCATGCAGACCTTCGACCAGGTGATCCGCATTGACCAGCTGCGTCACGCCAACCGCCTTGAAGGTCGTGTTGCTGACCAGAAGTCGATCGTGGAGTTCCGTGGCAACAGCAAGAACGTCCTGTCCTACTGGATGGCTGACCGCATCGACCAGATGGCATTTCTGACGCTGGCAGGCATCGGCTACCAGTACAAGCCTAACGGCGCGCTGCGCGTCGGCTCGGACCTGCAGTACCTCGAGTTCGCTCAGGACGTGGCAGCCCCGTCGACCCGCCGCATGACCCGCTGGGATTCCACCTCCGGGGGCCTGCTGCGCAACTCCACGACCGGTGCCAATACCAGCGCGTCGGTGACCGCAGCTGATACCCCGACCTGGAACATGTTTGTGCAGCTCAAGGCTTACGCCAAAGACCGCTTCATCCGTGGCGTCTCCAACGGCGGTGGCGAAGAAACGTATCACGCCTTCCTCACGCCCCAGGCCATGGCCAAGCTGAAGAAGGACTCCGACTACATGGCCAATTTGCGTTATTCGCAAAGCAAGGACGTCAACGACAACCTGTTCACAGGTTCGACGGTGAAGATCGACGGCATCTACCTGCATGAGTTCCGCCACGTGCCCAACACCTCTGGTGTGGCGTCCGGTTCCAAGTACGGTGCTGGTGGCGCGGTCGAAGGCTCGCAAGTCTTGTTCTGTGGTGCCCAGGCTCTGGGTATGGCAGACATCAAGGCACCAGAGTGGGACGAGAAGGAATTTGACTACGGAAACTCGCAAGGTATCTCCGTGAGCAAGATCCTCGGTTTCCTGAAGCCCAAGTTCGGCAATATCTACGAAGGTAATGCCGTCGAGGACTTCGGTGTGATCTCCTGCTACGTCGCTAACTAAGGAGAAAACACATGAACCGCGCCGCATCCCGCACCGCCCAATACCCTCTGTTCGCAGAGTTCGTCATCAGCACCAACGAGTGGGTCTATGACTCTGTCTCGCTGGCTGCTGTGACCCTGGGCTCCACGGTGGCTTTGTCCACCGATCCGCTGCAGCCCGGCCTGTCCGGCCTTGCCGCCAACACCATCGTCTTTGACGCCATCCCGTTGCCTGTCGGCGCGGTGATCGCCGGGGGTGAGGTGGTCGTCGAAACCGCAGTGACCGGCTCGACCGCCTACACCGTGTCTGTCGGAATTGCTGGCAACACGACCGCGTTGGCTTCGTCCGTGGCCGGCACGGCTGCTGCCGGTACCCGTACTGCCTTGACGATGACCGCCCCGATGGTGGCCAACGCCGGCCAGAACGTGCGTCTGACGATCGCCTACACCGTGGCCAACGCCACGGCCGGCAAGGTCCGTGTTCGTGTCCAGTACACGATCGACGGTCGCGGCAACGAAGTGCAGGTCAGCTAATCGCTGAACCCGAAGGCCGGAGCGTAAAGAAGCTCCGGCCCTTCTTCAAATTCCTGGAGACCCACATGCCTGAAATGACCCTCTCGTTCGACTACACCCTGCGTGCCTTGTCTGGCCGCTCGATGGAGTTCAAAGCTGGTGAACCCGCCTATGTGATCCCTGAAAACGTCGCCGAGGCCCAGGCCGTCGGTGCCGTCGACTCTGCTCACTACGCCGCCCTCGTGGCCGTGGAAGCGCCCCCCGAAGCTGTCGCCGACCCTATCGCCGACCCTGTTTAACCATCAAGCGAGCACTACGCCATGAACTACATCTCCCACCGCAACGTGACCGTGAGTTCGGTCTCCGGCCGTTCCCAGCACTTCATCAAGGGCGAACCCACCTGGGCCCCTCCGCAGATGCACGCTGAGCTGGTCGCAATGGGCATTCTCCCCGTGGAGGAGATCCCGGAGGTGGAGGTCGATGGCGTACGTGAGCCGATGGTGGCGGCGGAGCGCGAAGCGGCGCTCTACGCCGTCTTCACGAAGATGATCACGCGCAACAAGCGCGAAGAATTCACCGGCGTTGGCCTGCCCCACATGGCGGTGCTGGCGAAGGAGCTGGGCTGGTCGGTTGCCGCCAAAGAGCGCGACGCCACCTGGCACAAGTTCCAGCAGGAAACTGAGGTCGTCTAATGACCACGACAGAACTACTCGCGCTGTTTCGACTGGAGGTCGTCGACGTCGCTCTGCCCTACCTGTGGGCGGACGCGACGATCTACACCTACATCGACGACGCGCAGAAGCAGTTCTGCCGGGACACCTACGGCATCGAGGACTCGCGCAGCTTCAAGCTGACGGTCCCGGGCGACGGCGTAACTGAGTGGTTCGCGCTAGACCCGACGATTCTGAAGGTCCGCAACGCGGTGGACTCTGCCACTGGCAACGACATCCCGCTGATCGCCATCGAGAAGATGGGCGGCACCACGGTCGGCGGCTCCAAGAGCTACGGCATCTCGGCTGCAGCCACGATGAAGTTCGACGGCACGACCGGCGCGCTCAAGGCGCTGATCACCGGCATGGACAAGGGCTACGTGCGCACCTGGCCGCTGGTGAACATCCCGACGACCGTGCTGCTGCGGACGTTCCGCCTGCCCTACGACGTAGCGGCTGGCGACGACTTCGAGATCGACAGCCAGCACCACATCAACCTGCTGCACTGGGTCAAGTACCGCGCCTATGGCGTGCAGGACGCCGAGACCTACAACGCCAAGGCGGTGGATAAATTCAAGGCTGCGCACGACCTGTACTGTGCCAAGGCCAAGGTGGAGCAGGACCGCTTGCGCCGGCCTGTCAGCACTGTCGCTTACGGAGGGTGCTGATGGCCACGTTCAAGAAAGACCCCGACGCAGTCCTGGACTACACGTTCGACTGGAGCCTGTACCTGGCGCCGCTGGCGGATGCAATCTCAAGTGTGACCTGGATACTCGACGCGCCGCTGGTCAAAGTCTCATCCTCGTTCACCGCGACGACCGCCACAGCCTTCGTCTCCGGCGGCGTAGTGGGCACCACACTGAACCTGGTCTGTCGGATCACCACGGCCGCTGGCCGCACGGACGATCGGACCATCGTTCTCAAGATTCTTCAACGCTAAGGAAGCACTATGTTGGTTGACACGATTCACGGCCCGATGGACGACACGCAGCTCGAGAAGCAGGTTCAAGTCACTGACAACGACATCGAGTATGCCGAGGCGACGGAGTATTACTTCAAAGGGGAGCTGGTGCACAGATCCGCGCACGTGCACTTGAAGCAGGGGCTGGATTCAGCGGCGCAACAAGCAATCTTCGGGTAAGGAAAATCATGGCAAACATACAAGCAATCTGCTCCTCTTTCAAGGGCGACCTCCTCAACGGCCTGCACGCCTTTGGCGCCAGCGTCATCCGCACGACCACGACCAAGGACGTCTTCAACGGCGCCTTGTATCTGGCGTCCGGCTCGCTGGGCGCGGCCACCACGGCGTACAGCACCACCAGCGAGGTGCCCCCCAGCGGCTCCTACGTCGCCGGCGGCATCGCGTTCTCTACGGCCACTGCGCCTGCGGTCAGCGGCACCGGCGCGATCTTCACGCCGTCGGCTTCGTGGACCACGGGCCCAGGCTTCACTGGCACCGCATTCGACAGCATCTTGATGTACAACGCGACAGCCGCAGGCAAGAACGCTGTGGCGCTGTACACCTTCGGCAGCCAGACCATCTCGGCCGGCACCTTTACGCTGACGATGCCCGTGAATCTCACCGGCACTGCGCTGGTTCAGCTGACGTAAGGGGCGCATGGCAGCGCTCACCAACGCTATGGAGAACAGGCTGCTGGACTGGCTCCTCCGGGGTCAGGCCCTCGGCCTCGCAGGCGCGTCTGCGGCGGCGGGCTCGGGGCCAGCGAACACTTACGTGGCACTGTTCACCGGTGAGCCTACCGACTCAGGCGATGCTGTCGAGGTTGTCGGCGGCGGCTATGCGCGCGTCGCGGTGGCCTCGAGTCTGGCCAGCTGGGCGGGCACGCAGGGCGCGACGACGACGGCCGTCTCAAACGGCGCCAGCGGGACGACAAGCAACAACGTCGTGATCACGTTTCCAGTACCCACTGCATACTGGGGACCAGTAGTCGCCGTAGGACTGTTTGACACGGCCATTGGCGGCACTCTGCTGATCTACGGGCGACTCATAGTGCTGAGGGTCGTAAGCACGGGTGATGCCGCCCCAGCATTCACTAGCGGCTCCATTCAGTTCCAGATCGACAGCTGAGTAATCGCGCCCATCAATCACTTTAGGACGGGACACTTCATGCACAAAATGACGCGCGGCGGGAGCACGCACTCCGACCAGCTCGACCGTTGGTTGGGCGCCGAGACAGTCGCGCAGCTCAGTGAAGACATGCGGGACTTCTACTGGCCCATCCCACTTCACGGGGTGCCTGGTAAGGTGTTCGCCATGCCTGGTGGCGACTTCGCCGGCAAGATCGACGCAGGGCAGTTCGGCTCGGCGTTCGACCGGGGCGAGGACGCACTCAAGCGCATGCGGAATGAAAAGCGCGCGCAACTTGCGGGGTACAAGATCGGTAATAGCCGCAGCGGCCTGCGCGGTCAGATGGACAAGCGCCACCACGCATTTACCAGCCTGTCCCAGCTCATTGCCTCCGCGTCGGGCGGCAAGCAGCAGAATCTAAACTTCGGCAAAACGGGCACGGCGGTGAGCGCCGTCGGCAACTGCGGCGATCTATGGGTCCGCGCCGGGTACCCCGTAGCGGGCGCAGCGGGCGCAGCCGCCCCCGGCGGGACAGCTCTGACGGCGGCGAGCGCTGGCGCGTTGGCGTTCCACAACACCGCCACTGCGGACGGCAACCATTTCACGACCGGCTACGTCAGTGCTTCTTCCTCCCCGAGCACGCTGCTTCTCTACGACCGCCTCTTCGCATGCGCGACCACGATTACCTCGACCGCAGCGGTATCCGTCACCGGCGCCCCACTGCGATACCAGAACACTGCAAATACCGCGATCGACTTCATTGGCGGCAACATGATGTTCCCGATGAATCCCACGACAGTGCTGGCCGCGACGGCCCACAACTGGACGCCTGTCGTTTACACGAACGACACAGGAACCACACTGCGCAGCGCCCCTTCTGTTGCAGGCGTCAGCGCCTGCGTAGTCGGCGGTATCGATCTGGCCCCGGGTTCCTGGTTCATGCCCCTACAGTCAGGCGATGTCGGCGTGAAAGGCATCACCTCGATGCAGACCAGCGTGGCAGTCGCGACAGGAACGATCGACTTCGTTATAGCCCACCCGATCGCGTTTTTCCCGTGCCCGATCGCCAACCTCGTGTGTATCGTCGACGGGGTAAACACCGCGTTCAACTTAGTGAATGTGCTCGACGGCGCCTGCCTCTCATTCCTAGAGATGCCGAGGGCCTCAACAGGGGCAATTAACTACACTGGCCTCATAACACTCGTCAGCGAGTAATTGCCGTGTGGGGCACGAACTTCTCGTGGCGGGCAGGGAGGGCAGGCCCGCGCAGCCTTTCGCGCGCCCGCCCGAACGACGGAACTGACAAAAATCAACTCCCAGTAGACACGTTCGCATCGACAATGAAGTCTGGTGCCTCAGTGTCGGCGTTTCTGACTGCGGATTTGCACATCGGGGGCAACGCCGCCATGAGCGTGGCGGGCACGACCCTTGTCTCTGTGAGCGTAGCCCTCGCCGGTGCCAACACGGGTGTTGTGGCGGGGGCGGCAGGAGCGGGGCTGACTCTCGGGCTCACGAACGGAGTCATGGGCCCTGGCGCACCGTCAACCATAAGCATCCCCTCCGTGGCGCCGTACTCATGGTACGTCACGCCCGTCTACGGCAACGGCATCTACCTGCTGATCTCCGACGGTCCTTACGCCGCGTGGTCTCTGGACCTTGTGACGTGGAACGTCGTCGACCTCCCGAACCCATACGGCTGGGAGGTCGTGGCGTTCGGTGCAGGCATCTTCGTCGTAACGTCCCCACATGGGCCGGACATCATCACGTCCCCAGATGGCGTTACATGGACGACCCGCACACCCGGCTCAGCCATGCAGCTCAGCGTACTGTGCTACGGCCCGACGTACGGCTTTGTCGGTTCTAGCGGCTGGGGGTATGGGGACGATTTCTCCGCGACGAGTATCGACGGCATCACGTGGACCTACAATGCGGCCCCCACGAACTTCCGTTTCGTCACCTCGATCATATACGGCGGAGGGAAGTACCTCTGCATCTCTAGCCACATCGCAACCACCGACTACAAGTTTTGGCTCTCAACAGACGGCGTGACGTGGGCGGCTAATCCGACCAGCCCGATGCCCTACGGCGCCACTGAATTCTGGCAGGCAGGCGCGTACGGCAGCGGCACCTGGGTGGTCTTGGGGCCGATCACCGCGGCTTGGTCCACGGACGGCACGACTTGGACGATTGTAGATATGCCAGGTTCGACGGCCTTCTGGAAGGGACTAGCCTTCGACGGGTCGCTCTTCTGGGCGGCGACGGTCGGGGGTATGAACGCGATCGCGTCCAGTCCGGATGGTGCAAACTGGACCTTGGTCACCACCACCTCGTCGGCCCAGTCGTTCGGCGGCGCGAGCGGGCCAAACGGCACAATCTTATTCTCGCCCGGGAATACGTCAACAGCAAACGTAATCGTCCCCACGTGGTCCCGCGTCCCGAACGTAGTGACGCCAACTTCCGGCGCGGTCATGGCGCTCACCACAGTCGCATCTACGGGGGTGGGTACTGGGGTAGGTACTGGGGTAGGTACTGGGGTAGTCTACAGCCCGGATACAGCCAGCTCCTTGGCGGGGGGAGCAGTCGGCTCGGCAGCAGGGGCCCTCGCAGCCTCGATAGGGGACATCACGACCCGAGCGCTGATACAGCCGCTCGCGTCTGGTTCAGCAGCGGGGTCGTTGACCCCCTCCTCGGAACTCGAGCTGACGCGCACCAGACCAGTCATCTGGTCTGTGGTTCGTCCGGCCGTCGTCCCGGACGGCATTATCGTTTACGGCAACGGCGTCTACGTCTCTTCGGCTATCTGGACCGTCGCGGGCAGCGTCGGATGGTCCTCGGACGGCGTCACGTGGCACGCGCAGACCACGGGCAGCACCGCCCAAGGCGGGTCTCCCTGGACCGACCTAGTGTTCGGGGCCGGACGCTTCGTCCTCGTGAGCAATACCACAGAGACCGCAGACAGCACGGACGGGGTCACGTGGAACCTGCGTACACAGCCTGCGGGCTTCAGTGTGGTGAAGGCGGCGTACAGTTCAGCGAAAGGGTTCGTAGGAATCGTGCCGCACCCCGCGACCGTCGTCGCGACGAGCCTTGATGGGATCACCTGGGCGCTGCCTACGTTCATCAATCTGACCGACTGGACGACAGCCGTTTACACTTTCTACGGCGACATATCCCGGCGCGGGAACCTGGCGTACGGCAACGGCGTGTATGTATCCACAGAGATTACCCAGACTTCTGCCGGTGGCACGTGCGTGTCTACGGACGGCATCACGTGGGTCGGATACTCCGACAATTTGCCGCACGGCACGGGCATTGCCCGCTTCGAAAACCTCGTTTTCGGCAACGGGGTCTTTGTAGCCTCGGGCATGCTCGACAGAGCCCACTCCATTGACGGGATCAGCTGGTCGATGTACGGGGAGGGGACGACCAACTTTGGGATCTTCGGGCCGTGGCCCGTCTCGGGAAGAGGCTATGTCGACGGCCAGTATTTCGGTGCGCTGGCCTTCGGGGACGGCGTATTCGTAGTGATGCCGCACGGAGGCGGAGGCCTCCCACTAGTCCGGCCCGATTACAGCACGAACGGCAAAGACTGGGCCCCTGGGGACCCCGTCATCGGCTGCAATGCAGTCGCGTACGGCCTCAATCAGTTCGTGTCGCTTCCGTCCCGTCAATACGGAAACGCCAACAGAGACACCGTCCAGGTCGGTACCTACACCTCAAACGGCACGATCGCTGCGCTCCAAGGTGCGCTGCCCGGCGCGCTACCGCGTGTACTCAACGGAGCGAGGTCCAGCAGCGTCGCTGGCTCACTCGGCACAGCCGCAGTCGCGGACAGCACGCCTGCTGACCCCTACTTCGCCAGCGTGGTGCTGCTGCTCCACGCGGAGGGGATCCCCGAGGGCCCATTCATCGACAGTAGCGCTTCCGCGAAAACCATCGCAGCGGTCGGCTTCGCGAGACTGTTCCCCAGTTCCCCGTACTTCGGAGACGCGAAGTTCGGGGGGGGATACGCGAACTTCGAGTACGCCGGCCAGTCAGGATACCTGTCCATCCCAGACAGCCCCGACTTTGCGTTCACTGGCGACTTCACAGTCGAGGGCTGGCTGTACGACTACGGAGACGCGAGGATCGGGGGGGGCACCTATGGTCGGTCCCAGATACTATTCTCGAAAGTATCGCTTAGCACCCACTATCCACCATTGAACATACAGGCCACGTCCAACGGCCTGGCGCTTTTGATGTCGAGCGGCGCGGGCTGGGACGTAAACATTGCCAGCAACATTCCCTTCACCCCGTATGTCTGGCACCACTGGGCCGTTACACGCGTCGGGGCGCAGGTTTACATGTTCCAAGGCGGGGTCTTGGTCGGGACCGCAGCCGCGCCCGCCTGGCTCGACAACGCGGACCCGGTCTATATCGGGGGGGACCCCACCAGCTTCGCAGTCGACGCCGAAAACTACGCCCGCCTCTACTCGTACGGCCTCGTTGCCAACTCCGCCACGACGGGGCACCTAGACGAGGTCCGGGTCACCAAAGGCGTTGGACGGTATACATCGAACTTCACTGTACTCAACAACCCTTTCGCCGATTCAGCGCCCGGTGGGGCCCCGCTCACGGGAAACGCTTCTGCGGTGGCATCGGGGGTGCTCCTCCCCCAAGCAACGCAGGCGCTGGCCGGGGCGGCATTCGGCAGTGCGGCGGGCGCCCCCCTCGCCCAGAGCACGCGGGGGGTCGTAGGCTCAGCCGCCGCATCAGCCACCGGCGCGGTGCCAGCATCGGCCACGGCCGCGCTGCTCGGCTCAGCCGCCACATCAGCCACCGGCGCGCTGCTCGCAACCGCATCGAAGGCCATCACCGGCAACGCTTCCGGCACTGCAGCAGGAACAGCCACGGCGCTGAGCGGCCTCGTGCTGCCCATGACCGGCCAGGCTGTCGGCTCCACACCCGGCGCTCTGGTGATGCAGTCGATCGTGGCGGTGCTCGGCGCAGCGACTGCGGCCGTGGCAGGCTCCGTGTTCGCCGGCATGGCCCGCACGCTGGTTGGCTTGGCCGCGGGCAGCGCCATTGGTCTGGTACTGAACCAGCGCACGGTGCCCGTCGTCGGCCTCGCAGTCACCCCAGCGTGGGGGGCAGTGGGCGCTATCGGCGGCTTCTTCCCCGAGCCATCCCGTACATACGTCGTGGCCGCTGAGGTTCGCACGCAGCCTGCGGGCGCCCCCCAGGGCCTGTTGGTGGTCGGCTCGTCGGCTTCCGAGGCGCGCACGCTGCAGGTCTTGCCCGAGGCCCGAAGGTATTCCGTGGTAGCTACCCCGCGCACTTACGCCGCTGCCGATAGCCGGTCTATCTCTATACCCGCACGCCCCGCGCCATTGCGCGCCTACTCTGTCGCCCCTGAGGCCCGCGTCCTTCAGGCGCGGCCTGTGGTACGCAGCCTCGGCGCCACCGATGCGCGCACGCTGCAGGTCTTGCCCGAGGCCCGAGGCTTCGTGGTGCCCCCGGACCCACGTAGCCAGGCAGTCCCAGCCGGACGAGCCTCCCTGTCGTTCGCCTGAACGTCTAATATCTAAGTTAGAATAACCCCTATGTCCATCTCGGCTTTTCGCGGTCTGAACAATGTCACCGACCCGCTGCGGCTGGGCCTGGGGTGGCTCGCGGTGGCAGACAACGTGGACATCACCGACACAGGGGGGATCATGGCGCGGCGCGGCTACACCCAGGTGCGGGCCGGCAGCTTCACAGGCGCCTACTCCACCCAGGACTTCTCGCGCATGTACACCGTGCTGGGTGGCACGATCCGGGACTTCGTCGGCAACCTCGCTGTCACCCTGACCTCGACTGCGACGATGTTCTGGGCCGAGGTCAACGACCAGGTGTTCTTCAGCAACGGCACTGACAGCGGGATCATCCTCCCCGACAACACAGTCTTGCCCTGGGCCTGGACCCCGCCCTCGGCTCCTTCAGTCGCTGCCGTCACGGGCTCGCTCCCGGCCGGCGCGTACCTGGTGCGCTGCACGTTCCTCTTGGCTGACGGGCGCGAGACCGGCGCAGGCGACGCAGGAGAGGTCACGCTGGCTGCTGGCCAGGCGCTGCAGATCTCAAGCATCCCGTTGCTCGCGGGCGGTAAGACGAACGTCTACATTGCCCCAGCGAACAGCGACGTGTACCAGCTGGCCAGGACCGTAACCACTGCGGCGTTCGTGTGGAACTCCTCACCCGACGCGCTCGGCCGAGACCTCCTCAACATCTTCCTCGACCCGCTGCAGCCAGGCACCGACGTTGTCCAGGCCTGGAAGGGCAAGATGTATGCGGCCCAGTACATGGCCAGCGAAGACCAGACCGCCGTGTGGTTCACCGAGCCGCTGGCGTTCCATCTGTTCAACCTGAACAGCAACTTCTTCCTGGTACCGGGCCGCGTGGTGATGATGGCCCCGACTGACGATGCCCTGATCGTCGGTACCGACCGCCGCGTCTACGCCTACTCAGGCGACAAGATTTCCCAGCTCGCCGAGTACGGCGCTGTGCCTGGGCAGAACTTCTCGAAGGATGACGACAAGGTCATCTTCTGGACCACACGAGGGCTGTGCAGCGCGCTGCCCTTCACCAATCTGACCGATCGCTCGGTCAGTGTCGCCCCAGGCATGTCGGCTGGCGGGACTCTCGTGCGCCACGGCGGGCGCAAGCGCTACCTCGTGGCACTTAAGCAGGGCGGCTCCGCCTTCAATTCTTACGCCTAACTTCGAAAGACCATCATGACTGTTCGACTCTCCACGCAACTGCGTACCAACCTCGCCGGCACCACCGGCTTCGCCACCACGTTCGCCAACGGCATCATCGAGATCTACTCGGGCAGCCAGCCCGCGACGGCCGACGCCGCCGTGACTGGCACGCTGCTCGGCACCGTGACCCTGGCCTCCGGTGCTTTCACCGCTGGTGTCGCAACCAACGGCTTGACCTTCGCTGCCGCGTCCGCCGGCGCAGTGGCGAAGTCCGGCGTGTGGTCGTTCAACGGCGCTGTGGCCGGCACGGCTGGTTGGTTCCGTCTCAAGGGCAACGCCGCTGACACCGGCGCCCTGAGCACGACGGCCTCGCGCCTGGACGGCTCCATCGCCACCTCGGGCGCGGACCTGAACCTGTCGAACATTGTCATCGCAGTGGCCGCGCCCAACACGATCGACAGCTTCAGCTTCACTATCCCTGCGCAGTAATGCGCGATGCTGCACAAGATCGTTGAGTCAGGAGGGGAGAGTTATCTCCCCTTCGCGCTAGGCAGGCTGCGGGCGCTCAAGCAGCTCGGGCTTGCCTACGTCGTTCAGCGGTTCAGTGTCAACGGCGTCAACATCAAGATCTCGGTACAGGGGCCGCAGGACTACGTCACTGTGTCCGGAGGGCCGGGAGCGTATGAGTTCTTCTGCTCAGACGTGGGGGTGAACACGAGTAACCCCCCTGGTATCCCCGCAAACGCCTCTCTCTTCACTGACTACTATGAACCTGCCGTCACAGGCGCCGGCGTAAAACTAATGGGGGCGGCGGCGTTGCCTGCTTTCTCGAACACACTGCTCCCCACGAGCGAGCAAGTATGGCGGGTACTGCCCTTCCCGATAGGCCCGTCGTCCTCCGGCGCGCCACCACAAACTAAGTTCTTCTCGGGGAACTCACTTGTCTATGGGGCTGGTAATACCTGGCAGGATCAGAAGGGCGGCGAGTATTCCTGGTGGCATAACAACACAGACCAGGTGCTTATCACGAGCACCCTCGGTTTCGGGCACGGCAAACTAAGCCAAGTATTCCCTTCGCCTTGGGCGACCACAGCTTTCAGTGGGGGCATTGGGCCGACTGGGGCGTACACTTTCACGGAATACACGACTGGTACTACCCAGCACTACCCGGGAAGCGTTGAGATGTCCGGCCCCGGAATATTTGACGTTCCGCCATCCATGTTCACGAGTGTGTCGAGTGTTTCTGCTGGGAGCAAAAGGGGCGGGGCCTCGTCGATGGCGAACTGGCGCAGGGCTGCTGTTCAGAAGGTCTACTTCAACGGCGTCGCGTACTACTACTGCCTCTCATCTGACCACCACGGCCAGTTTAGCTGCTACCGCATGCGCAGTTATGTTGGCGACCCACTATTTACTGGCTATCCAGGCGTCGACAACATCCCGAGCGCGTACGTGAGAGTAGCGTCTCCCACGTACCCCGGCTGGTGCACCGTGCCCGCAGACACGGATCGCGCGGTGGAGCACTGGGCGTTCACGTTCAACAAGGACGGCACAAAAGCGGTCACCACTCCGTTCGAGAAAGTGGCCACATATATGTGGCTCGGGGCGGAGAACGTCCGGCGCACGATCTCACCCCCCACGCTGGACTATCTCCCCCGCACCTCACTACCGGCTGAGGTCGGCGACGGTATCGGCGGGCGTTTCCCGACGATGGGGTGCCTATGGCCAATCGAGGCAACTATCACCGACACCCCCTTTTACACTGTGACCCGCGAACAGATTTATCGCCCTGTGAACAAAGTAGCACCCGCACCTATTACCGCGATCAACATTCAGGGCGACCTGTACCAAGTCTCCCAGGCACGACTCGATCTTTTCTTTCCTGGAGCGTCTCCCGAGGGATTCATTCCGCCAGAAACAGCGGCGAACTATGAGCCCGCATTTACGAGTAAGCCGGGCCTGCTTGAGGTCGGGTTCACAATCACGATAGGGACAGGTCCAGACGACTTCACCTTCGCGGTCAGTGTGCTGCAAGAGGAGGCGTACAGCGTGAACAAGCGCTTTTACGTGGACGCGGGGTACTACGCACCGGATGCACGAACAAAGAGCATGGATGGTATGCCCGCCGAGGACGTGCTCCTGGTGGCGGAGATCGAGGCCTACTGCTTAGCACCAAACGCCGTGGCCACTGCTGCACACAACGTGTACGGGCACGCAGAGACATCAAACGACACGCATACCACCGCGACTGCGACCTACTTGAACAGCTACAACTACACCAAGGCGGATGAACCTAATTGCGAGGGGGCTTGGATCGCCAACTACACTGGCGACATCGCCATTCAGTACGTCGTGCGCGATCGAGCCACCGCAACAGAGTACAAGCGGTTTGCACTCGCCGATAACATCTTCTTCATGAGTAACTGGATCGGACGATCGCACGCTCCAGCTGCTGCGCACTTTGGATCAATCCTCTTCGCCGACCTCCGCAAACTGAACTTCATTACCAGGAGCCACAGCATCGTCGGTGCGGCCCCCACGTCGTGGTGGAACACGAACTGGAACACTATCCCGCCCAGGTACGAACTACGAGTGAACGGAACAACGTTGAGGACCATTAACTACTCCGCGGGCGGGCACAACTACGCCTCAGATAACGACCCGATGACGACGAAGGCTGTCGTTCCATCGGGGTACACGAAGCTGCCATCGGCTGGCGGCTTTGCCGGCGGCGGCGCCCCGGACTCGTTCCTTCTCCAGCTCCAGCTCTGGGCCATCGACTCACTCATCATGACCGACGTCGAGGTATCAATCTCCACCCACCCGAGGGGGAGCTGGTCATGCTGCTATCGCACGGACAGGACCGCCGGGACGAGACAGGCGGCATACTCGACTGAGCCTGATGAAGTGTTTGACATCATTCAGCCGACGGGTTCGTCCGCTACGACCCATAAGGATGCTTTTAACAGAGCATTCGGCCAAAGCCGCTCTTATAGCTACTACAAAACTCCAGGTGAAATGGGTAGCTTCTGCACCTACGGCATCTGGTACGGACTGTCCCCGCTTAAAGGCTAATCATGGCAAACACAGCTCTCCTCTCCGCACCTTCGGCCACGATGTTCGCTGGCGCTGGCCCACAGGTCGCGCTCGTCCTGCCACACGGCACACTCTACGCCACCGGCCACGATGCCACTGGCGAGTTCGCTGCTGCGCTTTCCGCACCCAGCGCCACGCTCACCGTGCGGGGCGGCGCGAGCGCCGCGCCGAGCATGCCGAGCGGCGTGCTGGCCATCACGGGCACTGTGGCGAACTTCGGCGCAGCCGCGTTGACAGCCCCCAGCGCCACGACTTTGGCCCGCGCGACGGTGACCGCTGGCGGGCGCACCTCGGCGTTCTTCGGAATCAACAACTTCCTCGCTGCCGCCGTCGGCTACTCGGGCGCTGTCATCTCGGCCACGATCGGCTCCAGCACCGTCGCTGCCTCAGGCACCGCCGACTCCACCGGTGCTGCCGCGCTGAGGCTGCCGCTCTTTGACATCATCGCCTCAGGTACAGCCAACGGACTGAGCAGCGCGAACCTGCTGATGCCTGCACCGCTGCTTGGCGGGAACTACAGCGCCGTTGCGTGGCTGATGTCGCCCAGCGCGCAGCTCGTGGCCATCGGTAGTGCCGTCGTCGTCGCAACCTACGAGGCCTACAGCATCAACCTGACCAGCTCCCCAGGGCGCGGCAAGTCGACGATCGTGCAGAACCCGACGCCGGAAGTGACCCACTACACGAACTTCCCGTTTACGCAGATCGTGCGCTACAAGAACAGCTACTACGGCGTGGCTGCAGACGGCCTGTACCTGCTGGAGGGCACGACCGACAACGGCACGGCGATCCCGTGGGCCTGGAAGACGTGCCTGACGGACGACAACTCGCCGCAGCTGAAGTCCATCCCTGCTGCCACGTTCGGCGGGCGTATGGGACCCGCCGCCACGGTCACTCTGTACGTGGGGGAGAGCGGCTCGGACGCCTACAGCTACACCACGCCGCGCGGCGCGGCGGCGCAGAACTACCGTGAGACCTTCGGTAAGGGAATCAAGACCCGGTACTACGCCATCGGCGCCAACGGTACCGGCGACGTAACGCTGGATGACCTGGACCTCGAAGTCCACAACCTGTCTCGGAGAATCTAAATGTCTGCACTTTCAGTACAAAACGCGGTCAGCTACGCAAATGCCAACGCCGCCGGCTTCGTCGGGCTGGCAAACAGCGCGCTTGCAACCGCGAACGGCGCAGTCGCCTCCGTCGACTTCAGCGGGGTCACCTGGGTACCGCCTACCGTGCCCGGCACGCCCAGCTTGTCGACGATGCCCTCGGCCCCGACGATCGTTGCACCGACGCTGACGGTCCCTGCCGACCCGGGCGCTGCACCGACGCTGCAGCTGGCTACTCTGGCAGACCCGGGCGCTGCCCCGACGCTCGCAGTGCCGCTGCCGACGCTGTCGTTCCCCGACAAGCCAAATGCGCTGGTGAGCAACCTCGGGTCGATGCCGGACATCAATACGAGCTTCACATTTCCTGACGCCCCCGCCTCGTTGTCTACGACGCTGACGGTTCCGACCTTTACTGCGCGCACGGAGCCTACTGCCCCGCAGACGCTGATCCCGTCGTTCATCACCCAGACGATTACGCCTGTGGCGGACGCCCCGACCAACGGCCAGGCGCTCATGGACTCTGCATACTCCACAGAGACTGTGGTTATGCAGAAGAACGCCGATGCCTACGTGACGGCCATGATGCAGCAATACAACCCGAACTATGCGACCGCCATGGCCGCGATCGAGACGCAGCTGTCCGCATACCTGGCCGGTGGTACGGCGCTGAAGCCCGCGATCGAGAACGCCATCTACGAACGCGCGCGCAGCAAGAACAACGCCGACGCGCTGCGGGTGCGTGACACCGCTCTGAACGACGCCGCCACGCGCGGCTTCATGCTGCCTTCAGGTGCACTCCTGTCAGCGCTCCAGCAGGCGCGACAGGGCGGGGCGGACAACAACGCCAAGGCCTCGACGGATATTGCCATCGCCCAGGCCGAGATGGAGCAGAAGAACCTCCAGTTCGCCGTGACGACTTCCGCGAATCTGCGCACGTCGATGGTGAGTGCAGCTATGGCCTACATGGGCCACGTCATCAGCATCAACGGGCAGGCCATGGACTACGCCAAGTCGGTGTTCACGAACCTGGTCGAGATGTACAACGCCTCGGTACGCGTCTACTCCGCGCGTGTCGAAGCCTATCGCGGATACACCGCCATCTACGAGGTTCAGCTCAAAGCTGCCATGGCCAGCCTGGACGTGTACCGTGCACAGATCGCGGCGCTCGAAGCAATGACCCAGGTGGACCGCGCGAAAGTCGAGATCTACACCGCCCAGATCCAGGGCACGATGTCGATGATCGCTCTGTATCGCGCCCAGATCGAGGCGGTGCAGGGTAAGGTTGCGCTGGAGAAGACGAAGCTGGAGATCTTCCAGGCCCAGGTTCAGTCCTATGGTGCCCAGGTCCAGGCGAAGAACGGCGAGTGGAGCGGCTACAACGCGGCCATGGCCGGCGAGGAGGCCAAGGTGCGGATCTACTCGGCAGAGGTCGGGGCGTACAACTCTCAGATCAGCGCGTACACCGCGAAGATCGGCGCCCTGGTCGCACAGACTGACAACATCACAAAGGTCAACTCCGCGAATGCCGCGATGTACGGTGCGACTGTCCAGGCCTACACGGAGAAGGTTCGCGCTGCGAGCATGCTGTCGACTGCGCAGAACGAGAACAACCGGGCGATCGTCGTGGCCTACAGCGCACAGATGACCGGCTATGAGACGGGCGCTCGCGTGCAGCTGGCTGCGTACTCCGCACAGGCCCAGGCATCTTTGGCGAACGCTACCGGCGGGTTGTCGGCGCAGGTCGAGTCGGCTCGGGCCAAGGCGCAGCATGGCCTGGCACTGGCACAGATCGCCGAGGGCGGCGCGCAAATCTACGGGACACTGGCGGCCGCGGCGATGTCCGGACTGAACACCCTGGCTGCTGATATTTCAAATTCGTGATCTAAGGTCTAAAATAGAGGTTATCCATGAACAACATCCAAAAAGCATTCAAGGCAAAAGCTCAACTCGGCCGGGGGCAGGGCCTGCGTATGGTAGACGGCGGTCAGCCTGCACAACCAGTTGACAATTGGCAGCAGCAGAAGAACCTGGCGAACGCCCAGACCAGCGCCAGCTCGATGATCCATGACGGCGCGCAGCGCGCAGGGGCAGCGCAGGTTGCGGCTATGACCGCTCCGGTTCAGGTGCCGACCGGCCCAGGCGTGGATCGCGCTGGCTATCTGGCCCGTAACCCGAATGCTGGAGGTCCGCTACCTGGTGTACCTGCCGTGCCCGGGTACGTGCCTCCACCTCTCGGTGAGGCCCGCCCAAACAACCCGTCGACATACGTGGCGCCCGGCACGACCGGTGCGCCACCTGAACAGAAGGGCCTGCGTACAGACCTAGCCACCCCCGGCTCTTCCCCGATTTATCAACACAGCGCGAACTCCTACGGTGACACGGCGGTGTCACCCTGGCGCACGACGGACAACGGACGCGGCACGCCGGGCCACCCTAACGCGGCCGTCGACTTCGACGCCGGCCGTCTGGTCGAGAACCAGCCCCTCTTAGCCTACAACGCACCTTCGTTGCGCATGGCCGAAGGCGGCATGTTCGACGGCGTCAAGCGCATGGTAGGCCTCGGCCCTGAGGAGACTATCACCCAGAAGTACGCCCGCCAGGATGCAGAGCGCGCAGCGAAGGCACCGAAGCCCGCACCCGTGGCAGCCCCCGCACCGGTTCAAGATCCAGCGCCCCAGAAGGCCATCACCCAGTACGCCTCAGGCGGCAACACGGCGGCTCAGATGAAGGCCCTCGGTCTGCGCGACGGTGGCGACATGCGCACAGGACAGGGCGGCCAGGTGCCGAGCGATGGCCACACGGCGGCTCAAGGCGACACGATCCCGGCGAAGTACACACCCGGCGAGTTCGTCGTGAGCAACGCGATGCTGGATGCACAGCCCGGCCTGCGCGAGCAGCTGCACGATCTGCGCGGCAACGTGCTGCACGCGCAGGGGAAGAGTGTTGCGGCGACGGACGCTGCAGCGTATAGTGGCGGGCATGGACAAACCGAAAACCAAAACCCCTCGCTCCGTTCAGATAATCGCCCTGATTCTGGCAGTCCTGGCGATCAAGAGTTCGGGCATCCTTCAAATGCTCTTCGGGTAGCCCGCCCAACTCTCAGGGCGAATGACGGGTTCACTTTCGACCCGAAGACCAACACCTATTCCCAGGTCGCAAACGGCCCTGAAAATTGGACTACTGCGCCCGGGGCTGCCCCAGGCGCTACGGAGGGTCCGAGTTTTGGAACAACCGGTCAGCCGCGCTCTCCGCAGCCGAGCCTGTCGCAGCCCAGCGCGCCAGCGCCAGCGACTCCGAAATACGTACCTCCCAAAGTCAACCCGAATGGGACGTATGTAAACCAGGGGCCCGCCGCCGCTCCGGCCCCAACGCCAGCGCCCGCCGCACCAGGGTCTTCGGCATACAACGCCGGGAAGGCGACAGGGCGGGCTGTCTCGGACGCAGCTGATTCTGCCGGACTACGTGGGCGCCCGAGTGCCGCAGCTGGCGCACTTGCAGGGATCGCTATCGGATCAGCGGCTGATT
>CAIKUF010000104.1 GCA_903830565.1 uncultured bacterium | reverse complement strand
TCGGCCGCGGCCTCGGCGCGCTTGGCGCGGTCGATGTCCACCTGCACGCCGGCCAGGCGCGTGGGCCGGCCGTCGTCGTCGCGTTCGATCACCGCCCCGGCGGTGAAGACCCAGGCCCAGTGGCCCTGCGCGTGGCGCATGCGGATTTCAGCGCGGTAGGGCAACGCCGAGTCGGCCAGGTGCGCATCCAGCGACGCCAGCATGCCGCGCAGGTCGTCCGGGTGGATGAGTTGCTGCCAGGCTTGCACGTCGTCGCGCAGCTGCCCTGGCTCGTAGCCCAGCATGCGGCCCCAGCGGTCGTTGCAGCGCATCTTGCCGAGGGTGAGATCGACCTCCCACGTGCCCAGCGCCGCGCCGTCGACCATCAGCCCAAGGCGCGCCTCCTGGGCGCGCTTCTCGGTCAGATCCACGAAGCAGGCGATCACGCCTTCGACGCTGCCGTCGGCCCCCACCAGCGGCTGGGTGTCGAACGAGAGCCAGCGCAGGCCGCCGGCAGGCAGCCGCACGCCGATCACCGCGCCGCCGACCGGCTGCCGAGTGCGCTGGCTCACGACCACCGGGTGGCTCTCGGCCAGGAGCGCGCTGCCGTCCTCGCGCACGGCGTGCCAGCCCGGGTCGACCGCGCTGCGGCCCAGCAACTCATCGACGGCGAAGCCGAGGATCCGGCACGCGGCCTGATTGCACTCGCCGATCAGATTCTCGGCGTTGAACACCGCCAGGCCGACCGGCATGGTCTCGATCAGCGTGGCCAGATGCTGGCGTTGCAGCACCTGGTCGGTGATGTCGGACTGGATCTCGACGAACCCCATAGGCGCGCCGCGCTCGTCGTGCAGCGGCTGCAGGTCGACCTCGATCCAGTACTCGTGGCCGTCCTTGGCGCGATTGCACACCTGGACCTTCACCGGTTCACGCGCGGCAATGGCCTGCAGCAGGCGGCGCGCAGTCTCGGGAGGCGTGGTGTCGGTCGCCAGCACCGACGCCGGCGTGCGCCCGACGACTTCGCCGAGCGCATAGCCCGACAGCCGCGTGAAACCGTCGTTGACCCACACGATGCGATGGTCGCGATCGGTGAACACAACGCCGTTGCCCGTGCGTTGCGCGGCGAGCGCAAGGTACTGCGTCTCCTGCGATTGGGTGAGCAGCTTCTCATGCTGGCGGTGCAGGATGCGCACCAGCGGCTCGATCACCGCCAGCACGAGGCCGACCAGCAAGCCCAGCTGGAGCAGGCTCCACTCACGGTTGAACTCAAGGGCGGCGCGGCTGCGCGCGTCGGTCTCGGCGTGCAGTTCATCCGCCAGCGCGTCCATGTCGCGCACCGAGGCCTCGGCAGCGGCCTGCAGGCCGAGTGCGATCGGCGGCATGGTCTGCGGCGCGACCTGCGTCAGGTCGGCGGCGGTCTCCCACAGAAGTTCCTGCTCCACCAGGGCACGGTCGAGCCGGTGGTAAACGTCATCGGTCGGGTTCTGGCTTGCCGCGCGTTGCCGCTCGATCAGCACGCTCATGCGCTTGGAAGCCTGCCGCATCGCTGCCGTCGACTGCTGCACTTCGGCCAGACGGGCGGCGTCGTGACTGGGCGCCAGCGCCAGGAGGCCCGCCAGGCGGCCAATGCGTTGGCTCTGCGTCCGCTGGTGGCCGGCCAGCGTCGTCAACTCGGCGTCGACCTGGCGCGCCGCTTCGGCCTGCAACGTGCGCCACATCTGCCAACCGCCTGCGAGAGCGATCGCGAGCACGCTGCCGTAAAGCGCCACGCGCACACGGCGCTGGCGAAACGGCGTCAACGTCAGCGCGATCCGCGTCGAACCCGAATCTTGCACGGCCGCGCGCACGGCCATGCGCAGCAGGCCGAAAAGGGGCACCGCCAAGAGCAGCGCGAGCAGCGAAGCGTCGAGCAGCGCCGCCCGCCTGGAGCCCGGCAGCATGGCGCGCTCCCCGAGCAGCAGCATCACCAGCAATTCGACCGCAAAGACTGTCGCGATCATCCCCGCGCCGTCAAGCCAGAGGCGGTGCCTGCGCTGCGGCGCCGCGTTATCGCGGCCTGCGCGCGTGAGGTCTGGCTCTAGGGTGGCGTCGCTCACTGAAGGCTCCTCTCGATGCGGTTCGACTGGGCCGGGCCCGGTTCGCGGACGCGAGGATCTGTGCGTCCGGTGGGGGTCGACCTGATTCGCATATCGGCGCCGTCCGCGAGAACTTGACGTGCCGGCCAGGAACTCCGCAAGCGCTCGCCGATGCTGCGCCTGCAATGCGATGCACTGTCGCTTTCAGCGACAGGCGCGGGCTTCACGCGGCGCGCGGTGGCGCCGGGGCCGCAAAGTGCCCGCGGTCAGACCCGGATCTCCGCGCGCTGGTGGTTGCCCTCGTCCTTGAACAAGACGAGCACCTTCTTGTAGGTCTGGCACCACTTGCGAACATCGGCCTCGAAGGTCGGGCAGTCGGCTTGCACCGATATCGTGTCGCCCGGATTGGCCTCTTTTCGCAGGTACATATTGGTGAGCTTGAGCACAGGCAACGGGCACTTTAGCCCACGCACATTGAGGTTGACGATGGCCATGATGGAACTCTTGGAAAAGTGGCGATGATCGAAGCCGGTACCGCTCAGCGCGGTACGTGCGGCCCCAAGGCGCGAACGGCCTCGACCATCTCCGTGGTGACGCTGGCGAACTTCGCGCCCTCGCCCGCAGAGACGAACTCGAGCCGCGCACGCTCAGGGTTTATGCCCGTGGCCAGCAGCAGACGCTGAAGCAGACGGTGGCGCTGGATGGCACGGTAGTTCTGTTCCTTGTAGTGACAGTCGCCCGGATGGCAGCCGAGGATCAGAACACCATCCGCGCCTTCGTCGAACGCCTTGACGACAAACTGCGGGTCCATGCGCCCGGTGCACATGAAGCGCAGTGCGCGCAGGTTCGCCGGGTACGGCAACTGCGACGCGCCGGCCTTGTCGGCGCCGGCGTACGAGCACCAGTTGCACAGGAAGGCCAGGATCTTCGGTTCGAATCCCGTGCGATCGGCACCCGTGCGTGCCACGGCGGCGACCTCGGGCTCGCGTTCGGCCAGCGCGTGCTCTGGGCCGCTCATGGTTTGCCAGTCGCTCATGACAGGGCTCCTTCGATCTCCGCGAAGATCTGTTCGTCGTTGAAGTGCCGTCCGTGCATCGAGCCGGTGGGACAGGTTGCCACGCAGGTACCGCAGCCCGTGCACAGCGCGGCATCGACCTGCGCCTTGCGGCCTGCGAACCCGGTGATGGCCTTGTAGGGGCACACGCCGATGCAGGTGTAGCAGGCGGTGCAAGTCTCGGCGTCGACCTCGGCATGTACGGCCTCGAGTTCGAGCTGGCGGCCCGGGACCAGAGCGGCCAGCACCGCGCCGGCGGCGGCCATGCCCTGCGTCATCGCCTGGCCGAGGTCCATCGGTCCGTGGCAGGTGCCGGCCATGTAGATGCCGCGAATCTTGCTGGCGGTGGCGCCCACGCGGCCATGCATCTCCTCGAACCAGCCGTCGCGGTCGATCGGCACATCGAGCACCTTGGAGAGGCTGCGTACGCTGGCGCTGGGCACCATCGCCGGCATCAGTACAACGAGATCGTGGGCCCGCTTGGCGCCGCTCAGGCTGACCACCGGTCGGCCGTCGTCTCCGCGGGTCACGGCGATGTCGTCGATGTCGTCGAAGCGCAGCAGCTCGGTGCCTTCGGCGCAGGCCGCTTTGCGATAGAGGCGCCCTTCCTCCTTGCCAGAGACCGCCAGCGTCTTGTAGTAGTGCGTCACCCGCGCACCGGGTAGCTTGTGAGCGACGATCTGGTTGATCTTGAAGGCACCCATGCAGCAGATGCCCGAACAGTAGTCGCGGTGGCGCTCATCCAGGCTGCCGACGCAGTGCACGATGCCGACCTCGCCCGGCGCTTCCCCGCCCGCCATCCGCGGGACACCGCCGCTCGGCCCATTGGAGGAGAGCATGCGCTCCATCTCGATGCTGGTGACGACGCCCGGCACCTGGCCGTGGCCCAGCGCCGGAAGCTCGGCCACGTCGTACAGGCTGCCGCCGACGGCGAGCACGATAGCGCCCACTTGACGCTCCACCGAGCGCACGCCGGCGCCGAAGTCGATCGCACCCGGCACCGGGCAGGCGTCGACGCAGGCATTGCAGCCGTCGCCCGCGGCGAGGCGCGTACAGCGCTGAGGATCGATGTAGGGCGCGTTGGGCATGCCGCCGAAGAAGACGAAGTCAATCGCCTTGCGCTCGGCCATGCCGAACTGCTCGGCGCTCGGGTACGACACCGGGCAGGCCGGTACGCACTCGGTGCAACCGACACACACATCGAGCTTCACGTAGCGCGGTTGACTCCGCACCGTGGCAACGAAGTTGCCGAACGAGCCCTTGAGGGCAACCACTTCGGACTGCAGCATCAACTCGATGCGCTCCGCATGCGGGCCGTGCAGCGCTTCGGCGATGAAGGGTTCGAGAAGACAGGGGCCGCACTCCATCTGCGGGTAGATTTCTTCGTAGCGCATCGGCATGCCGCCGACGATGGCGTCGCGTTCGACGACGATCGCCTTGCGCCCGGCCTCGGCGACCGCGAGCGCGGCCTTCAGGCCCGCCGGGCCTGCGCCGACGATGAGCACATCGGTGCTCACATCGATGTGCTCGGTCTGCAGCGGCTGGTGATGTTTGACGCGTTCAATCGCCGCCTGCGCCAGATGCACCGCCTTGTCGGTCGCCTGGTCGCGGTCTTGCGTGACCCAGGCCACCTGCTCGCGGATGTTGACGAGCTGGCCGAGGAAGGGGTTCATGCCGGCGACCGCGAGCACGTCCCGGAAGGTGTGCTCGTGTTCGCGCGGCGAGCAGGCGAGGATCACCACGCGGTCCGGTCGCTCGGCCTTCAGGTCTTCGCTGATGAAGGCGCGGCCTTCGTCGCTGCACGACAGCTCGACCGCCTTCACGTAGGCCACGTCGGGCCGGGCCTGGAGGCGCTTGGCCAGTACGTCGCCGTCAATGCGGTCGGACACGATGCCGCCGCAGCGGCAGAAGTAGACGCCGGTCTTCATGAAATTCGCCCTCGGTAGAGTTCTTCCATCACCAGATCTGCCGCGCGCGGCACGGCGGCGGCCACGGCCGGGGTCAGTGCTTCGGCTAGAGAAACAAGGTCGTCGGCGCCGATGCCCAGGACGGCGATCCGCTCAGGCAGTGCGGCGCCGGCCTCGCGCCACAGCGCCAGGGCGGTGGGCAGCGAAGTGTCGTGAGCGCAGGTCACCGTGCGGCAAGCGCCGAGGTCGGCAACATCGAGGCGGCGCAGACTGCCCGGGGCGATGCCCTCGGCGGCCATGGCGTCAATGACGATGGCGCGGTCGTAGCCGCACATCGCTTCGACCAGCCGCAGGCCGCCGGCCCAGATCTCATCGACGTCGATACTGTGGTCGTCATCCGCGTCCGCGTCCGCGTCCGCGAGGCGTTGGCGCACGGCGCGCGCCACGTGCAGGCCCACGGCGTCGTCGGCGCGCACCGGGTTGCCAAGGCCGATCACGAGAGTGCGCATGGTCAGTCCCGGCGCAGCGTCTCGACGACGCGGCCGCTCGGGTCGCGCAGCGTGACCAGCATCGGCATTTGCCCGGGCAGCGCGTGGGTGGCGCACGACAGGCAGGGGTCATAGAGACGAAAGGCCATTTCGATGCGGTTGAGCAGGCCCTCGGAAACCGGCTTGCCGCCGCGGATCAGCGACTGCGCCGCGCGCTTGATCGACATCGACATCGCGGCATGGTTGTTGGTCGTGCCGACGATCAGGTTGGCCTTGGTGATACGGCCCTGCGGGTCAGCTTCGTAATGGTGGATCAGCGTTCCGCGCGGGGCCTCGACCGAGCCGATACCGCCTTCGGGGTCGATCTCGCCGCTCGGAATCGTGCGCACATGGGGCGACACGAATTCGGGGTCGCAGACGATTTCCTGCATGCGCTCGGCGGCGTAAAGCATTTCGATCAGGCGTGCCCAGTGGGTCGCCATGCGGTGGTGCACCGGGCGCCCGCCCAGGATCTCGAAGAAACGCTGCCGCTGCTCGTTGGCGAGCGGTGTCGCCAGCGCATCGGAGACGTTGATCCGCGCAAGCGGCGTCGCCGTATAGACGCCGCTCGCCTGGCCGTCGACGAAGCCGCTCCAGCCCTTGGCGCGCAGGTAGGGGAACTTCATGTAGCTCCATGGCTCGACGCGCTCGGCGATATGCTGCGCGTAGTCGCGGGCCGGGAAGCGCAAGATCTCGTCGCCAACGGTGTCGACGACGCGCAGCGTGCCGTCGTAGAGGTTGACGCGGTTTTGCGCATCCACCGTGCCCATCGAGTGCGTGCGGTGCAGGTAGGTGTCGCCCAGCACGACCTCGCGGTAGGCCGGGTTGCCGAGCACGATGTCTTCGAACACCTTGAGGCTGAACTGCGAGAACTCGATGTTTGCCCGTGCCGTGGCCTTGAATTCGTCCAGATCGCCGAGCCGCACCGGTTGGCTCCAGCCACCGGGCAGGCCGGCGGCCGGATGGATGGGCCGGCCACCGAGCTTCTTGATCATCTCGTGGTTGCGCTTGCGGGTGGCGATGACCTGGCCGCCGATGCCCAGACCGACCTTGGCGATCACGCCGAGCACGTTGCGTTCGGCGGGCGGGGCGTCGGGGCCGACGATGAAGTCGGGACCGCCCAGAACGTAGAAATGCGTCGTGTGGTCGGTGACAAAAAAGGCCATGTACATCGCTTCGCGGATCAGGTGCGCCGCGCGCGGCGGCTCGACCATGAACAAGCGGTCCAGCGCCTTGGTCGCCGCCAGGTGATGCGCCTCCGGACACACGCCGCAGATGCGGTTGGTGATGACCGGCATGTCCTCAGCCGCACGGCCGCGCAGGAACTGCTCGAAGCCGCGCAGTTCGGGCACCTGGAAGTAGGCGTTCTCGACGTCGCCGGCAGCGTCGAGAAAAATCTCGATCCGGCCGTGGCCTTCGAGACGCGTGATCGGGTCGATCGTGATGCGTGTCATGGCTGGTCCTTGCGCGGAGCGCTCGGCCCGCCAACGGGGCCGCGTAGAAGGTGGAACTTGCCGGCCAGACCGGCGATGTCGACCAGCCCGTCGAGCGAGGCGTCGACGCTGTCGTTGATCGCGGTCTTGCTTCGTAGGTTGCGTATCGGGTCGATATCGAGCACCGAGCCGAGCACCGAGACCATCTTCGCCGACTGGTCGTAGACACCCTCGGGCGGTCCGTAGCATCCGATGCACGGCATTTGCACCTGCGGGCACAGGCCGCCGCAGCCGCCGCGCGTGACCATGCCCATGCACGCGACGCCTTGCTCGACCAGGCACAGCGCAGGGTCGGGCTCGAATTCCCAAACCCGACGGAAGGCACTGACACGCTTGTCGCTGCTCTTTCGCGTGCACTCTGCGCACACGTTCGCCGCGCCGGCGCCCAGCACGCTGCCATGGGGCGGCAGCGGGCCGGCGCCGATCAGCGCATGCAGTGCATTCCAGATCTGATCGGTCTCCGGCGGGCAGCCTGGAATGGCGTAGTCCACCGGCACCACGTCGGCCAGGCGCTTCACGCGTTCGAGGAAGACCGGCATCTCGAGCGTGCCTTCGGGCACCTGCACGACATGCGTCTGGCAGGGCAGCGTGCGCTCGGGGTTCTCGGCCTGCGCGAAGTAGATGTTGTGCAGGTGGTCGGCCCGCGTGTGCAGGTTGGACAGCGCCGGGATGCCGCCGCCGTGCGCGCAGGCGCCGAGCGCGACCAGTATCCCGGACTTGCGGCGCATCAGGCGCGCCCAGTCCTCGTTCTCGTCGGTACGGATCGCACCGTCGAACAAGGTGATGGCGATCTCGCCGTCGGCCAGCGCTTCGACATCCTTGCGCTTGCCGTCGAGCAGGCAGGGGCAGAACACGAAATCGACAACCTCGGTGGCTTCGAGCAGGCGCTCGCCGAGGTTGGCAAATGCGATCTCGCAGCCCCCGCAGCCGGAGGCCCAGTAGATCGCTAACTTCGGCTTAGCGGCGCTCATGGCTTTGACTTCTCCCTCTACCCGACACAGCGCATTGCCGTGTACTACAGGGAAGTTGTCGGCACGCGTTCACGCGGACGGAGCGTCTTTACATTGCCTTACCATGAATGGGGTCATTCTGCGCGTCGACGACTACCGGGCAGCGCAAGCCGGCTCAGGGTCGCGGCATGGCCTTTTGCGCCGCCTGCGCCAGCAGGGCGCGCTGCGCCGACGCCGCGCGCAGCGCCTTCAGCCGCTCGCGCGGGTCGACCTTCATTGCCGTCTCATTCAACTTCATCTCGGCGATGAAGCGGCTCGGCACACCGGCCACCGTCTCGCGGCCGCGCTTGCGTCGGCGCAAGGTGCTCACCGCGAGCGTGCTGCGTGCGCGCGTGATGCCGACGTACATCAGGCGGCGCTCTTCCTGCAAGCGCTCAGGCGTCATCTCGTCGTCGTCGGCGCGAAACGGCAGCAAACCCTCGTTGACGCCCACCAGCGTGACGTGCGGCCACTCCAGGCCCTTGGCGGCGTGCAGCGTCGAGAGCGTCAGCAGGTCGCGCTCGTCGCCGCGCTCGGCCAGGCTGATGATGACGCTGATGCTCTGCGCGACGTCGAGCAGGCTCTTGCTCTGGCTCTGGAAGTGGCCACCGTCCTCGCTGATCTCGCCGCCGCAGCGGCGCGCCACCCAGTCGACGAATTCGAGCACGTTGCCCCAGCGCGCGGCGGCGAGCTTGGCGCTGTCTTCGCCATCAATCAGGTGCTCTTCGTAGGCGATGTCCTTCAGCCAGCCGAGCAGCAAGGCCTTGGCGTCCTCGGCGCCCTGCGTGTGGCGGGCGCGGTATTGCAGGTCGTTCACATAACGCCAGAACTCATGCAACGAACCGATGGCCTTGCGACTGAGCGCAGCCTGCAGGCTCTCGGCGAAAAGTGCCTCGAACAGGCTCAGCTTCCACTGGCCGGCGAACTCGGCCAGGCCGATCAGCGTCTGGTGGCCGATGCCGCGCTTGGGCGTCGCGACCGCGCGCAGGAAGGCCGGGTCGTCGTCTTCGTTGACGAGCAGGCGCAGCCAGGCGCACAGATCGCGGATCTCGGCGCGGTCGAAGAAGCTCTGCCCGCCCGAGACCTTGTAGGGGATCTGCGCCGCGCGCAACTTCTGCTCGAAGACGCGCGCCTGGTGGTTGGCACGGTAGAGGATCGCGAAGTCGCTGTACTTCACCTCCCCCCCGGCCGCGCGCAGCGCCTGCACGCGGGCGACGGCGCGTTCGGCCTCGTGCTCCTCGCCGTCGCATTCAAGCACAGCCACCGGCTCGCCGTCGCCGAATTCGCTCCACAGCTTCTTCTCGTAGAGCTTGGGGTTGTTCGCGATCACCGCGTTCGCGGCGCGCAGGATGGCGCCCGTCGAGCGGTAGTTCTGCTCCAGCGCGATGAGCTTCAGGCCCGGATAGTCCTGCGCCAGACGCGCGAGGTTCTCGAGCGTCGCGCCGCGCCAGCCGTAGATGCTCTGGTCGTCGTCGCCAACGGCCGTGAAGAGCGGGTATTGCGGGTCGGCGAGCAGGCGCAGCAGCTCGTACTGCGTGGCGTTGGTGTCCTGCACCTCGTCGACGAGCAGGTAGCGCAGTTGGCCTTGCCACTTGGCGCGCGCCTCGGCATCGCTTTGCAGCAGCTTGAGCGGCAGGCCGATCAAGTCGTCGAAGTCCACCGCCTGGTAGGCCGCGAGGCGCTCTTCGTAGCGCCGCATGACGCGCGCCGCGCTGCGCTCGTCCTCGCCCGCGGCCACGGCCTCGGCCTCGGCCTCGGCCTGCGCGGCATCGAGGCCCTGGTTTTTCCACAGGCTGATCGCCCATTGCCAGCGCCTGGCCTGCGCGTTGTCGGTCGTCGCGCCGGCGTCCTTCAAGACACCCAGCACGTCGTCCGAATCGAGGATGGAGAAGTTCGGCTTCATGCCGATCCGCGCACCGTCGGAGCGCAGGATGCGCACCCCCAGCGAGTGAAAGGTGCTGACGACGAGCGCGCTCGCGGCGCGCGGCCCGACCAGCGACTTGGCGCGCTCGCGCATCTCCTGCGCGGCCTTGTTGGTGAAGGTGATCGCGGCGACCTGCGGCGCTTCGTAGCCGGCCTGCAGCAGGCGCGCGATCTTGTGCACAATGACGCGTGTCTTGCCCGACCCGGCCCCGGCCAGCACGAGGCAGGGCCCGTTCAGGTGATGCACGGCTTCGAGCTGGGCGGGGTTGAGCGTTTCGCGGGCGTCGGCCATCGTAGTCCTGTGGGGGCGGCGGATCATATCCAACGCGTCCGCTCGCAAGTGTGATAGCGCTCGATGGTCGACTCCGCGTTAGCTTCGGCAGCCGGTGTGCTTGCAGCGTCCGGCGCGACACGCCGCCTGGCCGCGCCGACAATTCGCTGACGCGTTCACTGCACCGCATTGGAATGAAAGGACCGACCTCATGACCTTCCCTCCCGCCAATTTCGACCCGTCGATCGACCCCACGCCCGATCAGGTGCGCGCATTGCGCGACCGCGGCCCGGACGGCGCCGTTGTGATGCTGAATCTTCTGAAGTTCCGCGAGCGAGCGAACTATCCCGCCGGGTCGCCTCACGCTGCCTGCTCGGGCGCCGAGGCCTACCGCAGGTATCAGAAGGCCTTCGTCGAAACGGTGGGCGACGTGAGCCGCGCCGAGGTCGTGTGGGAAGGCAAGGTCGACCTGCCCTTCATCGGCGACGCCGGCCAGGACTGGGACAAATGCCTGCTCGTCCGCTACCCCAGCCGCCAACACTTCCTTGCGATGATGGCCAACGCCGTATACCGCGAGGCGCTGGTTCACCGCTACGCGGGGCTGGAGCGTACCCTCCTCCTGCAAATGCGGGGGTAAGGGTCGGGCGTGAGGGCAGCAGGGGCGCGGCAGAACTTCAGCGGCGCGTCTTGAACAGCCACGTTCGCGGTGCCCCGGCGGCAACCTGCCGCAGTGCCGCCGGTGATGACGGACGGGTTACGGCCAGAAGCCGACGTCACGGCGCGTACGCTTTGTGGTCGTCCGGTCTCCGCGAAACGGGGTCAAGGCCACCCTCTGCTTCATCGCTCAGCGCGATCGCCGGCAGCTTCGAAATTGCGCTGTCCCCGAGGTTCGGGCTCGCGTGCAGCAATCTGCACTTGCATGCCGATCCAGCCAGTGATCGCCTCGGCGTCGATTCGCCTGGCACGTGGAACCGCGGTCACGCCCTGTGCCAGTGCCCTGCGCGCCAAGTGTGTGTATGGCGCGTTGCCTCGACTTACCCTATAACGCGCTACCTATGCACTGGAATTGCAAAGTGCTCTCGACGAAATGCGAATCTCCAGCCCGTCGACGGCTCCTGCAGCTTGTCGGCCTGCCGCTCCTGCCGCGCGCGCTGCTGTGTGCGCCGCTCGCAATCTCTGCGACGCCGCCGCCCTCGGTACGCGTTCGCCCCGGACAAGCCGGCTGGCCGTCCACAAGCCGCTGGCAGCAGCTTGCACAGCAGGTGGGCGACGCCCTCATCGAAGTGCGCTCACCGCTCGACGAGTGCCTGCAGGCGCTCGAGTCCGAAGCCTGCACGCGCCTGTTCAAGGCGTTGAAGAACCCGTACTTCCTCGGCGACGAGGTCGCGCTGACGCAGACGCTCGGTTGGGTCGACGCCTGGACCTCGAGACCCAGCGCTTATGCGGTCGCCGCGCGCCATACCGCGGATGTCGTCGCCGCGGTCAACTTCGCACGCGAGCACCGGCTGCGCCTGGTCGTCAAGGGCGGTGGCCACAGCTACCAGGGGACATCCAACGCGGCCGATTCGCTCCTTGTCTGGACGCGCCGCATGAACGACATCCGCCTGCACGACGCCTTCGTCGCCGACGGCTGCGCGGGCACGCCGCCCTGCCGCGCGGTCAGCGTCGGCGCCGGAGCGCTCTGGGCACACGTCTACGACGCGGTGACGACGCAGGGTGCAGGTTATGTGCAAGGCGGCGGCTGCATGACCGTCGGCGTTGCCGGGCTCGTCCAGAGCGGCGGCTTCGGCAGCTTCTCGAAGGCCTTCGGCACTGCCGCGGGAAGTCTGATCGAGGCTGAGGTCGTGACCGCCGACGGTGCGGTGCGGATCGCCAACGCGCGCACGAACCCGGAACTCTTCTGGGCGCTCAAGGGTGGTGGCGGCGGCGCATTCGGTGTCGTGACGCGGCTGACGCTGCGCGTGCACCCGCTGCCCGAAACGTTTGGCGCGGTGAACCTGACGATCAAGGCGGCGTCGCCGGCGGGCTTTCGCCGGCTGATCGCGATGGCGATCGAATTCTGCGAGCGCAGTCTCGTCGGCCCGCACTGGGGTGAGCAACTACGCTTTCGCGGTGACGATGCACTGATGGTCGCGATGGTCTTCCAGGGCCTCACGCGCAGCGAAGCGGTCGCGGTGTGGGAGCCGTTTCTGGACGCCGTCGACGCGGCGCCGGACCTGCACGTCGAGTTCTCGCCGCTGAAGATCGTCTCGACGTCCGCGCGTGACTTCTGGGCACCGACCTTGATCAAGCGTGCCCTGGGCTTCGTTGCTTCCGACGACCGGCCCGGTGCACCCAAGGGCAACCTCTTCTGGCCCGGCGATCAGGGGCAGGCTGGGCAGGTACTGCACGGCTTCGCCTCGACCTGGCTGCCGGCAAGCCTGCTGCAGCCGGACCGGCAGGCAGCGCTATCCGATGCGATCTTCGCTGCGACGCGCTACCGGATTGTCTCGCTGCATCTGAACAAGGGCCTTGCCGGCGCTCCCGCCGAAACGATTGCCGCTGCGCGCGACACCGCAACCAACCCGGTGATGCTCGATGCGTTTGCGCTAATGATCACCGGCGCTGAGGGGCCGCCGGCTTATCCGGGCATACCTGGCCGCGAGCCGGATGTGGCGCTTGCGCGCCGACATGCTGCCGCGATTCGCCACGCGATGGCGGAAGTGCGGCGCGTGGCGCCTGACGGCGGGGCCTACGTGTCGGAGAGCGACTACTTCGAAGCCGACTGGCAGCGCGCCTTCTGGGGTGACAACTACACGCGGCTGCTGGCCGTCAAGCAACGCTACGACCCGGACGGGCTGTTCTTTACCCACCACGGTGTTGGCAGCGAACGCTGGAGCGCGGACGGCTTCACTGCGCTTGAGACTTGACATTCGGCCGATTGAGCGTGCCGCGACGGAGAAGTGCAGGCCCAGTCGCGCTTTGAATCCTCGGTCGCTGCTGAATCGCGAATGTCGGCAACGGGGTTGTGAATTTGGAGGCCTGAAGGTCTGAAATGAGTCGTTGCAAGTCTTGCCAAAACGGCCAGCCGTCTTCTACCAGGGACGTGGCGGGGGCCGGCCTCCGACAGTGCGACACTTGAGTTCCGGCACCGCCGTCGCGGTCATCCACACCCGCTCGCCACCTTACGCCTCGACAACACCCGTGCCCCACGACGCTGCACCGTGCGTTTCGCGCTTACCCGAAGGCGCACTCGAGTTGTGGCGCTTCACCGCGACGTCTCAGTCACACGGGCTCGTGTTCCCGGACGGATGCCGTGACCTGATCGTCAGCATCACGGCCCATGCCGCTCCGGCATGCTTTGTGACGTCGTTAGCTGATCAGGTTGAGACGCCTGAGTTCATGGCCGGCCAACAACTCGTCGGCATACGTCTGCGTGCAGGCGCACAGTTCGACGAGCGCGCCGTGTTGGATCGACTGACCGGACATGACCGGTTCGATAGCGGTGACCTGCTGGCGGCTATCGGTGCCGAGGTTCGCGTCGACCCTCTCGTCCACGAGGCGCTGCGCTGGCTGGCCGATGCGCCGCGGCTCGACACCGCGCGTGCGAGCCTGGGCATATCGGCACGAAGCCTAGAGCGGCTACTGATGTCGCGAACCGGCCTGACTCCCGTCGGCTGGCGAAATCTGGCGCGAGCGCGGCGTTGTGCGAGAGCGATCTTCGGCACGGGGCCCCTGATCGCGATTGCGGCGGATCACGGGTACGCGGATCAGGCACATATGACGCGTGACATGCAACGATGGTTCGGCGCTTCGCCAAGCCGCCTCCGGCAGGATGCCGAACGATTCGAAGCGCTCAACCAATCCGGCTTCGGTTGACCCGCGCGCTGGACATCAGCTCATCGGCGTGCAGAGTTCGACCAGAAAACCGTTCAGATCGCTGACATACGCAATCGTCTGTCCCCACGGCATGACTTTCACATCTTGCACCAACGTCGCGCCAGCATCGACAGATCGCTTCAACGCATCGGTCACGTTGTCGGTGGTCAAGGCGATCTCGAACGAAGGCGCATCGACGATCGGCGGGCGAGGGTTCTTGTGCATCTCGCGCAGCATGTCGCGTGAGGCGAACGCTAAGGCCGTCGCGCCGGTTTCCAGTTCACCGTAGCCACCGCTCTCGTGCAGGAAGCGCTGATTCAAACCGAAAGCCTGCTGATAGAACGCAAGCGTCGCTGCGACGTTCTCGACATATAGGATGGTGTAGCCAAAGTTCATGATCGATCTTGTGACGCTGCCAAGCGCAGCAAGCCGACGATAGGCGAACGCTGCTCCCTGGTCTTGAATAAATGCGACTCGCGCTGGATGCGAGTGGGACCTGCCGCTCGTTGAACGGCAGGTATTCGGCGTCCAATTGCAGTCGGCGGATGTGAGGTCTGGGTCGAAACTCGGCGCCAAGTCGCTCCCTTGTGGCGCCCGCCAGCGGCCTTAGCGCGTCGCATCGCGCACTGCCTTCACCGAAAGTCGCCTGCGCTCGCTCGCACAGGCCGCTAGCATCGCGTATGCAATAGAGCCCGCGTGCACGTGATGACCACCCTCAAGCTCACCCAGGTCGGCAACTCGCTTGGCGTGGTCCTGCCCAAGCAGATGGCGGTCTGGCTGAATCTGGAAGAAGGCGACATGTTCTTCGTCACCGATGCGGCAAACGAGGCCATGCGGACACCCTGCGACAAGGCGTTCAGATCACAGATGGCACCACGATGAACGAGACCCCCGACACCGATCGCCGCCGCCTGATCGCACTCGCCGCGGGCACGTCGCTCGTGGCCAGCCTGCTCTTCATCCGCCATGCGCGCGCGGCCGATGTGGACCGCTTCACGCTCGGCGTCGCTTCGGGCTGCCCGCGCCCGCAGAGTGTCGTGCTGTGGACGCGCGTGCTCGGCCCCGGCCTGCCCGAGCAGGTGCCAGTGGCGTGGGAAGTGGCGCGCGACGAGCGCTTCACGGACATCGCTTCCAGCGGCGTCGCGCTGGCTGAAGAAGCGTGGGCGCACAGCGTGCACATCGACGTGTCGGACCTAGCCCCCGCGCGCTGGTACTGGTACCGATTCAACGCCCTCGGCAGCCGAAGCAGCACGGGCCGCACCCGCACCGCACCGGCAGCAGGCGCGAGCGATGCCCTGCAGTTCGCCATCGCATCGTGCCAGCGCTGGGATCACGGCCACTATGCCGCCTGGCGCCACATGGCGGACGAGAACCTCGATCTGGTGCTGTTCCTCGGCGACTACATTTACGAGGCCGGCCCGGCCCCGGCGTCGGCGCGGCGCGTTCGCCAGCACGAAGGCAACGGGCCGGTGAAGACCTTGCAGCAATACCGCGACCGCTATGCGCAATACAAGGCCGACCCTGCCTTGCAGCGCATGCACGCCGCGGCGCCGTGGATCGTGATCTGGGACGACCACGAGGTCGAGAACGACTACGCGAACGACCGCGGTGACACCCTGGACGGCGACTTCCTGGCCCGCCGAGCGGCGGCGTATCAGGCCTGGTGGGAGCACATGCCGGCTCCTGCGGCGCGGCGCCCGCGCGACGCCGACCTGCGCATCTACGACCGCTACGACTGGGGACGCCTCGCGCGCATCCATGCCGTCGACGACCGCCAGTATCGCGACCGCCAGGTCTGCCCGCGCCCGGGCCGTGGGGGCTCGAACACGGTAACGCCGAAGGACTGCCCTTCGCTGCGAGCCCCGAGCCGAACCTTGCTCGGCGAAACCCAGGAGCGCTGGCTCGCCGACGGCTGGAGCTCGCATCACGGCTGGAACCTGCTCGCGCAGCAGACGTTGATGGCGCGCTTCAGTTGGAGCGACCCGTCGCTGCGCGATGCGCCCGACATTCCCGGCGGCATGTACTGGACGGACGGCTGGGACGGCTACCCCGCGGCACGCTCGCGCCTGCTCGGCTCCGCCGTCGAGCGCCACGCTGCCAACCTCGTCGTCCTCGGCGGCGACGTGCATGCGAACTACGTCGCCGACCTGAAGCTCGATTTCGACGACCCAAAATCACCCGTCATCGCGACTGAGTTTTGCGGAACGTCGATCACGAGCGAAGGCCTGGCGCAAGCCCGCATCGCCGCCGCGCTGCCTTTCAACCCGCACATTCGCTACGGCCGCTCGGGCGAGCACGGCTACATGCGCTTCGCGCTCGACGCCAAGGCGCTGCATGCGCAATTGCGCGTGCTCGCTGACGTGCTCGATCCGGCGAGCGCGATCCGCACCGCGGCGAGCTTCACCGTCGAAGCCGGCCGCCCCGGCGCGGTCGCGGCCTGACGCAAGCTCTCAAGCCACCAGCAAGGGCTTGAGGTAGCGCCCGGTGTGGCTGGCCGGGTTGGCGGCGATGTCTTCCGGCGTTCCGGTGGCCACCACCTGGCCGCCGCCGGCACCGCCTTCGGGGCCCATGTCGATGATCCAGTCGGCGGTCTTGATCACGTCCAGGTTGTGCTCGATGACGACGATGGTGTTGCCGGCGTCGCGCAACTGGTGCAGCACGCGCAGCAGGAGGTCGATGTCGGCGAAGTGCAGGCCGGTCGTCGGCTCGTCGAGGATGTAGAGCGTGCGCCCGGTGTCGCGCTTGGAGAGCTCGAGCGCCAGCTTGACGCGCTGCGCCTCGCCGCCGGAGAGCGTGGTCGCGCTCTGGCCGAGGCGGATGTAGCCCAGGCCCACGTCGAGCAGCGTCTGCAGTTTGCGCGCGATTGTCGGCACGGCGCTGAAGTAGGCATGCGCGTCCTCGACCGTGAGGTCCAGCACCTGCGTGATGTTCTTGCCCTTGTAGAGGATCTCCAGCGTCTCGCGGTTGTAGCGTTTGCCCAGGCAGGTGTCGCAGGGCACGTAGACGTCGGGCAGGAAGTGCATCTCGACTTTGAGCACGCCGTCGCCCTGGCAGGCCTCGCAGCGGCCGCCGGCGACGTTGAACGAGAAGCGCCCCGGCCCGTAACCGCGCTCGCGCGCCGCCGGCACTTCGGCGAACAGCTCGCGGATCGGCGTGAACAGGCCGGTGTAGGTCGCCGGGTTGCTGCGCGGCGTGCGGCCGATCGGGCTCTGGTCGACGTTGATCACCTTGTCGAAGGCTTCGAGGCCGTCGATGGCGTCGTGCGGCGCGGCTTCGGCGTGGCTGTTGTAGAGCTTGCGCGCGACGGCAGCGTAGAGCGTGTCGTTGACGAGCGTGCTCTTGCCCGAACCCGAGACGCCGGTGACGCAGGTGAAGAGGCCGACTGGGATCTCGGCGTCGACGCCGCGCAGGTTGTTGCCCGTGGCATTGCGGATGTGCAGCGTCTGCGGGTTGGCGCTATCCGCGAGCGTGCGGCGCCGCTTCGGCAACGCGATCTTCAGCGCGCCCGAGAGATAGCGCCCGGTCAGCGAGGCCGGGTTGGCGGCCACTTCGTCCGGTGTGCCCTGCGCAATCACCTGCCCGCCGTGGGCGCCTGCCCCCGGGCCCATGTCGATGCAGTGGTCGGCGGCGCGTATCGCCTCCTCGTCGTGCTCGACGACGAGCACGCTGTTGCCGATGTCGCGCAGGTGGCGCAACGTGCCGATCAGGCGCGCGTTGTCGCGCTGGTGCAGGCCGATGCTCGGCTCGTCGAGCACGTACATCACGCCGGTCAGGCCGGAGCCGATCTGGCTCGCGAGGCGGATGCGCTGCGACTCGCCGCCCGAGAGCGAATCGGCGCTGCGGTCCAGGCTCAGGTAGTTCAGGCCCACGTCGTTGAGGAACTTCAGGCGCGAGCGGATTTCGCGCACGACCTTGTCGGCGATCCCGGCCTTGGCGCCGGTCAGGTGCAGGGCGTCGAAGTAGGCCAGGCAGTCGCGCAGCGTCGCATGCTCGACGGCGTAGATCGGGCGCCGCTGCGCAGGCGCGCCGCCTTCTGCCGCCGCATCGACGAGGAACACGTGCCGCGCCTCGCGGCGCAGCCGCGCGCCGCCGCATTCGGGGCAGGGCCTCCCGGCCATCAAGCGCGCCAGGTCTTCGCGCACGGCGACCGAATCGGTCTCCTTGTAGCGGCGCTCGAGGTTGGGGATGATGCCTTCGAAGGGGTGGCGCCGCTTGACGCTGCGCTTGCGGCCCGACGCGCCTTCGGCTTCGTAGACGAACTCGATGTCGCCCCCCCCCGAGCCGCGCAGTAGCACTTGCTGCGCGCTCTGCGGCAAGTCTTCGAAGGGCGTGCCGATGTCGAAGCCGTAGTGGCGGGCCACGCTCTCGAGCATCGAGAAGGTGTAGGCGTTGCGGCGGTCCCAGCCCTTCACGGCGCCGCCGGCCAGGCTCAGGCTCGGGAAGGCGACCACGCGCTCGGCATCGAACACCGTCACCACCCCCAGGCCATCGCAGCCCGGGCAGGCGCCGACCGGCGAGTTGAACGAAAACAGCCGCGGCTCCATCTCCGAGAGCGAATAGCTGCACACCGGACATGCGAACTTGCTGCTGAACAGGTGCTCGCGCGGCTGCGGCACGGCTTCTGCCGCGGACGGCTGCACGGCATCCATTTCGACCGCCAGCGCGCGCCCATCGGCGATGCGCAGTGCGGCCTCGAAGCTCTCGGCGAGGCGCTGGCGCAGGCGGTCGTGCAGATCGGAGTGCACCTTGACGCGGTCGATCACGACGTCGATGTCGTGCTTTTCGGACTTCTTTAGCTTCGGCAGCTCGCTCGCTTCGACCGCCCGCCCATCGATGCGAAAGCGCACGTAGCCCTGGGCCTGCATGTCGGCGAAGAGATCGGCGAACTCGCCCTTGCGGTCTCGCACGACGGGCGCCAGCACCATCAGCCGCGTGTCGTCGGGCAGCGCGAGGACGGCGTCGACCATCTGGCTCACGCTCTGAGCCTGCAGCGGCAGGTCGTGCTCGGGGCAGAACGGCGTACCGGCGCGCGCATAGAGCAGGCGCAGGTAGTCGTGGATCTCGGTCACCGTGCCGACCGTCGAGCGCGGGTTGTGCGAGGTCGCCTTCTGCTCGATGCTGATCGCGGGCGACAGGCCCTCGATCACGTCGACGTCGGGCTTGTCCATGCGCTGCAGGAACTGCCGCGCATAGGCCGACAGGCTTTCGACATAACGCCGCTGGCCCTCGGCGTAGAGGGTGTCGAAGGCAAGGCTGGACTTGCCCGAACCCGAGAGGCCCGTGATCACGACCAGCCGGTTGCGCGGCAGGTCGAGATCGATGTTCTTCAGGTTGTGCGTGCGTGCGCCGCGGATGCGAATGGTGGGTGTGTCGGGCATGGTGTGCGGGCGGCGCCGGAGAGTCCGGCGCAACTGGGCATTATGGAAGCAGCGGGCGATGCCCGCAGGCATCTCACCAGGTTCGCTCCCTCACTGTCACCCCCAAACATCGATCGGACGGCCGCACCACTCGTCGTCGCCCGGGCACAGCAGGCTCGAACGGCCTGCGCTCGGCGGCCATAATGCATTCAACGAGGTTGCTTCGGATGGTCACCGAGTGACCCGCCCAGGAGAACTGGAAAGATGACGCGCGCACGGGAAGAGGCAACTTGCGGCATTCGAGACAACCACAACCGCGGTCGTCTCGCCGATTTCCTGACGGACAAGGTGACTCCAGGGAGCGCGTTGTCCATCGTTTCCGCGTACTTCACCATTTACGCATACGAGTGCGTCGCCGAGCAGTTTGATCAGATCGATAGGCTGCGCTTCCTCTTCGGCGAGCCCAGATTCTTGGCCAACCTCGACCCCGAGAAGGCCGATAAGAAGGCCTTCAAGATTGAAGACGAGGGCCTGAGCCTGACCAACCGCCTAAAGCAGAAGGAGGTCGCACGCCGATGTGCAGATTGGCTTGCGGCGAGGGCGGAAGTTCGCTCCATCCGGCAGGCCAATCTCCTGCACGGAAAGCTATATCACATAGACAACGGTCGGCGAGAGCACGCCATCCTGGGCAGTTCAAACTTCACACGACGTGGACTCGGTTTGGCCGATACACCCAATATCGAGTTGAACCTGATTGTCGACAGCGATCGCGATCGGGCTGACCTCAAGGAGTGGTTCGATGAGGTCTGGGGCGACGATCGGCTAGTGATCGACGTGAAAAATGAAGTATTGCGCTACCTCAGTCAGCTATATGTCGATCATGCACCTGAGTTCATCTACTTCAAGACCCTGTTCCATCTGTTCGAGGGCTTTCTTTCCGGGCAGGCCGATGACGTCCGCCTCTTCGATCAGACCGCCATCGTCGATACGGACATCTGGCGAGCACTCTTCGAGTTTCAGAAGGACGGCGCGAAGGGCGCTATCCACAAGATCAATGCACACAACGGCTGCATCCTGGCCGACAGCGTGGGTCTTGGCAAGACCTACACCGCGCTGGCCGTCATCAAGTACTACGAGCTGCGTAACCACCGTGTGCTCGTGCTGTGCCCAAAGAAGCTGCGTGATAACTGGACTGTCTTTCTGGCCCAGAACAACAGCGAGCTAAACCCGTTCCTGCGCGATCGCTTCGGCTACACCGTGCTGTCGCACACTGATCTGTCGCGCGATTCGGGCAAGGTCGATGGCGTTGACCTTGGCACGCTGAACTGGGGCAACTTCGATCTCGTGGTCATCGACGAGTCGCACAACTTTCGCAACAACGTCAAGGGTAAGCGCGACGAAGATGGCAATGTCATCCGCAAGAGTCGCTACGAACGGCTGATGGAAGACATCGTGCAAGCTGGCGTCAAGACGCGCGTGCTGCTGCTGTCGGCAACGCCCGTCAACAACGACTTGAAGGATCTGCGCAACCAGATCTATTTCGCAACCGAGAACCGAGACGCCGCCTTTAGCCAGAGCATTGGCATCATGAGCATCAAGGACACCTTGACTCAGGCGCAGAAGACCTTCATGGAGTGGGCCAAACGCGCTGGCGACAAAGATGCCCGCGAGTTGATGGACCGCTTGCCTGCAGGGTTCTTCACTCTGCTTGACGAGCTAACCATCGCCCGCTCGCGCAAGCACATCCAGCGCTACTACCGCGCCTCGCTGGCGCAGATCGGCCAGTTCCCGATACGGCTCAAGCCAGTGTCGATCTACTCCCGGATCGACCTCAAGGATCGCTTTCTCTCGTATGACAAGTTGAACGACGAGATATCGAACTACAAGCTCTCGCTCTTCAACCCCTTCCTGCATGTACTGCCCCAGTTCAAGGCCCAATACGAAGAAAGCAAGATCGCTAACTTTTCGCAGCAGCGCCGGGAGGAGTTCCTGATCGGCATGATGAAGGTCAACTTCCTCAAGCGCCTGGAAAGCTCCGTCCGCTCCTTTGCGATCACGATGGAGCGCACCGTCGCAAAGATCGAAGACCTCGAAGAACGGCTGCGCCGCTTCACCGAGCATCAGGCTGCGCAGACCGATGCCGTGCAGCCCGATTTCTTTGCCGACCCCGACGAGGAAGACGACGACCTGGTCCAGGCCTTTCAGGTCGGCGGCAAGCTAAAGTTTGAAATGGCACACCTCGACATATCCGCCTGGTTGCGAGACCTTGCCACCGACAAGCAGCAACTCGCCGTGCTGGCCGACAACGCCAAAGCGGTGGACGCGAAGCGCGATGCCAAGCTCGTCGAGTTGCGCAAGATCATCGAACACAAGGCGCGCCATCCCGGCGTCAACAGCCTCGGCGAAGAGAACCGCAAGGTCATCGTGTTTTGCGCCTTTGCAGACACCGCCGCCTACCTGTTCGAGGAATTGGAGCCCTGGGCGCGCCGCCATCTCGGCCTGCACATCGCACTCGTCTCCGGTGGCGCACGCCCGAACCGCAGCACCTTCGGCACTGCCGAGTTCAGCAACATCCTCACCAACTTCTCGCCGCGGGCCAAGCAGCGCGGCAAGATGAAGTCGATGCCGCAAGGCGGTGAGATCGACATCCTGATCGCCACCGACTGCATCAGTGAAGGGCAGAATTTGCAAGACTGCGACTTGCTCGTCAACTACGACATCCACTGGAACCCCGTACGCATCATCCAGCGCTTCGGCCGCATCGACCGCATCGGCAGCCTGAACGGGGAAATCCAGCTTGTCAATTTCTGGCCCACGCCCGACCTCAACAAGTACATCAACCTCAAGAACCGGGTCGAGGCCCGCATGGCGCTGGTGGACATTGCGGCCACGGCGGAAGACAACATCCTGCAAGCCGAAGACCTGCGCGAGCTGATCACCGACGACCTGCGCTACCGCGACCGGCAGCTCATGCGCCTGAAGGACGAGGTGCTCGACCTCGAAGATTTCAACGAATCGGTGGTGCTGAACGATTTCACGCTCGACGACTTTCGCATGGATCTGGCCGCGTACATCCAAGCCAACCGCAGCGCACTCGATGAAGCTCCGTTCGGCCTGTATGCCGTGGTGCCGCCACACCCGGATCACAATGTCATCCAGCCTGGCGCCATCTACTGTCTCAAGCAGCAACTGAACGCGCCCGGCAACGAGGCCGTCAATCCGCTGCAGCCTTACTTCTTGGTCTACATCCGCGACGATGGTGAGGTGCGCTACAACTTCACAGCGCCCAAGCAAGTGCTCGATATCCTCCGTGCCTTGTGCCAAGGGCAAACCGCGCCCTACACGGCGCTCTGCAAAGTGTTTGACTCCGAAACCAATGACGGCCGCAGGATGGACCGCTACACGAAGCTGCTCGATCAGGCCGTCACGGCCATCGTGGCCCAGTTCGGCAAGAAGAGCGCCGGCAACCTGTTCGCCAGCCGCAGCGGCAAACTCGCCGATGCCGCGAAGCAAGTCAAAGCAGCCTGCGACTTCGAGTTGATCACCTGGCTCGTCATCCAGGAGCCGGCGCATGGCTGACCCGCAGGCTCAGCGGCTACAGCAGATCGCCGACGCTCTTGGTTCGTTCCGCCAACAAGCCTTGCCGGTCGCCACGGTTGGACTGTTAGGGGTTCTGGGCTACCGCAGCGACAAGACGGTTGACCTCGGCAAGCAGCCGGCGGACTTCGTTGCCAACCTGAGCCAGCTCAGCCGAGCGCCGTCCACGTTCGACGCAGCCCGTGCCGAGGTGACGCAGTGGCGCAGCGCGTACTTTGTGTTCCAGCTCACCAACGACGAAATCCCGTCACTGATGCTCGGGCAGGGCAGTTTCAGTACGGCCGCGGCGGTGCATCCGCAGCAGATCGAGTCTTTTGTCTTCCTCGCCATCGCGCTCGAGGGCGAAGACTGGTCGCGCAGCGCTCTGGCGCGCATCGCGCGCGAGCTGAACCGCGCCTTCCCGATGCCCGCCATCGTCGTGTTCCGCCACGGTGATCGGCTCTCGATCGCGGTGATCGACCGACGCGCCCACAAGCGCGACGCGGCGCACGACGTGATGACCGACCGCATCTCGATCATCAAAGACATCCGCCTGAGCCAACCGCACGCCGCGCACCTGCGCATCCTTGCCGCGTTGGCCGCCGACACCTTGGGCCAGAGCGCTAAGCGACCAAACAATTTCCGCGAACTTTATGACGCGTGGTTGAACGCACTTTCGGTACAGGAACTCAATAGGAAGTTCTACACCGAGTTGGCGCACTGGTATTTCTGGGCGCGCACGCAGGTGCAGTTCCCGCCCGCCGCGCCGAAAGACGACGAGGGCTTTCAGTCCATCGCCGTCATCCGCCTGTTGACGCGGCTGATCTTCGTCTGGTTCATCAAGGAGAAGGGCCTCGTGCCCGAGCGCCTGTTCGACGCGCAGGCGCTCGGCAGCTTCTTGAAGGAGTCACCGCTCGACCCCGATGGCTGCGGCTACTACCAGGCCATCCTGCAAAACCTGTTCTTCGCCACACTCAACGTCGAACTGGGTGACGACGAACAAGGCCGCGCTCGGCGGCGCTGGGCCGACACCAAAGCGGTCAGCGAGCACTACCTGGTGCCCAACATCTATCGGTTTGCAGAGCAGTTCAAGCAACCCGACCAAGCGCTGGACGAGTTGTTCGGCGCCGTGCCCTTTCTCAACGGCGGCCTGTTCGAGTGTCTCGACCGCGAACTCACTGAACCCGACCTGAAGCGCGATTCACTGTTGCGCCAGTTTGCGACCGAAGAAAAGACCCGCAGCAGAACCTACCTCGTTCTGCGCGCCGATGGCTTTTCGCGCCGCGTCGACTCACAGGCGCGCGTGCCCAACCGCGTCTTCTTCGGCAGCACGCAGGCCGATCTGTCGGGCGCGCTCGGCGACACCAAGCGCTCGCGCCATGTTGAGGTCAAGGGCCTGCTCGATATCTTTGCCAACTACAAGTTCACGGTCGACGAGAACACGCCGGTCGAGGAAGAAGTGGCGCTCGACCCCGAGTTGCTCGGCAAGGTGTTCGAAAACCTGCTCGCCAGCTTCAACAAGGACACCAAGATCAGCGCGCGCAAGCAGTCGGGATCGTTCTATACGCCGCGCGTGGTGGTCGACTACATGGTGGACGAAGCGCTGGTCGTTGCCTTCGCGAATGCACTCGCGAACGCCGAACCCGCACCCAAGCGCGGCCCTCGCGCGCCCGCCGTCAACGCCGTGCTCGACCTCGCCCCGGGCAGCGGCGATCTCGCATTCGGCAGCCCAGCAGAGACCGAAGATGACGCGAAGCCCGCCGCTGCCGTCGCCGACAGCACGGCCGCGCGTCTGCGCCACCTGCTCGGCTACCGCGAAGAGGCGCACCGCCTTTCTGCACGCGAGGTCGAAACGCTCATTGCCGCCATCGAGCAACTCAAGGTGCTCGACCCGGCTTGCGGCTCGGGCGCCTACCCCATGGGCGTGCTGGCCAAGCTCGTGCATGTGCTGCGCAAGCTCGACCCCGACAACCGCCTCTGGCGCGCGCGCAACCGTGCCCCGCTCGAAGCGCAGCTTGGCGCCGCCAAGACCACACCCGACCCAGCCTCGCGAGCCCAGCGCGTGGACGACGCCGAGGCCGCGCTGCGCAAATTCGACGCCACCTTCGACGCCAACCAGGCCGACTACACGCGCAAGCTGTTCCTGATCGAGAAGTGCATCCACGGTGTGGACATCCAGCCCATCGCGGTGCAGATCGCCAAGCTGCGCTTCTTCATTGCACTGATCGTCGAGCAGAAGAAGCGCGAAGGGCTGGACAACTTCGGGCTGACCAGCCTGCCCAACTTAGAGACCAAGATCGTCGCCGCCGACTCGCTGCTACCCATTCCGCGCCAGGACAAGCAGCGGTCTTTGCTCGACGACCCGCGTATAGCCGAAGTGGAAGAGGCCCTGCGCGGGGCCAGTGCCGGCTACTTCAGCGCGCGCACGCGGCGTAAGAAACTCGCCCAGCGCGAGCGCATCCAGCAACTGCACGATCGGTTGTGCGCGCTGCTGCAAGAGAACAGCCTCGTCACCGGCGCCGACGCGCGGCGCATGGCCGCTTACGACCCGTTCGACCAGAACGCGCACGCCGGCTTCTTCGATGTCGAGTGGATGTTCGGCATGCACCGCGATGCCCGCCACGGCGAAGGCGTGTTCGACATCGTGATCGGCAACCCGCCCTATGTGCGGCACGAGGAGTTGGCCGACTACAAGCCGCAATTCAAGAAGCTGTACGAATGCGCCAGCGGCACGGCCGACCTGTATGTGTACTTCTACGAGCGGGCTATGCAGTTGCTCAAGCCGCAGGGCGCCTTGAGCTTCATCACCAGCAACAAGTGGTACCGCGCAGGTTACGGCAAGGCGCTGCGAACTTATCTGCGCAGCCACGCCAGGTTGTTGTCGATCATCGACTTCGGCGACGAGGCGGTATTCACGGCGCTGGCGTACCCGACGATCGTGATCGCGCAGAAGCGCGTCGCGCCGCAGAATCCACCGCCCGGGACCGACGAGGTGATGGCACTTAATTGGAGCAAGGAACAGACGGTCGAACGGTTCCCACAGGTATTTGCGGACGAGGCTTTTGCTTTTCCCCAGGGTGATCTTTCCGGTGAGGGTTGGTCGCTTCAGCCAGCGGCTGGGCGCAAGCTACTCAAAGCGATCCGGTCGCGAGGTGAACCTCTCCACATTTTTTGCCGGAGTCGTGTGTTCCGCGGAGTCACCACGGGGCATAACAAGGCATTTGTCGTATCTGACCAAGAGCGACGCCAACTCATTGCCGCCGACAGCAGCTCGGCGGAACTCATCAAGCCGTACCTCTCTGGGAAGGAGCTCGAGCGATGGAAACTCCCGTCCGTAGATAACTATCTGATTTTTGTGCGCCGAGGGACCAACTTGAGTCGTTACCCTGCCATCCGAAGACACCTGAGTCGCTTCAAGCGGCAACTCACGCCAAAGCCGACTGATTGGGACGATGTAGTCTCCGGGAAGTGGTACGGGAGAAAGCCCGGAAGCTATGAGTGGTTCGAGATTCAGGACAACATCGCGTACTGGAACGATTTCGAGCGTAGCAAGATCGTCTCGACGAAGGTCTCAATCAGGCCCACTTTCGCGCTCGATCAGTCAGGGTGTTTTCTCGGGAATACATCGTACTTTCTTGCGCCACCAGATCATCACCTCTACCTGCTTGGGTTGCTGAATTCGACCGTGTCCGGCTATTACTGCCGTAGCGTATTTGTCGACAAGCAGGGTGGCTGGTATGAGGTTCAGCCAGATGGTCTCGACGCATTTCCAGTGCCAGCGGCGACTGAATCGCAATGTCGCACCATGGAGGCGCTAGTCACGAGTCTCCTCGTGGTGACGAACTACCGGATTGAGCAACTCATCAACGGCCTCGTCTACGAACTCTTCTTCCCCGAAGACCTTCACGCCGCCAGCATCAACTTGTTCGACGCCTGCGAACGCGAGAACGTCGCCCGCCTCGCGACGCTGCAAGGCGCTGTGCTGCAAACCGAGGCCGAGGCGCTGGCCGAGCGGATCTTCAGCAATCGCCACCCGATCTACGCGATGCTGTTCGACCTGCAGGCGCTGGACGTGGTGCGCATCATCGAAGCACGGGATTGATCTTTTTCAAGGGAGGCGCGCCGTGAGTACGAAGAAGCCCGAGCCTGCCGAAGCGGCAGACCGCATGGTCGTCTTCCAGGAGCGGGCCATCCGCCGCATCTGGCACAACGCCGAGTGGTGGTTCGCCATCGTGGACGTGGTGGCCGTGCTCACCGACTCGGTGCAACCCGAGGGCTACGTCAAGGACTTGCGCCGTCGCGATAAAGAGCTGGCCAAAGGGTGGGGGCAAATTGCCACCCCCCTTGGCGTCGAGACCGGGGGCGGTGCGCAGCGCGTGAACTGCGCTAACACCGAGGGGCTGTTCCGCATCATCCAGTCCATCCCGTCGCCGAAGGCCGAGCCGTTCAAGCGCTGGCTGGCCCAAGTGGGCTACGAGCGCGTCAAGGAGATCGAGAACCCCGAGTTGGCCAGCGTGCGCGCCCGTGGCTTGTACCAGGCCAAGGGCTACCCGAAGGACTGGATCGAAAAGCGCCTGCGCTCGATGGCGATTCGCGGCGAACTCACCGACGAGTGGAAGACGCGCGGTGTGCAGGAGGGCAGGGAGTACGCCATCCTCACCGCCGAGATCGCGCGCGCCACTTTCGGCGTGACGCCGGGCGCGCACAAACAGCTCAAGGGCCTGGGCCAGCTCAAGACGGGCAACAACCTGCGCGACCACATGACCGACCTGGAACTGATCTTCACGATGCTCGGCGAAGCCGGCACCACGGAGATCGCGCGCAAGCACGACGCGCAGGGCTTCACCCCCAACCGCCACGCCGCCCGGCAGGGCGGCACGGTGGCCGGCAATGCGCGACGCGAGCTGGAAGCCAAGACCGGCGCACCGGTGCTGAGCAAGAAGAACTTTCTAGGCTTGCGAAACCCGGCGCCGGGTGAGGCCGGGGCGAAGATGATCGAGTCCGAACCGCAACGCAAGGGCAAGAAGACATGAGCGATGCGCCATCTGGCGCTGCCCTGCCCGTGGCCGCTGCCGCAATCACAGCCAAGCCGTTGCGCATCAAGACCCTGACGCTGACGGACTTTCGCGCGTTCCCGGGGCCGACACCCACTCACTTCGCGTTGGACGGCAAGAACCTCCTCGTCTACGGCGAAAACGGCAGCGGGAAGTCGTCGGTGTTCTACGCCCTGTCGGAGTTCTTCGCCGTCAAGCCAGTGCGGCGGCTTCGCGACTACAAGAACGTGTTCTCCGGAGCGCCGCAGACATGCTGTGCAGTCGAGGTGGAATTCACCGACTCGCTCAAGGCCGCTCGGTGGGAGTTGGTGCCGGCGTCAACGCCTGCGGGCGCCGCTTCCGGCGCAGTTGCAGGCGCTTACCCCAGAGAGCTTCACCCCGCGCGCGTGGGCGATGGCGATCCACGTGTCGCGCAAGCTGCGCTACGCCGGGCCTGCCTCGACTATCGCTCGCTCCTCGACACAAACTACAAGCACGGCGAGGGCGTGATCAACTTGTTCGACATCGCCGTCGATCGCCTGCTCAGCGACTTTCAGGTCGCTGTCGCAGGCGGCGGCAGAAAGACCATCGGCGAGTTGTGGCGCGCGGTGAAGACCGCCAAGCCTCTGAAGCATACGTCCCGCGCCATGACCGCTGTGAACCAAGCTTGCGCCGCATTTAACACCGGCTTCAACACTGCGCTGGCTAGGCTGCATCCGATCGTCGGCGACCTGCTGTCGGACTTGATCGGGCCCGATCTTGCGGTTGCGCCGTTCGCTTTTGGCGGCGTAACGTACACAGCGGCCCACTACAGGCGTGACCGCGTGTTCGTCGGCATGTCTCTCGCACCGGACATCAGCTTTCGCTCCCACAGGGTTGCCACGCCTCAGCATTTCTTGAACGAAGCGCGCCTGTCCGCACTGGCGCTGGCGATCTATCTCGCCGGGCGGTTGGCGTGCACGCCGACGGCCAACACCGCAGCCCTCAAGCTGCTGGTACTGGACGATGTCCTGATCGGTCTGGACTTATCGAACAGATTGCCGTTGCTGCGCTTGTTGGAGCGCCGGTTCGTCGAGCAGGGCTGGCAGATTGTGCTGTTGACCTTCGATCGACCGTGGTACGAGGTTGCCCGCCAACGCCTGCGATCTGAGGGATGGCGTCACTATGAAGTGTTCACCGCGCGCGCTGGCGACCATGAACAGCCCATCGTGTTGCCCGACGAACATCATCTCTACCGGGCCCTGGAGTTCCTTGACGCTGGACAGGTGAAGGCAGCGGCAGTGCATGTGCGGACAGCCTTCGAGCTTGCGCTGAAGCACGGGTGCCATCAGTTGCGACTCGCAGTGCGGTTCGACCCCGATCCACGCAAGGTTTCGGCATCCGAGTTGTGGGACGCTCTGAAGTCTGCCGACTACGAGACTGTGCCGCCGCCAAGCTGCGTCGTAAGGCGCAACGGAACGGTGTGCTGGTGGCAGCCCAAACCGGAGAAACAGCATGTGATCACGACACCGCTTCAGGGGCGCATCGAACACGCGGTGAGTTGGATACTGAACCCGCTCAGCCACTCGCAATCGGTTGATCACTATCGCGCCGAAATTGAAGATGCGATCTACGCGGTCGACGCCCTGGAGTCAGAGATCAGGATCGCCGTTTCAATGCGCAGCCTGCGACCGTCGCAGTTGATCGGCATGTTGGCAACTGTCCTGCAAGCGCGGGCACGGCAACTCGGGCTGCCGCCTTCGTGAACCGCCCGTCGTCACACCTATGATCCGCCCGCACGCCGCAAGGATGCTTCATGGACCAACTCACGGAAGGCCGCAGTACCCTCGTCATCGGGCGCGGCCTACGGCCGGCGGTATGCGGTCCCGGGCAAGGAAGATCGCAAGACAGATCACTGTACAAACATCCAGCTTCTGTAATAATCGCTGCAACTTCGCGGAGGAACCCCCATGGACTCACCCACCACATCGACGATGAACCCTGAAAAGGTCAAGGCCTTACAAGCCGCGCTGGCGCAGATCGAGAAGCAGTTCGGCAAGGGCTCGATCATGCGGCTCGGCGAGGGCGAGGCGATCCGCGACATCGAGGTCGTCTCGACCGGCTCGCTGGGCCTCGACATCGCGCTCGGCGTCGGCGGCCTGCCGCGCGGGCGGGTGGTCGAGATCTACGGCCCCGAGTCGTCGGGCAAGACGACACTGACCTTGCAGGTGATTGCCGAGATGCAAAAGCAAGGCGGCGTCAGCGCCTTCATCGACGCCGAGCACGCACTCGATGCGCAGTACGCCGAGAAGCTCGGCGTCAACCTGCAGGAGCTGCTGATCTCGCAGCCCGACACCGGCGAGCAGGCGCTCGAGATCGTCGACGCGCTGGTACGCTCGGGCGCGGTCGACCTGATCGTCATCGACTCGGTGGCCGCGCTCACACCCAAGGCCGAGCTTGAGGGCGACATGGGCGACAGCCTGCCCGGCTTGCAGGCGCGGTTGATGAGCCAGGCGCTGCGCAAGCTGACGGCGTCGATCCAGAAGACCAACACGATGGTCATCTTCATCAACCAGATCCGCATGAAGATCGGCGTCATGTTCGGCTCGCCCGAGACCACGACCGGCGGCAACGCGCTCAAGTTCTACGCCTCGGTGCGGCTCGATATCCGGCGCATCGGCTCGATCAAGAAGGGCGACGAGGTGATCGGCAACGAGACCAAGGTCAAGGTCGTGAAGAACAAGGTCGCGCCGCCGTTCAAGACCGCCGAGTTCGACATCCTCTACGGCGAAGGCATCAGCCGCGAGGGCGAGATCATCGACATGGGCGTCGAGGCCAAGGTGATCGAGAAGTCCGGCGCCTGGTACGCCTACAAGGGCGAGAAGATCGGCCAGGGCAAGGACAACGCGCGCGAGTTCCTGCGCGAGAACAACGACCTCGCAGTCGAGATCGAGAACCTCGTGCGCGCGGCGGTCGGCATTCCGCTGCTGCCCACCGGCGAGCCCGAAGCCGCGGCGGGCAAGGGCAAGGCCACGCGCGAGTAAGAGTAAGGTAGCGCTGCTGCTGCGCGGCGATGAAACCGCGTCCGTCGCTCAAGGCGCGCGCGCTGCAATGGCTGGCCCAGCGCGAGCACAGCCGGATGGAGTTGCGACGCAAGCTGCTCGCCCATGTCAGCCGGCCGGCGGACGCGGTAAGCGGCATCGCGGTCGCGGAGGATTCATCGTTCTTGCGCCGCCCGCCGCCGTCGCTCGAATTGCAGGCCAGCGTCGATGCACTCCTCGATGAGTTGGCCGCCAACGGGCACCTCAGCGAGTCGCGCTTCGTCGAAGCCCGAGTTCGCGTTCGCGCCGAGCGGCACGGCAACCTGCGCATCCGCCAGGAGCTGGCGCAGCACGGTCTGCGACTCGCGCCCGACGACGAACAAGCGCTCAAGGACAGCGAACTCACACGCGCCAGACAGGTCTTGCAGCGCAAGTTCGACGCCCTCGCGAGCGACGCCGTGGGCCGCGCCCGCCAGGCGCGCTTTCTGGCCGGCCGGGGCTTCTCGGCCGAAGTCGTGCGCCGCGTCCTGCGGGCTGAAGTCGACTGACCTTGAGAGTTAGTCTCGCCGCGCCCAAGGGGCGAGGTCTTGCACGATGCTCAGTGCGTCGACTGCACGTCCAGCGTCATCCACGCGTGGTGGCTCTGCCCGGGCTGCAAGGTCACCAGCCCGCGCGCGCTCGGCGCCGGTTTGTTGATCGCGTCCGTGACGTGGCTCACCGGCTCGACGGCGAAGTAGTCCTCGTCCTGCGGCGTGTAGATCACGAGCCGGCTCAGCGAAGACCGCAGCGTGAGCGCGAAGCGCTCGTCGCGGATGCGCGCCGGGCCGGTCCAGCCTTCGAAGCAGTGGTCGTAGTCGAGGTGCGCCAGGTCGGCATCGACGCCGGGCTGCGGCACCAGTTGCGTCGGCAGCTTGAGCGAGTCGAGCTCCCAACGTCCGCTGCACTCCACATGCAGCCTGCTGCGCGCGCGCTTGGGAAAGAACGGGTGCCAGCCCAGGCCCACCGGCGCTGCCTGCGCCGCGGTGTTGGTGATCGTGAGTTCGATCCGCAGCGAGGTCGGGCTGAGCTGGAACAGCTGGCGCGCGTTGAAGTCGAACGGCCAGTGCTCGTCCGCGCGGTGAACCAGCGTGAGCGCCACCTCGGCCGGCCCGCTCGGCCCAGCCGCCGGTTCGATCTCCCAGCGCGATAGGTATCCGACGCCGTGCAGCGGGTGCGGGCTGCCTTCGAAATTGAGCGCGAGCTGATAGGGCTTGCCCTGCCAGTCGAAGCGCCCCTGCGCGACGCGGTTCGAATACGGCACCAGCGGATAGCAGGCTGCCTTGCGCGAGCGCACCAGTTGATCGGGCTCGACCGATCGCATCACCGGCACGCCGTGGTGCCACAGCCCGGCGATGCTGCCGCCGAGGTCGGACCTGAGCGCCAAGCGCAGCGCGCCCGCCCTGAGTTCGAACGCCTGTGCGTGTTCTTCGCCGATCGCCGATTCAGTCATGGCCCTCCCGCCGCTGCCAGGCGCACTGCGCGCCCGCCTTGCATCCTACGCCGCGCCGCGCGCGTTCAGTCAAGGTCCGCCTTCAGGTAGTGCGCGCCCGGAATCGGGTTGAAGTAGTACGGCGGAATTTCGTCGAAGCCGAGCGTCGCGTAGAGCTCGCGCGCGGCTTCCATGTCGTCTAGGGTGTCGAGCAGCATCGCCGAATAGCCGGCGCGACGGGCTTCGTCGAGCAAGGCCTGCGCGAGTGCGCGCCCGAGGCCGAAGCGGCGAAACGCGGGCCGCACGTAGAGGCGCTTCATCTCGCAGGCGTTCGCGTAGTCGGTGCCGCGCAGGCAGCGCATGGCACCGCAGGCGGCCAGTTGCCCGTCCACCATCGCCAGCAGCAACTGCCCGTCCGGTGCACTGTATTCACCGGGCAGGCCGGCGAGCTCGGCCTCGAAGCCCTGGAAGCACAGGTCGACCTGCAGGCTGGCCGCGTACTCGCGAAAGACCTCGCGCGCAGCTTCGATCAACTGCGGCGTGTCGGCGGCGACCAGGCGAATCTCGGGTGCCTGAATCCTGGATGTCTTGGCCATCTCCGGGTCAGTTTACCCGCCCAGGCTGACCAGGCCGGCGACGACCGCCGCGCACGCCGTCAGCAGCACGACGGCCAGCGCACGCGTGGCGTGGCTGTCGGTGCTCGCCGGGACGTCCGCGGGCAGCAGTTTGTCGCCGCTGACCATCGCACCGACGAGATCCTTGCGCATGCGGACCCGGTAGACCACGATCGCTGCGACGTGCAGCAGCACGAGCGTGACCAGCACCCACTGGCCGACGGTCTTGTGATAGGTCGTCAGCCACTGGCTGGTGCTGCCGGCAACGAACTTGTTCCACGGCCCGGTGGTGGCGATCTCATCGTCGGCGAAGAGGCCCGAGGCCACTTGCAAGGCCAGGAACAGAAGCAGCGCGAACACTGAGGCGCTGCCGAGCGGGTTATGGCCGACGTCGAGGTGCTCTTCGCCTCGACATTCGCCGCGCAGGTAGCGCATCACCGTGGCCGGGCCGTAAGCGAAACTCGCGAACCGCGACCAGCGCCCGCCCGCGAAGCCCCACAGCAACCGAAACGCGAGCAGTGCAAACACCGCGTAGCCCAGGCGCGTGTGCCAGATCATTGCGTTGCCGGCGATCTTGACGCAGACGAACGACGCGACCACGCACGTCGCGAGCGTCCAGTGAAAGACCCGCGTCGGCAAGTCCCACACGCGAACCGTTTGCAGGCCGGGTTCCATCAAGGCCGGGTTTTCCATCGCCGCTACTCCGTGGTCAGGACTTGGATGTCCAGAGGTCATCCCATGCCTGGAACGATACAACCAACGCGACAACCGGTGAGGCAGTGGGCGCTTTCCGCCTGCGGAAACGGAATCTGCGCAAACTTCGTACACTCGCCTGCCGTTTGCCCCGAGCGCGGGCGCCACGGCAGTGCCCGACAGCCAACATTCCACAGGAGAACCTGCATGAAACGCCTTCTTTCGACCGTGACGATCTTCGCTGCCGGGCTTGCCGCCATGGTCACCGCCCTGCCCGCTGCGGCCCAGTTCGCCAAGCCCGAAGACGCGATCAAGTACCGCCAGAGCGTGATGACGGTCATCGCCGCGCACTTCGGACGCATCGGCGCCGTGGTGCAGGGCAAGGCGCCCTATGACGCGAAGACGACGGCCGACAACGCCGCTGTCGTCTACTCGATGTCCAAACTGCCGTTCACCGCTTTCGGTGAAGGCACCGACAAGGGCGGCAACACCAAGGCCAAGCCCGAAATCTGGAAGGAGTCTGACAAGTTCCAGGCTGCGGCCAAGGACTTCCAGGACCAGGCCGCCAAGCTCGACGCCGCGGCCAAGAGCGGCAACCTCGACGCCGTCAAGGCAGCCTTCGGCGACACCGGCAAGACCTGCAAGGCCTGCCACGACAACTTCAGGGAAAAGTGATCTGAGCGGCCGAGAGGCCGTTCAGCCGCGGTCGAACTTGAACACGGCCACGCTGGCCAGCAGGTTCGGCCAGCGGCGCACGACCTCGCCATGCTCGATGCCGAACGCATCAAGGATGCGCAGGCCGTCCTTGCGCGCGAGCACCTCGAAGTCGGCATACGTGCCGACGCGGATGTTGGGCGTGTCGTACCACTGGTAGGGCAGCACCTTGGTCACCGGCATGCGCCCGGCCAGCACGTGCAGACGGTTCGGCCAGTGGGCGAAATTCGGGAAGCTGACGATGCCCACGCGGCCGACGCGCGCCGTCTCGCGCAGCATCTTCTCGGTCTGGCGAAGGTGCTGCATGGTGTCGAGCTGAAGCACGACGTCGAAGCTCTGGTCGCCGAACATCGCCAGGCCTTCTTCAAGGTTGAGCTGGATGACGTTGACGCCGCGCTGCACGCAGGCGAGCACGTTGGCGTCGGCTATCTCGATGCCGTAGCCGCTGCACTGGCGCTTGTCGCGCAGCAGGGCCAGCAACTCGCCGTTGCCGCAGCCAAGATCGAGCACGCGCGAGCCCGGCGGCACCAGCTCGGCGATCAGCTCCATGTCCTTGCGGTCGCTCATGACTGCCCCTCGCCCGACGGGTACGTCGGCCGGTCCCCCGAGGAGAGGCGGGCCGGCTTGGGAGCGGCCCGGGGCTCGGCCCGCCCGGCATCGCGCGAGTCGGCGGCGACGTTGTCGAAGCAGGCACGCAGCACAGCGTGGTAGCGCGCATCGTCGAGCAAGAATGCGTCGTGGCCGTGCGGGGCCTCGATCTCGGCGTAGCTCACGTCCAGGCGATTGTCGAGCAGCGCCTTGACGATCTCGCGCGAGCGCGCGGGCGAGAAGCGCCAGTCGGTCGTGAAGCTGACGAGTTGGAACTTGCACTTCGCGCCGGCAAAGGCGCGCGTGAGGTCGCCGCCATGTTCGCGCGCCGGGTCGAAGTAGTCGAGCACGCGCGTGATCAGCAGGTAAGTATTGGCGTCGAAGTACTCGCTGAACTTGTCGCCCTGATGGCGCAGGTAGGCCTCGATCTGGAACTCGATCTCCTGCGTGCTGTAGCCGATCGCGTCGCCCTTGAGCTCGCGCCCGAACTTCTCCTCCATCGCGTCGTCGCTCAGGTAGGTGATGTGGCCGATCATGCGGGCCACGCGCAGCCCGCGCCGCGGCAGGGTGCCGTGCTCGTAGAAGTGGCCGCCGTGGAAGTCGGGGTCGGTGACGATGGCGCGCCGCGCGACTTCGTTGAAGGCGATGTTCTGCGCCGACAGGTTGGGCGCGGTCGCGACGGCTATGCAGCAGCGCAGGCGCTCGGGGTAGCGCAGCGCCCAATCGAGCGCCTGCATGCCGCCCAGGCTGCCGCCGATCACCGCCGCGAGGCGGGCGATGCCCAGCGCATCCATCAGCCGCGCCTGGGTGTCGACCCAGTCCTCGACCGTGACGACCGGGAAGTCAGCGCCCCAGGCGCGTCCGGTCGCCGGGTTGGTGTGCATCGGTCCGGTGGAGCCGAAGCACGAGCCGAGGTTGTTGACGCCGATGACGAAGAAGCGATCGGTATCGAGCGACTTGCCCGGGCCGATGAGGTTGTCCCACCAGCCTTCGCTTCTGGCCTGACCCGCATACGTTCCCGCGACGTGGTGCGACGCGTTCAGCGCATGGCACACCAGCACCGCGTTGCTGCGCTCGGCGTTCAGCGTGCCGTAGGTCTCGTAGGCCAGCGTGTACTCGGACAAGCGCGCGCCGCTGCGCAGCGCCAGCGGCTGCGCGAAGTGCATTGCCTGCGGCGTGACGTGACCGATGGAGCCCATGTCCGGACCGCGTCGGCGCGCGCGACCTAGGCGCGCGGTGGCGCGGTGTCGATGAAGCTCTGCCGCGCGGCCAGCTTGTCGTGCAGGGGCACCAGGTTCGGGTGCGCGCCGCGCCAGTCGATCTGCGGGAAGCGAAAGTCGAGGTAGCCGAGCGCGCAGCCAACCGCGATGTCGGCCAGCGAGAAGTGCGTCCCGTAGCACCATGGCCGGTCGCCGATGCCCTTGGACATGGCCTGCAGCGCGCAAGAGACGCGGCTGAGCTGGCGCTCGGTCCATGCGGCGCTGCGTTGCTCGGCGCTGCGGCCGGCCCAGGTTTGCTCCAGGCGGGCCAGGATCAGTGCGTCGAGCACGCCGTCGGCCAGCGCTTCCCAGGTGCGCACCTCGGCGCGCTCGCGCCCGCGCTCGGGGATCAAGCGGCCCACCGGAGACAGCGTGTCGAGGTACTCGACGATCACGCGCGAGTCGAACACCGCCTCGCCGCCCTCCATCACCAGGCACGGCACCTTGCCAAGCGGGTTGGATTCGAGGATCGTGTCGTTCGTCCAGACGTCTTCGAGCAGCAGTCGATAGTCGAGCTTCTTCTCGGCCATCACGATGCGGACCTTGCGGACGTAGGGGCTGGTGAGGGCGCCGATGAGTTTCATGATGGTGGGTTCGTTGCGGCCGGGTCGATGATTCAGCGCGGCGTCGATCGATTCTAACGAGGCGCTGGCGCAAGCCGATGGTAGAGTGCCGTTGACGAACGCGCCTTCGTCGCCGACCCTCTTCAGCCGCGCCACGCATTCATGAGCGAATCGGGTTTCTTTTCCAGCGCCCCGTCGGAGCCTGAGGCTTCGCGTCCAGCGCCGGTCGGCCCGCGCCGGTTCCGGCTCGACATCCAGTTCACCGGTTCGGGCAGCGAATACTTCCGCATCTGGATCGTCAACCTGCTGCTGACGCTGGTCACGCTGGGCGTGTACTACCCGTGGGCGAAGGTGCGCCGCTTGCGCTACTTCTACGGCAACACGCTGGTCGGCCGCCACCCGCTCGGGTTTCATGCGAACCCGCGCCGCATGCTGCGCGGCTATGCGCTGGTCGTGCTGCTGCTGGCGCTGTACTCCGCGGCGGGACGGGTTTCACCGATGGCGGGGCTGATCGCGTTCGTGCTCGTCGCCGCATTGTGGCCGGCGCTGCTGCAGGCTTCGATGCGGTTTCGCCTCGCCAACACGAGTTGGCGCGGCCTGCGCTTTCGCTTTCACGGCACGATGAGCGGGGCCTACCGCGCCTTGCTGCCGTTCTTCGTGCCCGGTGCGCTGATGGTCGGCGCGCTCGTGGGCGTGCCCGACCGCGACCAGCCCCCGGAGTGGTACGGCCTGCTCACCTTCGCCGCGCTGGGCGTTCTGGGGCTGCTGCTACCCTTGCTGTGGTGGGGGATCAAGAAGTATCAACACGACCACTACGCCTACGGCCCAGAGCAAACGCGGTTGCGAAGCGGGCCGCTTCCCTTCTACGCCGTGTTCGCGAAGTCGGCGGGCGTCGGGGTGGTCACGCTGGTCGCCGTCCTCGTCCCCTCGGCCCTGCTGATGTTCGGTGCAACCGGCCTGGTCTCCGGCGACGCGCGGCTGCCGCGGATACTGGTCGCGATCCTGTCGGCCACCGTGTTCGCGCTGGCCGTCTTCGCGGTGCAGCTCGTGCCGCGCCCCTACTTCACGTCCCGCATGCAGAACCTGCTGTGGTCGCGCACGGCGGGCACGGCGGTGCGCTTCAAGAGCACGCTCGAATTCTGGCCTCTGCTACGCCTGACGCTGAAGAACTGGTCCCTGATCGCACTCACGCTCGGGCTCTACTGGCCGTTCGCCGCCGTTTCCACGACGCGCATGCGCGCCGAAGCGGTGCGCATCGTGATGTGGGTCGACCCGCACATCCTGGCCGACATCGCGCGCGCCGCAGAGAGCGACGCCGCTGGCGACGCCGCGGGCGACCTGTTCGGCCTGGACATCGGGTTCTAGCGCCAGCGTGACTGAGGAACTCGGCGCCGAATACTTCGACGGGCGCAGCGCCCGCGCCTGGCCGGTGCGCCTGCGCCGCGACGGCGAGCGCCTGCGCATCCGCGGCGATGGGCTCGATCTTTCGGTGGCGCTGCGCGAGGTGGCGTGGCCGGAGCGCACGCGGCGCGGCGCGCGCGTGGCCGAACTGCCGGCCGGTGCCTCGCTGCATTGTGCGGACGCAAGCGCATGGGACGCCTTCGCGCGCCAATGCGGCCAGCGCGACACCCTGGTCGTGCGCGCCCAGTGGAGCTGGCGCTGGGTGCTTGCCAGCCTTGCCGCGCTCGCCGTGCTGCTGGCCGCGATCTACCAATGGGGCATGCCGATGGCCGCGCAGGCGGCACTCGCCTTCATTCCGTACAGCGTGGATGAAGCGTTAGGCTCAGCGGCCCTGCGCTCGCTCGACCAGCACCTGCTGCAGCCGAGCAAGCTGGCGCCGGCGCAACGCGAGCAGCTCGGCGCCGCCTTCGAGCTCGCGCTGGCCGCGCAGCCGGCAGCCACGGTGCCCGCCCACCACCTGGAGTTCCGCAGCAGCAGGGTCGGAGCCAATGCGTTCGCGCTGCCGGGCGGCAGCATCGTGCTCACCGACGAACTCGTCGCCCTGGTCGACGGCGATGCGGATGTCGTCACCGGCGTGCTGGCGCACGAACTCGGCCACCTGCGGCATCGCCATGGCATGCGGTTGCTGGTGCAGGTCGGCGCGCTGGGCCTGATCGCGAGCGCCGTCTTCGGCGACTTCAGCTCGCTGCTGGCCGCTGCGCCGGTCTTGCTCGGGCAGGCCGCCTATTCGCGCGACGCCGAGCGCGAAGCGGATGCCGAATCGGCACGCGTGCTCAAGGACGCCGGCATTTCGCCGGCGGTGATGATCGCCTTCTTCGAGCGCCTGGCTGCGCGCGACCGGCCCGAAGACAGCGTGGCGGGCGGTGCTTCCGCTCCGAAACCCGCAGATCACCGGCCGCGCGAGGCCTCGGCTCTGGGCATCGCGATCGCCTCGCACCCGGCCGATGCCGAGCGCATTGCCTTCTTTCGCGCGGCCGCGGCTCAGCGCTGAGCGGTGAAGTCGACCTCGGGCGGCCGGCCCGGGAGCGCGAGCGTTGCATTCGCGGGCGGCGTGTGCGCCATCACGTCGCCGCCGCGCACGACGAGCAGGCGCGTCGCGCGCAGGCGGATCGCCTCGACCGTGTCTCGCGCCTGCAGGAGCACGAAGTCGGCGCGGCAGCCGGGCTCGAGCCCGTAGCCTTCGAGGCCGAGGATGCGCGCGCTGTTCACCGTCACGGCGTCGAAGCAGGCGCGCATCTGCGCCTGCGACGTCATCTGCGCGACGTGCAGGCCCATCTGCGCGACTTCGAGCATGTCGGCCGAGCCGAGCGGGTACCACGGGTCCATCACGCAGTCGTGGCCGAAGCCGACGTTGATGCCGGCCGCCATCAGTTCGGGAACGCGCGTCATGCCGCGCCGCTTGGGGTAGCTGTCGTGCCGGCCTTGCAGCGTGATGTTGATCAGCGGGTTCGCCACCGCGTGCACCTGCGCCTCGCGCATCAGCGGCAACAGCTTGCTGACGTAGTAGTTGTCCATCGAGTGCATGGACGTCAGGTGCGAGCCGGTGACCCGCCCCTGCAGGCCCAGGCGCTGCGTCTCGCAGGCCAGGGTCTCGATGTGGCGGGACAGCGGGTCGTCGCTCTCGTCGCAGTGCATGTCCACGCGCAGGCCGCGCTTGGCGGCGATCTCGCACAGGATGCGCACACTGGCCGCGCCGTCGGCCATCGTGCGCTCGAAGTGCGGAATGCCGCCGACCACGTCGACGCCCAGGTCGAGCGCGCGCTCGAGGTTGGCCAGCGCATGCGGCGAGCGCAGCAGACCGTCCTGCGGGAAGGCCACGAGTTGCAGATCGAGGTAGGGCGCAACGCGCTCGCGCACATGCAGCAGCGCCTCGACGGCGAGCAGGCGGTCGTCGCAGATGTCGACGTGCGAGCGGATCGCGAGCAGGCCCTTGGCGACCGCCCAATCGCAATAGCGCAGCGCCCGCTCGACGATCGCGTCCTGCACCAGCAAGGGCTTGAGTTCGCCCCACAGCGCGATGCCTTCGAGCAGCGTGCCGCTTTCGTTGACGCGCGGCAGCCCGGCGCTGAGCGTGGCGTCGAGGTGGAAGTGGGCGTCGACGAAGGGCGGCGCGAGCAGCCAGCCCTTGGCGTCGACGACCGGCACGCCCTGCGGCGCCGCGAGCGCCGGGCCGACGGCAGCGATGCGCCCGGCGACGACGAGCACGTCGTGGCCGCCTCGCCCGTCAGGGAGTGTCGCGTTGCGAACGAACAGGTCGGACACCGGCGATCGCTTACTCGTAGATCTCGGCGTCGGGGTCGGTCGCCTCGAGCTCGTAGCTCGCCGCCACCATCGCCAGACGCGCGATCACGCCGTACATGTAGAACCGGTTCGGCGCACTGGCACCGGGCTTCGCGCCATGGCGTGGCAACTGGTTCGCGTCGGCAAAGGCGAGCGGGACGAAACCCGCCCCCGGCGCGTTCAGGTTCTCGTCGATGCCGCGCTCGGCGTGCACGCGGTAGAAGCCACCGACGACGTAGCGATCGACCATGTAGACCACCGGCTCGGCGACCGCGCCATCGATGCGCTCGTTCGTCGGCACGCCTTCTTGCAGCATCAGTTCGCAGGCCTCCTGCCCGTCCTGGAGGATGCCCATCGCCTCTAACTTCCCGCGATTCAGGTCGGCAAGCGCTGAAGGGTCGCGCACGGTCACCACGCCCCGGCCGTAGGTGCCGGAGTCGGCCTTGAGGACGAGGAAGGGCTTTTCCTGGATGCCGTACTCCTTGTACTTGCGGCGGATCTTGCCGAGCAGCACATCGGCACCGCTCATCAGGCTCTCGGCGCCGCTGCCGCCGCTGAAGTTCGCTTTCCCGCAACGGGCAAACAGCGGGTTGATCAGCCACGGGTCCATGCCGAGCAGCTTGCCGAACTTCTTGGCCACTTCCTCGTAGGCCTGGAAGTGGCGTGTCTTGCGCCGGACCGCCCAGCCGGCGTGCAGCGGCGGCAGCAGGTACTGCTCGTGCAGCCCCGTGAGCACCTTCGGAACGCCGGCCGAAAGGTCGTTGTTGACGAGGATCGTGCAGGGGTCGAAGCCCTTCAGGCCGAGGCGCCGACGGGTTCGCAGCAGCGGCTCCAGCACGAGTTCACCGCCGTCCGGCAGCGCGAGCGGCACGGGATCCTTGAGCGTCTCGTCGAGGGAACCCAGGCGCACGTTCAGGCCGGCGCGGTGGAAGATCTGCGTCAGGCGCTGCAAGCTCGTCAGGTAGTGCGGGTCGCGCGTGTGGCCCTGCGGTATCAGCAGCAGGTTCTTCGCCTCGGGGCAGATCTTCTCGATCGCCGCCATCGCCGCCTGCACCGCGAGCGGCAGCATCTCGGGGGTGAGGTTGCCGAAGCCGCCGGGATAGAGGTCGGTGTCCACCGGCGCCAGCTTGAAGCCGGCGTTGCGCAGGTCGACCGACGTGTAGAACGGCGGCGTGTGCTCCATCCACTCGAGGCGGAACCAGCGCTCGATGGCGGGCAGCGATTCGAGGACGCGCTGCTCCAACTCGTTGATGGGGCCAGTCAGTGCGGTGATCAGGTGTGGAACCATGGACAGGCTTGGCCTAGTGGAATGGGCGGCGAACTCGTGCCCGGGGAACCTGGAATTCTAGGCATGTGGCACCGGCATTCCCCCGTGCACGCGGTACGAAACGCCAAAAAAAAGGGGCCACCCCCAAGGTGGCCTCGATCGACAGCGGCGGCGTGCGCTCGGCACGCCGCCTTCTGCTCTGCAACTAACCGTGGTAAGCCGTCTCGCCGTGGCAGGCGATGTCCAGGCCCTCGCGTTCCTGCTCTTCGGTGACGCGCAGTCCGATCGTCATGTCGACGATCTTGTACGCGATCAGCGAGACCACGCCCGACCAGACGATGGTCAGCAGCACGGCCTTGAGCTGAATCCACACTTGCGCGCCGATGCCGTTGGATCTGACCGCAGCCGTGACCCAGTCGCCGACCAACCCCGGCCCGCCGAGATCCTGCGTGTTGAAGACGCCGGTCAGCAACGCGCCGACGATGCCGCCCACGCCGTGCACGCCGAACACGTCGAGCGAGTCGTCGGCACCGAGCATCCGCTTCAGACCGTTGACGCCCCACAGGCAGGCGAAGCCGGCGATGAAGCCGATCACGATCGCCGCCATCAAGCCGACGTTGCCGCAGGCCGGGGTGATCGCGACCAAACCGGCGACCGCACCCGAGGCCGCACCCAGCATCGAGGCCTTGCCCTTCATCAGCGCTTCGCCGATGCACCAGGCCAGCACCGCCGCGGCGGTGGCCGAGAAGGTGTTCATGAACGCGAGCGTTGCGGTGCCGTTGGCTTCGAGCGCCGAGCCGGCGTTGAAGCCGAACCAGCCGACCCACAGCAGCGCGGCGCCAACCATCGTCAGCGTCAGCGAGTGCGGCGTGAAAGCCTCCTTGCCGTAGCCGATGCGCTTGCCGATCATGAACGCGCCCACGAGGCCCGCGACAGCGGCGTTGATGTGCACGACCGTGCCGCCTGCGAAGTCGAGGGCGCCCATTTGCCACAGGTAGCCCGCCTTCGCGGTCATTGCGTCAGCGACTTCCTTGCTCGAATAGGCATCCGGCCCCATCCAGAACCACACCATGTGGGCGATCGGCGCGTAGCTGAACGTGAACCACAGCGCCATGAAGGCGAGCACGGCCGAGAACTTGGCGCGCTCGGCGAAGGCGCCGACGATCAGGCAGCAGGTGATGGCCGCGAACGTGGCCTGGAAGGCCATGAAGATCAGCTCGGGAATGTAGACGCCCTTGCTGAAGGTGGCCGCCATGGCGAACTCGCCCTTCGCCGGATCGAACAGGCCCTTCATGAAGACGCGATCGAACCCGCCGAAGAAAGCGTTGCCTTCGGTGAACGCCAGGCTGTAGCCATACAGGCACCACAGGACGACGATCATCGAGAAGGTGACCATCACCTGCATCAGCACCGACAGCATGTTCTTGCTGCGCACCAAGCCGCCATAGAACAGCGCCAGGCCAGGGATGGACATCATGATGACGAACGCCGTGGCGACGATCATCCACGCGGTGTCACCCTTGTTGGCAACCGGCGTCGAGGCGGATGCCGAAGCGGCAGAAGCGGCTGCGGGCGCAGCGGAAGCGGCCGGGGCGGCAGCAACTGCGGAAGCCGGCGCAGCCGCAGCGGATGCGGCCGTGTCGGCCGCCGATGCGGCGGCGGCCGGCGCCGAGGCAGCGTCGTCGGCAAAGGCCGGCACAGCGACAAACAGCGCTGCCGCACCAAGCGCGAGAAAAGCCAGAATCTTTCTCATGGTGTTGTGTTCCTGATTCATCACAGCGCGTCCTTGCCCGTTTCGCCGGTGCGGATGCGCACCACCTGATCGAGCGCCGAAACGAAGACCTTGCCGTCGCCGATCTTGCCGGTGCGCGCAGCGCTCTCGATGGCCTCGATCACGCGGTCGACGATGGCGTCGTCGACCGCTGCTTCGATCTTCACCTTGGGCAGGAAGTCGACGACGTACTCGGCACCCCGGTACAACTCGGTGTGGCCCTTCTGGCGGCCGAAACCCTTGACTTCGGTCACCGTGATGCCTTGAACGCCGATGGCGCTCAGGGCTTCACGCACTTCGTCGAGCTTGAACGGCTTGACTATGGCGGTCACCATCTTCATGGTCTTGACTCCTAGGACGTAAGCGGATCACAAAGTCTTGGCGACGGAGACCACCGCGCCGACGTCGAGGCCGAAGCCGCTGTCCCAGCTGTGCTTGTAGCCGCCGTAGAAGTCCATCTCGATGTTGGCACCGTCGTACTGGGCGCTCGAGACATTGGAGTTCCAGTTGCCGACGTAGAAGCCCGAGCTGTGGCCGAGGTCGAAGCCGCCTTGAATAGCCGGCTTCTCGTTGGTCTGCGAGATGCCGCGGAAGCGATAGTCCGAGAACAGTCCAAGGTTGGCGGTGAAGGCCCAGTCCGACGTCGGCGCGGCGGGCGCGGCAGCAGTCTGCGAGAACGCGGGCGCAACGCCCAGGACCGCGAGTGTGAGAATGGCAAGAGCTTGCCTCTTCATGGCGATGACTCCGGAGGTTGAAGTGGACTACGCGGTGGACTGCAGCTTCTGTGCCAAGGCATCACCGGGCCAGTGTTGGGCCGGAAAGCCTCATCGCGGGGCGGCCCCGCGTCGAAGCACCCCTGGAGCGCACCAAAGTGGTTCCGCTTCCGGCATTGCGGCCGAGCGTTTCGGTCTATCGATGGCATACCGGCCCAGGTTTGCGGCAGGCACAATGGCACTGCCCCGCGCGAGCAACGCCCATGCCCTTGCGCCGGCCGCTTCAGGGAGAACGCACGCATGCCGCTGGCCGTGATCCGCAGTCGCTCGCTCGATGGCTTGGCCGCGCCAGAGGTCACTGTCGAAGTGCATCTAGCCAACGGGCTGCCGAGCTTCACGTTGGTCGGCCTGGCCGAGACCGAGGTCAAGGAAGCCCGAGAGCGGGTTCGCGCTGCATTGCAGAACAGCGGGCTTGAGTTCCCGCACAACAAGCGCATCACGGTCAACCTGGCGCCGGCCGACCTGCCCAAGGAGTCGGGCAGGTTCGATCTGCCGATCGCGCTCGGCATCCTCGCCGCGAGCGGGCAGATCGACGCGCGGCGCCTCGACGCCTTCGAGTTCGCTGGCGAACTCAGCCTTGCGGGCGACCTGCGCCCGGTGCGCGGCGCGCTGGCGATGGGCCTTGCACTGAGCCGCCACCGCGCCATGCGCGCGCTGGTGCTGCCCCGCGGCAGCGCCGAAGAGGCGGCGTTGGTCGAAGGGTTGCCGGTCCATACCGCCGCGCACTTGCTGGAGGTCGTGCGCTCGCTGTTGCAGGGCGAGGCCGCGGTGCCGCTGCCGCGCGCGGTGGCAGCCGCCCCTGGCGAGGCCGAACGCCTGCCCGACCTGCGCGACGTGAAGGGCCAGGCCGGCGCCAAACGCGCCCTCGAGATCGCTGCGGCTGGAGGGCACAGCGTGCTGATGGTCGGCCCGCCGGGAACGGGCAAGTCGATGCTGGCGCAGCGCTTTGCGGGGCTGCTGCCGCCGATGACTCACGACGAGGCGCTCGAATCGGCCGCGGTGCTGAGCCTGGTCGGCGACTTTCGCCCTGAGCGCTGGCGCCAGCGAGTGCTGCGTTCGCCGCATCACACCGCGTCGTCGGTGGCGCTTGTCGGCGGCGGCTCGCCGCCGCGCCCAGGCGAGATCTCTCTCGCGCACCACGGCGTGCTGTTCCTCGACGAGTTGCTCGAATTCCCGCGCGCCGCGCTCGAGGCCTTGCGCGAGCCACTGGAGTCGGGACGCATCGTGATCTCGCGCGCGGCGCGCCAGGCCGAGTTCCCGGCCCGCTTCCAGTTGCTCGCGGCGATGAACCCCTGCCCATGCGGGCACCTGGGCAACCCCTTGCGGTCCTGCCGCTGCACGCCGGATGCGATCGCGCGCTACCAGGGGCGCATCAGCGGGCCGATGCTCGACCGCATCGACTTGCAGGTCGAGGTGCCGGCCGTCGCACCCGAGTCGCTGGCCGCTGCGGCCGACGGCGAAGCCAGCGCACTCGTGGCCGAGCGCGTTGCGCAGGCCCGGCTGCGCCAGCTCGAACGCCAGCACTGTCGCAATGCCGAGCTGGCCGGCGATGCGCTCGACGCCCACTGCGCGCTCGATGCGGCGTCGGCCAAATTCCTGCAGACCGCAGCCACGCGCCTGGCCTGGTCGGGGCGCAGCTATCACCGCGTGCAGCGCATCGCGCGCAGCATCGCCGACCTGGGCGGCACCGCCACCGTTCAAGTGGCGCACATCGCCGAGGCGATCCAGTACCGCCGCGTCCTCAGCGCTTCCTGAGTGTCCCGCCGTCGACGAGGACGACTTCACCCGATCTGAAGCCCGGGCTGGCGCCGGTCTCGAAGGTACGCGTGCTGCCGTCCTTGAGCGTCACGCGGGTTAGCCAGACGGTCGTCTTGTTGACGTTCTTCTGCACCTGGTTGCCCGCGAAGGCGCCGGCCGCGGCGCCACCGACAGTGGCCAGCGTCTTGCCGGTGCCGCCGCCGATCTGGTGCCCGAGCACGCCGCCGACGACCGCGCCGCCGACCATGCCGACCGCGCCGCCCTTGCCCTTGCGCGTCTCGCTCTTCACGCTGTCGACGATCGCGCAGTCGCTGCAAATCGTCGCCAGCCGTTCTGATGTGACTGTCGGCTGCGACGCGGCTGGCGCGCTGTGCGTCGGGACAGGCGCTACCGCGAACAGCCCTCCCAAGCCCAAGACCAGCAACGCGCGTCGGAGTGTTGTCGTCATCACTCGATCATGCCACGCCCGAGCGGCGCGCGCCGCGGCCGCAGCTCACGCCATGAAGCCCAGGTTGCGCAGGCTGACATCGAAGTTGGTGAGGTTGGGAAAGATATCGAGCGCCTGACTATCCGACACGCCGAACCAACGCGCCAACGTGGCCGCGTACTGATCGACCGAAATCTCGGGCAACATGGCACCGTTGCCAATCTGGTTCGGGCTGCCGAAATCACCCTTGGTGTCACTTACACCGTAGGCGGGGAAGTTGCCATACAAGTCGCCGCCGTGCACCGCGCCGCCGAGAACGAAGTGGTGCGACCCCCAGCCATGGTCGGTGCCGTCGCCGTTGCTGGTGAAGGTGCGTCCGAAATCGGAGGCGGTGAACGTCGTCACATCGTTGCCCACGCCCATCGCGGTAAGCGTGGTGTCGAAGTACTTCAGCGCATGCGAAACCAAGGCCAGGTTGTTGGCCTGCGTGCGGTTCTGAAAGTCGTGGTTGTCGAAGCCGCCGACGTTGACGAAGAACACCTGCCGCTGCACGCCCAGCGCGCTGCGGCCGGCGATCGTCCGCGCAACGATCTGGAGTTGCTGCGCAAGCGGGTTCGTCGATTTGCCGCCGGTCAGCGGGTTGTCGTACTGCAACAGCGGGTCGACCACGCCAGCAGCCAGTCCGGGCGTGCCGTACGGCGCGGTATTGGCGGCCGGCAACGCTGCGGAAAGCGCGCCTTCGGCGTCGATCGAGCGCCCCACGACGCCTGATTGGGCCTGTTCCAGCAGGTTTGACGAACGTGTCGTGCGCATGATGCGGCGCGCCTTCGTGAGTGCCGTGGCCGAGCCGTAGAGCGTGGTGCCCGTGCCGCCGATGCGTATCGCCCCGCTGGTCGTCACCTGGTATTGCACGACGTTCTGGCCGGACAGCCAAACCGCGTTGCCCGCCGTCGAGATGCTTGTGAACACCGCGTTGGTGTTGGATCTGAGCAGCAAGTCTCCCATGCGCCCGCCCCAGCCGATGCGGGCGCCTTCGGACGCAAAGGTCATCCATTCCGACGTCTGGTCATTGTGCGAGAACAGCTTCTTGGGCTTGGGGAAAGTGCTGTCCTTGTACTGCGCCTTGCTTGTCGGACGCAGCAGGGTGCCGACGTTGGACACGATCGCCAGCCGCTTGGCGCTGAACAGGTCGCGCACCCCGGTCATGACCGGGTGCACTGCGAAGCTGCGACCCTGGCTGCGCAGCGGCGTGATCGCGAGAACACCGCCCAGCCTATCCGGCGAGCCGGCAGCTGCGCCAGTGACCACCGCAGTGCCTGGCGCCCTCAGCGCGATCGGGTCGGGAGCCTGAGTACGGACCGTCAGATAACTGGCCCAGGAATTGGTATCAGTCGCCAGCACGGTGTTGTAGCCGTCGTTGCCGCCGCTGAAGTACAGGCAGACGAGCGCCTTGTAGCCACCCGCCGACTGCGCCGAGGCGCTGCCGATGGCGGCCAGGTTGAGTGCAAACGGCGCCGCTGGCACCGCGACCGAGAACGCGCCGGCGCGGCGGAGAAATTCGCGGCGCGAAGCGGGGCTTGTGAAGTTCTTCATGGCAGATGGACTCGTTCAAGACCGGCGCTGGGTCACCCGAAAACAGGATGCTTCGCCGCGAGGATGGATGCGAGAGGTTGAAACCACCAGTCGGGTGGTCATCACTTCTGGACGATGAACTCGGGCGCCACCAGCACCAGATAGACGGCGGTGTAGACGCGGTTCATCTTCGCGCTGGTGACCGCGGCCTGGTTGCTGCCGTCAGCCTTGAGTGCGGGCACGACGATCGAGTCGACCGCGGGCACGATTTCGGCCTTCAAAGCATCCTGGGGCGTCGGCCCGAGCAAGAGGGTCAACACCCTGTCGACCAGGGCTGCGCTTGTGTCGGCCAGCGCCAGCAGGGCGCTGTAGTCGACCTGCACGTCCTGGCGCGTGGCCTTGCCGTCCGTGCCCCTGAGCCCGAAGCCCGACTGGACGCCCGTACGCATGAAGTTGGCATAGCCCGCCACCGATGTCTCGTGCGTGATCTGCAACTCGGGCACCACCAGGCCGGCCTGGCCAGCCGCCGCGTCCGGCGGCACATAGCCGGGGCGGTAGAAGTTGAACACCGATGGCGAGCGCAGCGGCGACTGGTTGAGCTGAGTCCCCGCATCGTCGGTCGTGCCGATCAGGAATTTCCCGCTTTCCGAGGTGACTCCGAAGGCGCGCAGGTAAGCCGTCATTCGCAGCACCGGCTCGCGCAGCTTGCCGTAATTCGGGCCGCTGGCCAACGACGGGTCGCGGGCCTCGGCGTCCGTCAAGACCGCCTTGATCAGGGCTTTCATGTCACCGCTGCTCGAGAAAGCCTTCGCCACCCGCGCCACATAGGCCGGGCTCGGGTTGCTCGTCACCAGCCGCTGAATGAGTTGCTTGCCGATGAACGGCCCCACGTTCGCGTGGCCGGCCAGCGTGTCCATCGCGACCTTCAGGCTGGCGAAGGGATCGGACCTGGTTTGCGCCGTTACCGTGGCGCCGAGAAAGTCCTTCTCCGACAACGAATGGAACTGCGTATAGCCCTGCATCGGCGAATACAGTCGCGCCGGATCCGTGAAATCGGCGCTGTAGCCGAAGAAGCGGGCATCGGCCGTGTCGGGTCCGTCCCAGCTCCAGCCGGTGAATACTTTGGCCAGCCCCGAGACGTCGGCAGCAGCGTAGGTCTCCAGCGGGTTGCCGTCGCTGCCGGCCTTGAGGCTGCCGTCGGCATTGAGTTGGTACAGGCCGATCGAGAACAGTTGCATCACCTCGCGCGCGTAGTTCTCGTCGGGGACTCGGCCCTTGGCCAGGTCTTCCTTCTGGTTCTTCATGTGCGAGAGGTAGATGCCCATCATCGGATGCCGCGAGACGCCTTCGATCAGCGTGCGGTAGTTGCCGAATGCGTTTGCGCCCAACATGTCGAGGTAGCTCGCCACGCCCTGCGGGTAGCTGGCGACCGTGCTGTCGACCATCGAGATCACGAAGATCTGCGACAGCGCGAAGGCCACGCGCTGGCGCAGTTGGCCGTCGCCGGTGAGCGCCTGGCGGTAGAAGCTGTCGAACACTTCGCGTGTGCCTGCCGCGCTGGTCTGGGTGACGGCCTTGATCGCTGCATTCGCGGCGTTCCAGTAGTCAAGATGAAGCGTCTGCGGCTTGGCGAATTGCTCATCGAGCCACGCCGAGTAGCCGATCGCCATCACATGGTCAATCTCTGCCGGTGTCGCGCCGAACGTGGCCTGGGTCAGGAAACGCACCGCCTCGGCGCGCGACGCGGGCAACTGCGGAGTGCTCACGGGCGGCACCACGGGAGGGGTCACCACGGGAGGGGTCACCACGGGAGAACTGTCGCCTCCGCTCGACCCGCCTCCTCCTCCGCAGGCCGCGAGTACCGCCGCAAGGGCAGCCGCCGCGAAGAAAGCAAGCAGTCGGCTCGTGCGCCCGTGCCTATCGATGACGTTCTCTGGTTTCACTGCGACTCCCTTGCGGCCAGACAGCTTATCGGCCCGGCGCGAACCGCGCTTAGCCCTCTTCACCGAAGCCCCTACGGGAGGTCGGCGGGCGATTCTATTTGTGGAAACAACGGCACAAGCGCGCCGGCTAAGGTAACCACACACGTCAACCGGTGATCGAATGTATGCGGCCTGAATGGCCGTGCTTCAGGTGCGGCGTCCCGCGGGCGTCGTGGCCCGAGGCCCGCTACAGCAGCGGCGCCAGTGCGAGCCGCGCCTGCACGAGGTCCTGTCCCTCGCGCCGCGCCCAGTCGCGCAACTGGTCTTCGCCGATCTTGCCGACGTTGAAGTAGGTGGCGGCCGGGTGCGCGAGATAAAAGCCGCTGACGCTGGCCGCGGGAAGCATCGCCAGGCTCTCGGTCAGGCTCATGCCCATCTCGTCCGCGCCGAGAACGCGAAACATGGGCGCCTTCACGCTGTGGTCGGGGCAAGCCGGGTAGCCCGGCGCCGGGCGGACGCCGCTGTATTTTTCGGCGATCAGTGCTTCGGCATTCAAGCGCTCGTCCGGTGCATAACCCCAGAACTCCGTGCGCACGCGCTGGTGCAGGCGTTCGGCGAAGGCCTCGGCCAGGCGGTCGGCCAGCGCCTTGAGCATGATCGAGCTGTAGTCATCGTGCTCGGCCAGGAACTGCGCATCCTTCTTTTCGGCGCCCAGACCGGCCGTCACCGCGAAGAGGCCGATGTGGTCGGCAATGCCCGTCTCGCGCGGGGCGATGAAGTCGGCCAGGCAGCGGTTGGGGCGCGGCACGCCGTCGATGACCGGTCGCGCCGTCTGCATGCGCAGCGGCGCCCAGTGCATCAGCACCTCGCTGCGCGATTCGTCGCGGTAGATCTCGATCACGTCGTCGTCGACGGTGTTTGCCGGGTAGAGCGCGATCGCACCGCTGGCGGCCAGCCAGCGGCCGGCGATCAGCCGCTCGAGCATCGCCTGCCCATCGGCGAGCACGCGCCGCGCCGATTCGCCGACCACGGGGTCCGACAGGATCGCCGGGTACGGCCCGGCGAGATCCCAGGTCTGAAAGAACGGCGCCCAGTCGATGCACGCGGCAAGCTCGGCGAGGTCGTAGTTCCTGAACACGCGGCGGCCGATGAACTTCGGCCGTGGCGGCGCATAGCCTGACCAGTCGATTCGCGTCTTGTTCGCCCGCGCCTCGGCGAGCGTCACCAGCGGCGTCGCCTTCTTTGCCGCGTGCTGCGCGCGCACGCGTTCCCCGTCGGCCTTGAGTTCGGCGATCGTCGCCGCGGCCTTGTCGTCGCTGAGCAGGTCGCTGCAGACGGCCACGCTGCGGCTCGCGTCGGGGACGTAGACGACCGGGCCGTCGTAGTGCGGCGCGATCTTCACCGCGGTGTGCACGCGGCTCGTCGTCGCGCCGCCGATCAGCAGCGGCGTCTTGCGGCTGCGGAAGTGCTCGTCGCGCTGCATCTCCGCCGCGACGTGCTGCATCTCTTCGAGGCTGGGGGTGATCAGGCCCGACAAGCCGATGATGTCGGCCCCTTCGGCCTTGGCCTTGGCGAGGATGTCTTGGCAGGCGACCATCACGCCCATGTTGACAACCTCGAAGTTGTTGCACTGAAGGACGACGGCGACGATGTTCTTGCCGATGTCGTGCACATCGCCCTTGACGGTGGCAATCACGATCTTGCCCTTCGCGCGGACCTCGCCTCCGGCATCGACGAGGAGCTTCTTCTCCTCCTCGATGTAGGGCAGAAGGTGGGCCACGGCCTGCTTCATCACGCGCGCGCTTTTGACGACCTGCGGCAGGAACATCTTGCCCTGGCCGAAGAGGTCGCCGACGACGTTCATGCCCGCCATCAGGGGGCCTTCGATCACGTGCAACGGCCGCCCGCCCTCGGCGAGGATGCGGCGGTAGACCTCTTCGGTGTCGTCGGCGATGAAGTCGTTGATGCCGTGCACCAGCGCGTGCACGAGCCGCTCGTCGACGGCCTTCGCGCGCCAGGCCAGGCGCGCCGTGTCGTCCTTGGCCTGCCCTTTCGCGCTCTCGGCGACCTCGATCAGGCGCTCGCCCGCATCCGGGCGGCGATTCAAGACCACGTCCTCGACGCGCTCGCGCAGCACCGGGACCAAGTCGTCGTAGACGCCGATCATGCCGGCGTTGACGATGCCCATGTCCATCCCGGCGCGGATCGCGTGGTAGAGGAACACGGTGTGGATCGCTTCGCGCACCGGGTCGTTGCCGCGGAACGAGAAGCTCACGTTGCTGACCCCGCCGCTGACCTTCGCACCGGGCAGGTGCTGCTTGATCCAGCGCGTCGCCTCGATGAAGTCGACCGCGTAGTTGTTGTGCTCCTCGATGCCGGTCGCGATCGCGAACACGTTGGGGTCGAAGATGATGTCTTCCGGCGCGAAGCCGACCTCGTCGACGAGGATGCGATAGGCACGCTCGCAGATGCCGATCTTGCGTTCGTAGGTGTCGGCTTGGCCCTGCTCGTCGAAGGCCATCACCACCGCCGCCGCGCCGTAGCGGCGCACGAGTTTGGCCTGCTCGCGAAACGCCGCCGCGCCCTCCTTCAGCGAGATCGAGTTGACGATGCCCTTGCCTTGGATGCACTTGAGGCCGGCCTCGATCACGCTCCACTTCGAGCTGTCGATCATGATCGGCACGCGCGCGATCTCGGGCTCGCCGGCGATCAGGTTCAGAAAGCGCACCATGGCCGCGCGGCTGTCGAGCATCGCTTCGTCCATGTTGACGTCGATGATCTGCGCGCCGTTCTCGACCTGTTGCCGCGCGACCGCCAGCGCCTGCTCGAACTGGCCGCCGAGGATCATGCGCGCGAAGGCCTTCGAGCCGGTGACGTTGGTGCGCTCGCCGATGTTGACGAACAGCGATCCCTCGCCGATGGACACAGGCTCGAGGCCCGAGAGCTTCATCGGCGGCGGGGCGGTGGCGAGTGTGGGGTCGGTCATGGCGGCGGGCTTCGGGTGCTCAGCGAGCCGCAGTTCTCACCGCGACCGTGCAAGTCGGGTGAGCGCCGTTGAAAGGCGCACCAAGGGCCGCGCCGTGCCCAAGCCTGGCAGCGCGGGAGCGCATGGCTCCGGGCGCTGTCGCAACGCTCCTTGGGCGAGGCGTGATTGTAGGGCGGCGCCATAGGCCCTCGTCGGCCGCGCCGACGCGCCTAGGCGAACCAAGACCGGGCAATGCCCGGCCTAGTCGATTTGCTGAGCAAGCGCGGGGACGCGCCGCGCTCAGGCTTGCAGCCCGCGCTCGCGCTTGCAAGCGCTCGCCCCCGAGCTAGCGTTCGCCTGCGCGCAGGCGCAGGCTCACGTCCCGCTCAGGCCCTTAACGCAGCCAACACCTCGTCGAGCATCTTCTTGGCGTCGCCGAACAGCATGCGGTTGTTCTCTTTGTAGAACAGTGGGTTGTCGACCCCGGCGTAGCCCGAAGCCATGCTGCGCTTCATGACGATCGAGGTTTGCGCCTTCCAGACTTCGAGCACCGGCATGCCGGCGATGGGGCTGGTCGGGTCGTCCTGCGCGGCCGGGTTGACGATGTCGTTGGCGCCGATGACCATAGCGACATCGGTCTTCGGGAAGTCCTCGTTGAGTTCGTCCATCTCGAGCACGATGTCGTAGGGCACCTTGGCTTCGGCGAGCAGCACGTTCATGTGGCCGGGCATGCGGCCGGCCACCGGGTGGATGCCGAAGCGCACGTTCACGCCCTTCTCGCGCAGCAGCTTGGTGATCTCGTACACCGTGTGCTGGGCCTGCGCCACCGCCATGCCGTAGCCCGGCACGATGATGACGTTCTTGGCCTCGCGCAGCAGTTCCGCGGTTTCGAGTGCGCTGATCGGTATCGCTTCGCCGGCCGGCTGCGCGCCGCCCGCCGCGGGCGCCGTTCCGCCGCCAGTGCCAAAGCCCCCGGCGATGACGCTGATGAAGTTGCGGTTCATCGCCCGGCACATGATGTAGGAGAGGATCGCGCCCGACGAGCCGACCAATGCGCCGACGACGATCAGCAAGTCGTTGCTGAGCATGAAGCCCGTGGCCGCCGCGGCCCAGCCCGAGTAGCTGTTGAGCATGGAGACGACGACCGGCATGTCGGCGCCCCCGATGGCCATCACCATGTGCGCGCCGAACAGCAGCGCGACCACCGTCATCACGAGCAGCGGCGTCATGCCGTCCTGGATGCTGTGCGCGTTCAGGAAGGCGTGGCCGAACCAGATCACGATCAACAGGCCCGCCAGGTTGAGCCAGTGCCGGCCAGGCAGCAGTAGCGGCTTGCCGCCGATCTTGCCCGAGAGCTTGCCGAACGCGATCACCGAGCCGGAGAAGGTGACGGCACCGATGAGGATGCCGATGTAGATCTCGATCTCGTGGATAGCCTTCTCGGCCTCGGTCGGGAACACGGTCGAGGTGTCGACGTAGCTCGCGAAGCCGACCAGGCACGCGGCCAGGCCCACGAGGCTGTGCATCAACGCGACGAGTTCGGGCATCTGCGTCATCTGTACCTTCTTCGCGGCGAAGAGACCGACGCCGCCGCCGACGACGAGCGCGCCGACGATCCACGCATAGCCGGATGGCGTGACGCGCGGCCC
>CAIKUF010000103.1 GCA_903830565.1 uncultured bacterium | reverse complement strand
TCGAACTGCAATTGCCCGACGGCGCCCAGCAGCAGCACCGCGCCGGCCAGCGGCCGAAAGACCTGGATCGCGCCTTCTTCGCCGAGCTGCGTCAGGCCGGCCTTGAGCTGCTTGGTGCGCACTGGGTCGGCGACCTCGACGCTGCGGAACATCTCGGGCGCGAAGAACGGCAAACCCGTGAACTGCAGCGGCTCACCTTCAGTCAGCGTGTCGCCGAGTTGCAGCACGCCGTGGTTGGGGATGCCGATGATGTCGCCGGCATACGCCTCGTCGAGCAGCTCGCGCCGCTGCGACAGAAAGCTCACGACGGTGTTCGGGCGCAGTTCCTTGCCCGAGCGCGTCACCTTCAGGCGCATGCCGCGCTCGAAGTGGCCGCTGGCGACGCGCAGGAAGGCGATGCGGTCGCGATGCGCCGGGTCCATGTTGGCCTGGATCTTGAAGACGACGCCGCTGAACTTGGCCTCGTCTGGCTGCACGGTGCGCTGGATCGCCGCGCGCTCGCCGGGCGAGGGCGCGAGGTCGACCAGCGCATCGAGCACTTCGCGCACGCCGAAGTTGTTGATCGCCGAACCGAAGAACATCGGCGTCTGGTGGCCGGCGAGGAACTGCGCTTCGTCGAATGGCGGCGCGGCATCGGCGAGCAGTTCGATGTCGCGGCGCGCGTGCTCATACTCGGCGCCGAAGCGCTGCGCGTAGATCGGGTTGGCGAGGCCGTCGATGATCTCGTTGCCGTTTCTTTCGTCATCCTGGCGGTGGCGGTCTTCGCCGGGGCGAAAGACGCGCATGCGCTTCTCGCGCAGGTCGATCACGCCGTGGAAGGCCTTGCCCATGCCGACCGGCCAGGTGAAGGGCACGACTTCCATGCCGAGCTCGCGCTCGATCTCTTCCATCAGCGCGAGCGGCGCCTGCACCTCGCGGTCCATCTTGTTGACGAAGGTGAGGATGGGCGTGTTGCGCGCGCGGCAGACCTGCAGCAGGCGGCGCGTCTGCGGCTCGACGCCGTTGGCGGCGTCGATCACCATCAGCGCCGCGTCGACGGCCGTCAGCACGCGGTAGGTGTCTTCGCTGAAGTCCTGGTGGCCGGGCGTGTCGAGCAGGTTGACGACGCAGCCGCGGTACTCCATCTGCATCACCGAACTGGCGACCGAGATGCCGCGCTGCTTCTCGATCTCCATCCAGTCCGACGTGGCATGCCGGCTCGCCTTGCGCGCCTTCACGCTGCCGGCGATCTGGATCGCGCCCGAGAACAGCAGCAGCTTCTCGGTCAGCGTCGTCTTGCCGGCGTCGGGGTGGGAGATGATGGCGAACGTGCGGCGGCGGCGCACTTCGGGGGTCAGGTCGGACATGGGAGCGCGGCCGGCAAGGCCCGCCGCAAGGTGGAAACCGCGAATTATCCCTGCTTGCCGCAGCCCGCCTATGAGACGGCGTCAGCGGCAATGAACGGACGCACGCGGTCGAGCAGCCTCGCCACGTAGGCGTCCTTCTCGCCCACCGGCGCGACGATGCGGGGCGCCCGGTCACGCGAACGAGGCAATCCGCTCCCGGCATATCTCAAGCGTTCGGGTGACAGCAGCCTCGCCGGACGGCCCGTAGCCGGGAAGCGTGGGCAACGTGATCGCGGCAACGGCAGCACGCATCCTCTCCAGAACGTCGTCGATAGCGGTGTTGGTGTCCGATGCCCGAAGCCCGGCTATTGCAGAGACCGCGAGGAAATCGGCACGTCTGAGCCGTTCGTCCTTGCCGCCCAGCTTCAGCGCCATGCGGTCGTGTTCGAGGCGTGGAAAGACACGCGTAGTCAGCGTGTCATAGACGGGCGCAAGGCGAACGCTACGGAAGGTCGGATCGCCGGGTTCGGCGATCTTCAGAACGGCCATGTTCTTGAGGTGCATGTCGCCGTCCGCGATGAGCCAGGCGAACACGACACGCTTCATGAGGATCAAGAGGTCTTCACCGGGTGCTGTGGACAAACCTCTCAGGGCACGCGCCACACGTTCGATGGTGCCGTCGTACTTGGCTTCCGGCGAAAGGTCGAGCACCGAGCAAAGGTCTTCCATCGCCAGCAGGCGGTGATCATCAGTGCCTGCGCGAATGTCGAACCGCTCGACTACAAGCGCCGGAGGCATGCCGTCAGGCATCGCGATCAGCGCGGTTGCCGGGACCGTGAACCCAGCTTCCCGTGCGAGGGCAAGGCCGATCCATTCGACAAGCGGCAGGGCCTCGAAGCCGCTGGTTCCCGCCGGCTTGAGGATGTGCGTGAACGGCGTACCTGTGCTCGGGGAGAGCCTGCCGTCCGGGGCTAGCGTCATTGGCGCCTTGATCTGCACGCCGGAGAGGCGCGGCGTATCGGCACGGTCATAGATCGTGGCGAGGTTGCGCTCGAAGTCCTGCTCCATCGCGCTGCGACCTGGCCCGGCGTAGTTGCCTGTGAACACGCCCGCCGCTGTATGGGCGGCGAGCGGCGTCGCGAGGACATCGAGCGGAAGGGTGGCAAGCTCATCAGCGTTCTCGGCCATCGTGATGTTGGACATGTAGCGCCTGCCCGAGCGAAGCATGGCCCGCTCGTCCCGGTCGTGCAGAACGCTCTCTAGCCAGCCTTCCGGCAGCAGAGAGACCACGAAGGGCGGCAACCTGCCCGGCATCGTCTGGCGGATGACTGGCGGCATGGGCACGCCGCCGTCGGCCTGCGACCACAGCCACTCGAACCCGTCGTGACCGAGGGCGCCGATGGGCAGGCCGTGCCATGCCACGGTCAGGGCGAACGCGGCCTCGTTGCGCGCGGTTGCAATCGAAGGGCCGCGCAGCAGGTACTTTTCGGCCGCCTCGCCCTCGCGGTACCAGTCGTTTGCACGGGCCAGCGCCCATACGGCGTCGCTTGCGGCCTTCGCGCCGCCGTACTCCTCGACAAGACGGGCGGCGATAGCCTCGCGCGTGGCCGCATCGATGGACGCGGCATGTTCGCTGCGCAGGCGAAAGGCTTCAAGAAACCTCTGGCGGATCGAGGACACGTTGACGGTGAACGCGCCCAGGCCGTCGGCAACGGCGGCGGAAGCGAGAGAGGGCTTCGCGGGGGCCTTGTTCTGAACGATTTCAAGGGCCCGGATGCGGGTGCGTTGTACGCGTGGCCCGGTCAGATAGAGGCGACCGTCGCGGGTCGGCCCGAGCAGAACCGCGCTGGCCGCCGAGAGGTAAGCGTTGGGGTAGAGGTAGCGGCCTATGCGGACGGCATGGGCGAGGACGGTCTGGTCGATGTCGTCGTCGGTATCGACATAGATGCCCCGCATCAACTTGACGAGCTTGCCTGTCTCAGCCAGATAGTGGCTGCGGGTCTTGGCTATGGTCTCGCCGACGAGATGAAGGGGCATTGTTTCTAACTTTCCCGTGTTTCAGATACGTGAAAGTTAGCACCTAGACAGAAGCCAAGCAAGAGAAATCTAACTATTGCGTATTTCAGATACGTGAAAGTTAACTCTCGGTTGTTCCCGTGTTGTGCCAAAACCTGTTGACTCCGGGAGATCGGATCGCTACATTTGCGTTTCGGAACAACCTCGGAACAACGGAGAACACGATGAGCGAAAACTTCTACTCTGCGAGCCTGAGCAGGACGCAAGGCCGCAACACCTGGGCCGTCATCTTCCGGCACCCGAAGCGGACGGACCCCACCACAGGCAAGGAAGGACTGCGGGTCCGGCAAAGCCTCAAGACGGACAACGAGCAGGACGCAGCGACGCTGCGCGACCAGATGAACGCGCTGCTGGCGAGTCCGCAGCTCTGGGATCTTGGCGCGCGTGAGCAGGCCCTCGGCCTGTTCGACCCGCGCGTCGTCGATATCTTCTTCTACAAGCTCGAAGGCGGCGAGACCGACTTCCTCGCTCTGCGCGACAGTGTGATCGCGCTTCCGTCATCGCAGTCCAGCGACTATCGGCGCGCCCTCTTTCTCGGCACCACAGGGGCCGGAAAGACAACGCTCCTGCGACAGCTCATGGGCACCGACCCGGTGAAAGAGCGGTTCCCCTCGACCTCGACGGCCAAGACCACGGTTCACGAAACCGAAGTGATCCTGCAAGAGGGTCCGTACTGCGCCGTCGTCACCTTCTTCCCGATGGAAGACGTGCGCGAGCATCTGAAGGAATGCGTATCCGCCGCCGTGCTTGCGGCATATCGGAGCGAGTCCGACTCCGACCAGATGCGCCGCCTGCTGACGCATGTCAATCAGCGCTTCCGCTTCAACTACGTCCTCGGCAACGGCCCGGTCAAGGACACAAGCGACTTCGACGATGACGGCAACGGCGACATCGACGGCGAAAGTGGCGACCTCCTGAAGCGAACGAACGACGTGCTGTCGGCGGCGCTGGCCTCGGTCAAAGAAATCGCAGCGCGCTACGGCGAATCGCTCCGTACAGAACTGAACGCAGCCGATGAGAAGGACCAGCGCGTCATCGACGAGCTGTTCGAAGAAGAGCTCGACAACCGGACGCGCGACGACGAGGCCTTTCAGCGGGTCGTCGATGCAGTCATGGACGAGATCGAAGAGCGGTTCGCCCTCCTGCCCGACCGCAATCTCAAGAAGACGAAGGTGGGCTGGCCTCTGACGTGGACGTGGGAGACCGGGGATCGCGATGCCTTCATCGCGTCGATCTCCCGGTTCGCCTCGAACTACGCGCCGCTCTTCGGCACCCTGCTGACACCGCTGGTCAACGGCGTTCGGGTGTCCGGCCCGTTCTACCCGGCATGGCCGAACGACAAGCCCAAGCTCGTGCTCCTCGACGGCGAAGGCCTCGGCCACACGCCGCGTTCGATGTCCACGATCTCGACAACGCTCTCGAAGCGCATCGACATGGTCGATGCCGTCATCCTTGTGGACAACGCTACGCAGCCTATGCTCGCAGCGCCCGTCGCTGCGATGAAGGATCTCGTCTCCTCGGGGAATTCGGCCAAGCTGATCTTCGCCTTCACGCATTTCGACAAGGTCAGCGGCGACAACCTGCCGAACCCTTCGGCCCGCTCCCAGCACGTTCTGGCGTCGGCAGAGAACGTGCTCTCCGCCATCGGCGAAGACCTCGGCCCGTTCGCCGAAAGGGCTCTGCGCGCGCGCCTGAAAACCTCGCGGGTCTTCCTCGCGGACCTCGATCAAAAGCTGGACGTTGAATCGAACGACGGCAAGCGGACGGCCAGCCAACTCGGAAAGCTGCTGGAAATGATCGACGGCATCGTCGAGCGTCCCAAGCCGATTGACTCGCGCCCAATCTACGACCGAATGAACCTTGTGCTTGCGGTCGAACGCGCGGCGGAAAGCTTCCACAACGGGTGGCGGCCTCGCCTTGGTCTCTCGGTCAAGCAGGGCATGGAAAAAGAGCACTGGACGCGCATCAAGGCCCTCAGCCGCCGCTTTGCGATGGGGTCTGACGAATACGACACCTTGCGTCCGGTTGCCGACCTGAAGCAGCAGCTTCAGCAGCGCCTCTATGTCCTGCTTCAGAACCCCGTGGCCTGGAACGGTCCAGAGCCGACGGACGACGACAAGCAGCACATCTTCGATGCCATCGCTGAAGACCTGAGCCGCCGCCTGCTTGAGCTCGCGTCGCGTCGCGTGAAATCAGAGCGCCTGAGTGACTGGCGTAGCGCCTATGACGAATCGGGTCCGCGCTCCACGTTCCGGCGCGCCAAGCTGATCGCCGAGCGGGTCTATGACCTTGCGGCCCCGGTGCCAGACGTAACGCCGTCGCCGGACCGCAATGCGTTCCTGCAAGACGTTGCAATCGTGACGAGGGAGTCGGCAGAGCTGGTCGGTGCGACGCTGCGTTGAGCGACGGGACGCAGCACAAGAGGACAACCGACAACAAGGCCGGGAAGGCAATATCCGTGCGCTGGTGCCCGCCTAGGCGCCTGCGCCAGTGTCGATGAACGGCCGCACGCGGTCGAGCAGCCTCGCCACGTAGGCATCCTTCTCGCCCACCGGCGCGGCGAGATGCAGCGCCCGCGCCGC
>CAIKUF010000102.1 GCA_903830565.1 uncultured bacterium | reverse complement strand
CGCATCGAGCCGCTGCCGGTGGCCACCTTGCGCGCCGCGGACGAGGTGTTCCTGAGCAGCACCGGCGGCGGCGTGATCGCCGTCAGCCACCTCGACGGCGTGGCCGTCGGCGGCCGCGCGGCGGGCGAGTTCGGCCCCATCACGCGCCGCCTGCAGGACGCCTACTGGGCCCTGCATGACGACCCGCGCATGACCGAGGCGGTCGTCTACGCCTAACGCCGAAAGCGCACCGCTGCGCTACTTGCGCTCGATGATCACCGGCACCAGTTGCAGCGCCTGGCGGATGCGCTGCGAGACGTTGCCGGCCTCGTCGCGGCTGGCGTAGGGGCCAGCCTGCAGGCGGTGCACCGCGGCTTCGTTGAAGATCGCCATCAGCGGCGCCAGCCAGTCGAGTTCGGTGGCCACGCGGCGCTGGAAGGCCTCGGCCCCGCTGCGGTCGCGAAAGGCGCCGAGCTGCACCCAGTAGCCCTGAGCCTGGCTCGTGTAGGCGCGGCCGGGCGGCGCGTTGGCCGCTGCAGCCGCCATGACATTGTCAGCCCGCGACGGCAGCGCGGATGCGACCGGCGCTGGCGCAGGCAGTGCCACCGCGGGCGCCACGACCGGTGCGGCTACCGCTACCGCGGCCGGCGCTGGGTCCGGCGCGCGCACCGCGACTTGCACGCCGGGCGTTCCGCGCCGCCAGGCGCCGGTACGGATGTCCTCGTAGGTAATGCGTTCGAGTTCGACCGGTGCGACTCCACGCAGCAGGTCGAGCTTGAGCGCGGCGGTGTAGCTGAGGTCGATGATGCGGCCGGTGTGGAACGGCCCGCGGTCGTTGATGCGGACCACGACTTCGCGCCCGTTGGCCGGGTTGCGTACGCGCGCATAGCTCGGGATCGGCAGCGTGGGATGGGCCGCCGTCATCTCGTACATGTTGTAGAGCTCGCCGCTGGACGTGCGCCGGCCGTGAAACTTGCGCCCGTACCACGAGGCGAGGCCGCGTTCGACGAACGGCCGGTCGTCGGTGATCGGCACGTAGGTCTGGCCGAGCGCCTCATAGGGCTTGTTCGGCCCGCCACTGCGGATGGTCTCGATGCGCGGCTCGGCGTCGGGCACCTTGTCGAGGTTGGGCGGCGGCTGGGCGTCGGGGCCGTCACGCTCGCTGCTCGGCGCCGGGCCGGGCCGGGCGGCGACGGTAGGCGCCTCGCCGCGCGGCGGCGGCGAGGGCGGCGTCGAGGCGCAGCCGGCGAGCAGTAGCGCCGCCAACCCGGTCACGACCGCACCCCGCAGCGCGAAGTCAGCGCGGACCGCCGCCTTGCCGTGCCCCAGTGTGAACCGCCGCATGGAGTCCTCTGCTCGCCCTCTGGGGCCGCAGTCTAACCGCGAGACCACGCGGCGGCTGTGCAGCGCACCGTTTGCGCTGCGCCACACGGCAAGCGGCCCACGGCTTCAGGCAACGGCGCCGAACATCGCGCCGACACCGGCGGTGATCGCCATCGCCAGTGCGCCCCAGAAGGTCACCCGCCAGGCGCCGACGAGCGGGCGCGCTCCGCCGGCCTGCGCCGCCATCGCGCCCAGCACGGCCAGGAAGACGATGGCCGTCGCCGACACCCAGGCAATCAATGGGCGCTCGGGCGCCAGCGCCGTCACCGCCAGCGGCAGCGCGGCGCCGACGGCGAAGCTGGCGGCAGACGCCAGCGCGGCCTGCACCGGGCGTGCGGTGAGTGTCTCAGAAATGCCAAGCTCGTCGCGCGCGTGGGCGCCGATGGCGTCGTGCCGCATCAACTGTTCGGCCACCCGGTGCGCGAGGTCGGGCTCGAGGCCACGCGCAACATAGATCGCCGACAGCTCGCGATGCTCGGCCTCCGGGTTCGCCGCCAGTTCGGCGCGCTCGCGCGCGAGGTCGGCACTCTCGGTGTCGGCCTGCGAGTGCACCGAGACGTACTCGCCGGCGGCCATCGACATCGCGCCGGCCACCAGCCCGGCGACACCGGCGATCAGGATGTTGGCGTGGCTCGCGTGGGCAGCGGCGACACCCAGTACGAGGCTGGCCGTGGAGACGATGCCGTCGTTGGCGCCGAGCACGGCGGCGCGCAGCCAGCCGGTGCGGTCTAGGCGGTGTCGCTCGGCATGACGGCGCAAGAGGGTCATCGTAGATTGGCCAGTGGAGGAGAATGCAGGGGTGCGGCGCCGCCGACGCGGCACTGGTGCGCGGCGAGCCGCAAGGGCCTATTGTGGCGTCGCTTGCAGCATGCTGTGCTTCGAGCCGCGCAAGCCATCGGCTGCGGCGCGAACATGCGCAGGAAGTTTGGCGAGGAGAGTCTCATGCATCAGCCCCGGATCTTGAACATCGTTTGCTGCGCGATCGCCAGCATCGCATTGGCCGCCTGCGGCGGCGCGTCGACCATCGGCGGCACGCTGAGCGGCCTGGGCTCCGGCTTGACCGTCGTGTTGCAAAACAACGGGGCGGACAACCTCACGCTGACCGGCAACGGGCCGTTCACCTTCTCGCGCTCGGTGGTCGAGAGCGGGGCCTACAACGTGGCCGTGGTGACTCATCCGGTGGGGCAGACCTGCACGGTGTCCAACGGCAGCGGGTCGCTCAACATCTGGGGCGACCCGGCGCACGACATCACCGTCAACTGCACGTCGACCTCGTCGATCGGCGGCACCGTCTCGGGCCTGCCCGCGGGCACCAGCGTGAGCCTCGGCAACGGCAGCGTCACGCTGTCCATCTCCGCCAACGGTGCCTACGCCTTTGCCGGCCTGCTGGCGGCCGGCACGGCCTACGGCGTGACCGTCGTCACCCAGCCCGCGGGACACACCTGCACGCTGTCGCACGCGAGCGGTACCGTCGTATCGGGCGTCATGTCGGTGGTCGACGTGAGCTGCGTCTGACTCCGGGACGCTTGCGACCTGCGATGCGACTTGAACCAGACTGCAGCTGACCGTTCGCAATCTCTTGCGTTCCCACGACTGCGGACCGACGTCGGAATTCCTGACTTGAGGCTCGTCCCGGAGACCCGCAGTTGCCTTTGCGACGACGCTTGCTGCTGGCGCACACCATGATCGGGGTGCACGGCGACGATCTCCTGGGCAAAGCTCTGTGCCGGCGTGCTTGCCGGGTAGCGCGGTATCGCGCGCATGGAGCACCGGCCTGAAGGCGTTCTGGTGACACCACAACAAGGCCAGTCCGGCAACCGGCGCAAGTTGACGATTCATCCGCGCACGGTCCAGTACCGTGTCAACAGTACCAAGACAACTCTTCCGCCTCAAATTTCCTGCAGGGCCCGCTTGCGCGAACCGGCCTCACGAATTCGACCATCAGATCGACGCCGTGTTCTGCGCCCAGTGAACGTGGGTCACGGCTTCGGGCATATGGCCATTGGGCTTGAGCAGAATCAATCGTTTCCTCAGTTGACCGGTCGCAACTTGGCGCAAATGTAGACTTGGCGCGGGTTTGAGGTCGACATGGGGAGGCACCCGATGGGTGAGCGCAAATTGGCGCCGGTCATGGCGATGAAGGCGGTGGCTGCGGCCTGCCAGGAGAGCATCGGCACGATGATCGAACCGGTGGACCAAGCGATGCAGGTGCGCACGCGGGGGGGGCGTGTTCGCGGTGCGTTGGGACGAGCGCGGCAGTGCGACGGCACTGGGACAGATGGCGTTCTTCGCCGAGTACCTGGAGGCCACGGGTCTGTTCGAGCGGTGGCGGGGGAGCTGCCCGTTGAGCTACACGAGTCCGAACGCACCCGAACTCGTCGACGTGCTGGGCACGTGGATGCTGTCGATCCTGGACGGGCATTGCCGCTACGCCCATGTGGGCGCACTGCGCGGCGACGGTGTGGCGCCGAGCATCCTGGGGATGAACAAGATCATCGGCGAGGACAGCTTGCGCCGCGCGCTGAGCGCCATCGCGCCGGCGCCCGATGCCAAGCACACCCAGGGGCAGCGCGCGGCGCAACAAGCCCAACTTGCGCGCTCGGTGCAGTGGCTGCAAGACCAGCTGCGGCACAGCATTGCGCAAGCCACGGCCGAGCCGTGGGTCCTGGATTGCGACACGACGATCAAGCCGCTGTACGGCAAGCAAGACGGCGCGCTGGTCAGCTACAACCCGCACAAGCCTGGCCGGCCGAGCCACGCCATCCACACCTACTGGATCGGCAACCTGCGCCTGGTGCTGGATGCCCAGCTCGAGCCCGGCAACCGGCACAGCCCGGTGCACTCCAGGGCGGGCCT
>CAIKUF010000101.1 GCA_903830565.1 uncultured bacterium | reverse complement strand
GAAAGGGTAGGGCCGCACAATGCTGCGAGCCGACGGCCACCGGTAAGCCGTGTGCGGGAAATCCGCATGCACGGTTTGAAAGGGGGCGTTGGCTCCTCAACCGGCCTTCGGACCACATGAGAGCCAACGTCTACCAATGACTTGAAGCCGTAATGGGGCAGCGCGGGATCGCAGCGGAATTCCTCTGCGAAGCGCGGCATCGCCTTTTGTGCATTGGCGCCGAACCATCCGGTCTTCGGGTGGTCGCTTAGCGGGGCGGTGCTCTCAGGCGACTGCAGGAAGACCGCCCATTCGTTCAGCATTGCCCGGATGCGCGCGTTGATCTTGTCGTCGAGGAAGCCGGCCCAGCCGCCCACGGTGTCCATCGACCAGTTGAGGATCGCGTTGAACGGAAACCCGACCAGGCCCGACTCGTCGAATTCGGGGGCGTGGGTCATGATCACGTTGAACAGGCGCAGCATGTGCTCGTAGTCGCGCACCTGGGGCAAGCCCGAAGGCGAGGTCTTGCGTCGCGTCGACACCTGGTCGAACATCTGCACGAAGTACATGTTCGCCTTCGCGTCGGTTTCGATCAGCCGCTTCAAGTCCTCGACGGCGGGAAGCAGCGGGCCGGTGCCCTGATCCGCCTTGGCCATGATTTTGCGGAACCAGCCTTCGAGAACGGCCTGGTCCGAGGGCATCCACTTGCCTACGCAATAGGGTGCGCGTGCGCTGTGAGTAACGGGTGACATGGGTATCTCCTCAGGCGGCGGCGAGATCGCCGGCACTTTGACATTCAGGACGCGAAGTGCCGTTGCGTTGCCCTCGTTGACCGCAATCATAGTCGCGGCAAAGGGATCTATGCCGTTTCGTGTGGAATGCAGCACTCACAGTTTGGCCTTGCGGCGGCGACCTATCCCTCGCCCTCCCCACCAGTGGGCAGGGGGCGAGTCGCTCTCTGCCGTCAGGGTTGCCAGCCAAAAAGATGCCTTGGCTGACAACCCTTTGGCAAGCGTTGTACGGATTGCTGCCGCGTCAAGGCCAAGCCCTTCGGGTTGCCTGAGGTCAGCCTTGACCCAGCCGCGATCCGTCTTCCACCCAGCAGCCAGCCCAGGGATGTCCCTGTTGCGTTCCACACGAAACGACGAGGAACCGATTGAAAGCGGATTCCCGGGCTCAATTGCAGGTGATGATCGATCAGTTGGACGAGCTCGATTCGCGGGCAGTGTCGACTTTCATCGCTGCCGAAGTGGTCGGCACCATGTACGGCATGCGATCGATATTGAGCTTGCAGCGAAAGCTCCTGCTCGAAGAGATGACCGAGGTAGCGAACGTGAAGGCCTGAGACTGCCGCCATCAACCCATTCGAGGAGACCCGATGAAGGTCGACAAGAAAGCCCTCCGGAAGTCCGTGAACGCCGCCGCCGCGAGCTTCGCCGATGTGGCGGACGGGAAGAACGCGGACGACATTCCGGTGCCGGTTTCGGTTCCCTCCCGATGCTTCGGCGTCGCGGTGGTCCTGACGGATGGCACGACGTTCGAGGCTGGCGACCGGCTGCACAAGCTTGGCTTGCCGGGGCAGAGCGGTGTCAGCGGCGGCATCTTGGCAGCCGCGCCCGGGAAGCTCGCGACGGGGGCCTTCTCCTCGCCGCTCGGCGAGTTCGGGCAACGCATCCGCGGCCCGTTGGCGGCACAGGCGCTTTGCGAGCAGCTTGGGGCTGGACGTCTTCGCCGTGAAGACCTGATCGCAGGAGGGCGGCCAATGCTCGCGCGAGATTGGAATCGCTGCGGTGGCGCCGGGTTCTTCGCACGGGCGCCGGATGTGCCTGGCGCCCGCCTTCGTCGTCGCCCCGTCCCGTCCAACCGAGCCGCCGAGGATGCCAAAGCCCAGAGTGCCGACGGTATCGCCTGGCACCGGGTGCCCGCCGACGGATGGTGCGCGGACTTCCCGGCGGTGTCGACTTCTTCAGCGGAAGGAGCGGCGCGGTGAACGTCTTGTTCGAACGTGGCCTCGAGGCGTTCGTAGGGCTGTGGCTCATCGCGCTCCTCTTTCGCTCCCTGATCACGGTGACGCTGCTGGAGCGGCACCGCAGCGACCCCTTGCATGACTTGGTAGCGCGGACCACCTGGCGCTTGTTCCGCGCCGTCGTGGCGCGCGGTTCCGACCAGGCGCGCACCGAGCGGCGCCTGCTCTGGGTCTGGCCCATATCGCTCTTCGTCCTGATGGGCGCCTGGTACATCCACGGAATCCTGGCCTTCGCGTTTCTGTACCTTGCCTCGGGCTCGTCCCAGAGCTGGGGCGCTGCGCTCCTCACCAGCGGGTCGGCGCTCAGCACGCTGGGCTACATGACGCCGCACGACACCCTCGGGCAGGTCATTTCCATCGCCGAGGCCGGCATGGGGCTGTTCGTGATCGTCTACATCCTCTCCTTCGTCCCCGGTTACCTCGCCACCATCCAAGCGCGGGCAGACCGCGTGGACGCCATCTACACGCGGACGGGGAAGCCGGCTACGGGGGTCGCTCTGCTCCTGTGGTACCTGCGATCCGGACGGCCCGAGGCGGTGGGCGAGCACTGGTACGAATGGGAGGCATGGTTCCGGACTCTCGGTGTCGCCCAGTCGCTCTCGCCCGGCCTGGCCACTGCCCGGTCGCACTGGCCAGGGGAGTCCTGGGTGAATGCGGGTGCGGTGGTCCTCGATACCGCGGCCCTCTCCATTGCGGCGCTCGAGGCCCCGCCGCAAGGGTACGCGCTCGCCTGCCTGACCTCCGGGGAGCGGGCGCTCGCCGCTGTCGCGTCGTCGATGAGGCTGCGGGTGACCGAGCCTCGCGTCTGCCTCGTCACCCGGGTCCAATTCGACGTCGGCCTTGACCGCCTGTCGGCGGCGGGCGCCAAGCTCACGCCGGATCGCGAGCGGGCCTGGTCTGACTTCGTCGCCTTGCGATCTCGCTACGAGCCGTTCCTGGTCGTACTCGCAGACGAAGTGCTGGTTGATCTCGACGCGTGGCCCGAGGCCTAGGATCGGGCCGGTCGGCCAGCCGCAGCACTGCGAGCCGGAACCCCGCGCGGCGCGGGGACCTCAGGCAAAAGGACCCGAAGATTGTCCGATCCCTTGGGAGTGGTGGTGGAGAGGAGGAGGATCGAACTCCCGACCTCTGCATTGCGAACGCAGCGCTCTCCCAGCTGAGCTACCCCCCCACGACAGCGGGCAGTCTACCAAATCGCGCGGCAGCCGCGCGACGGTGTGCAACGGCGTAGAACGGTACCCCAGGCATTCCTGCCGCTCGCGGAGTATTCGATGACACGCCAAGACGCCCAGTGGCTAGCCACGCAATACGACAACCGCGCGCGCATCCCCGAGCATCCGCAGATCTTCGCGCGTTGGGCGGCGGCTTCGAAGCATGCACGCGCGCACACAGCGGTGCATCTGGATCTGCCCTACGGCGACGGCCCGAACGAGACGCTGGACGTGTTCCCGTCCGCGTCCGCCGGCGCGCCGGTGCTGGTCTTCATCCACGGCGGCTGGTGGCGCTCGCTCGACAAGCGCGACCACTCGTTCCTCGCGCCACCCTTCGTCGAGCGCGGCGCGATGGTGGTGGTGCCGAACTACGCGCTGTGCCCGGCGGTGAGCATCGAAGACATCGCATCGCAGATGGTGCGCGCGCTGGCCTGGACGCATCGCCACGCCGCGCGCTACGGCGGCGACCCCGGACGCATCGTCGTGGCCGGTCACTCGGCCGGCGCCCACCTCGCGGCGATGCTGCTGTGTTGTCGCTGGAGCGACGTGGCGCCCGACCTGCCGCAACGGGTGTTGCGTTCGGCGCTCGCGATCTCGGGCGTGTTCGACCTCGATCCGATCCGGCGCACGCCCTTCCTGCAGGCCGATCTGCGCCTGACACCGGCGGCCGTGCGCCGCCTGAGCCCGCTGCGCTTTCCACCGCCCGCGGGGCGGCTCTTCGCCGTCGTCGGCGGCGACGAGAGCGACGAATTCCTGCGCCAGAACCGCCTGTTGCGCCAAGCCTGGGGCCGGCATTCGGTGCCGGTGTGCGAGCGCATTGCGGGTGCAAACCACCTGACCGTGCTCGATGCGCTGGCCGACCCGGGCTCCCGCCTGCACGCGCACGCCTGCCGCCTGCTGGCCACCGCTTGAGCGGACAATTCAGGCGGCCTATGCGAGGCATTGACCATTTGCATCGGGCCCGCGCTGCGGAGTGCTCTAATGGCCGTCCCGAGCCAGCCGCTTTGCGGCGGGCGCGACGTTCACGTACCTCACCTGAAGGAGATAGTCATGGGATTGAAGGGAACGAAGACCGAGCAGAACCTGAAGGACGCCTTCGCCGGTGAATCTCAGGCCAACCGGCGCTACCTGTACTTCGCAAACAAGGCCGACATCGAAGGCCAGAACGACGTCGCGGCGCTGTTCCGTTCGACCGCCGAAGGCGAGACCGGCCACGCGCACGGCCACCTCGAATTCCTCGAAGCGGTGGGTGACCCGGCGACCGGCCTGCCCATCGGATCGAGCCGGCAGAACCTCGCGGCTGCGGTGGCCGGCGAGACGCACGAGTACACCGACATGTACCCGGGCATGGCCAAGACGGCGCGCAGCGAAGGCTTCGACGAAATCGCCGATTGGTTCGAGACGCTCGCCAAGGCCGAGCGCTCGCACGCCAACCGCTACACGAAGGCGCTCGAAGCGCTGGTCGACTGATCGCTCTTCGTTTGCACCCGGCCGCTGCGCCGGGTGCCCTTCGGAGACACCGCACATGACCACCCGCGAAGGCAACCTCGAGGCGCCAACGCGCCACCCGCTCGCGTGGCAGGAGGCCGCGTTCTACGACGAGGCCGACTGCACGCGCGAACTCGAGCGCGTGTTCGACATCTGCCACGGCTGCCGCCGCTGCGTCAGCCTGTGCCAGGCATTCCCGACGCTGTTCGATCTCATCGACGCGACCGAAGATGGCGAGCTCGAGCACGTCGCGAAGAAGGACTACGCCAAGGTCGTGGAGCAGTGCTACCTGTGCGACCTGTGCTACATGACCAAGTGCCCGTACGTGCCGCCGCACCCGTGGAACCTGGACTTCCCGCACACCATGCTGCGCGCCAAGGCGATCCGCTTCAGCAAGGGAGAGGTCAAGGCGGCGGACAAGTTCCTCGCCTCGACCGACGTGCACGGGCAGTTCGCGGGCATACCGGTCGTCGTGCAGGCCGTCAACGCGGTCAACCGCACCAAGGTCGCGCGCAAGCTGATGGACAGCGCGCTCGGCGTCGACCCCGAGGCATGGATGCCCGAGCTGGCGAGCCAGCGCTTGCGCTGGAGCGCGGCCAAGCAGGGCAGCGCGACGGTGGTGACCAACGGCGAGCGCACGCCGGGCAAGGTGGCGCTCTTCGCGACCTGCTACGTGAACTACAACGAGCCCGGCATCGGGCATGACCTGCTCGCGCTGCTGGAGCACAACGAGATTGCGTACGTGCTGGTCGAGAAGGAGTCGTGCTGCGGCATGCCCAAGCTCGAACTCGGCGACTTGCAGAGCGTGGCCCGGCACAAGGAGGACAACATCCCCGTCCTCGCGAAGTACGCCGCCGAGGGTTACGCCATCATCACCGCGGTGCCGAGCTGCACATTGATGTTCAAGCAGGAACTGCCGCTGATGTTCCCGGACGACCGCGACGTGCTGGCGGTGCAGGAGGCGATGTTCGACCCCTTCGAGTACCTCGTCGCGCGCCACAAGGACGGCCTGCTAAAGCTCGACTTCAAGGCTGCGCTCGGCAAGGTCAGCTACCACATCCCTTGTCACGGCCGGGTGCAGAAGATCGGCAAGAAGACCGAGGAGATGTTCAAGCTGATCGGGCAGAGCGTCGAGGTGCAACTCAACACCGTCGAGCGCTGCTCGGGCCACGCCGGCATGTACGGCGTGAAGACGGCCTTTCACGCGACGGCCATGAAGATCGGCAAGCCGGTCTTCAAGGCGATGGCCAAGGACGATCCCGACTACATTGCCAGCGACTGCCCGATGGCCGGCCACCACATCGCGCAGGGCATGCAACTCGCCGGCACGCCGGCCAAGGCGTTGCGGCATCCGCTGAGCTTGGTGCGTATCGCCTACGGGTTGTGATGCTGGGCGCCAGCTCAAGTGCTGACCATGAACGTCACGAGGTCTAAGAGTGTGAGGCCCTATGCGCTACGCCGTCGTCATTGAGAAGGCCGAAGGCAACGACTCGGCCTACGTGCCCGAGCTTCCGGGCTGCGTGGCGACAGGCTTTTCCCTGGCCGAGGTTGAGGCAGAAATCCGCGAAGCCATCCTCTTTCACCTCGAAGGCCTGCGCGAGGACGGGTTGCAGGTGCCGGCAGGTGCCAGCCAAGTCGAGTACATCGAGGTCGCAGCCTGCGGGCGCCGATGACAAGCCCGCCAAGCCACTCAACAAGCGTCGGTGTTCACGAGAGCGTCCCCGGTTCGATCCACATGAGGGTACGCGCGGTGTCGGAAGCCCATCCTCAGTATGTCGTTGTCACGCTCGGCTCCACCGGCGATCTGTATCCGCTCATGCGCATCGCAAAGACCTTGCAGGCGCTCGGGCGCAAGGTCACGTTCATCACGCACGCGGTTCATGCCAAGCAACTGCACGGGTCAGGGTTCGCGTTTGTGGGTCTGGGAACCGAAGAGGACTACCTGCGCCTCGTTCAGAACCCTGACCTATGGGACGAGAGGAAAGGCTTCTCAGTGCTCCTGGCCAACTACCGGGATTACCTTGAAGAGTTCGACGCCGCAGTCCGATCCGTTGTCGGCGCCGCTCCCATCGTCGCCATTGCTCACTTCCTTGCCGTTCCGGGAGCAGCCATCTTGCGGGAACGTGGCCTCATCACATCCATCGTTGCCGTCCATCTGGCGTCTTCCTCGCTTCGAACCTGCCATGACCCGCTTCGCATCGGTCCCATCACCATTGCGCGCTGGGTCCCCATGAGTTGGCGTCGTGCGCTCTGGCGCTTCATCGATACACGTTGGATCGACCCCGTTGGCATTGCCCAGATTAACGCGGCACGCGCCTCTTTGAACTTGCCGAAGGTGAGTTCTTCCTTCTTCGCTCACATCGAGGATGCGCCAGACCTCGCTGTGACGGCCTTTCCGACCTGGTTTGCTCCGATCATGCCGGATTGGCCTCAACCGCTGCTGCCCGGCGACTTTCAACTGTTCGAGGCTGCGCCACAGGACCGCTTTACGCCGGAGCTCTCTGCCTTTCTTGCCGCACAGGACAAGCCACTGGTCTTCACGCCGGGTACGGCAAACCGGCATGCCGCGGCCTTCTTCGCCTCCGCACTCGCTGCCGTGACCTCTCTAGAGCGGCGTGCGATCTTCCTGACCACGGAGCGAACTCAGGTTCGTGCAAACCTTCCCGCAACTGTGTTGTGGCAACCGTATGCACCCCTGTCTCAGCTGCTTCCCCACGCGGAGGTGCTTGTCCATCATGGCGGCATTGGCACCACAGCCGAGGCTCTGCGCGCCGGCACCCCCGAACTGGTCGCGCCGTTCGGCTTCGATCAATTCGACAACGGCGCGTGCGTTGCCTCACTCGGCGTTGGTTTGGTGATTCCCTCAAAGCGCCTGCGGCCGCGCAAGCTGGCCCGTAGCCTGCGCACTCTCCTCTCGTCGAACAGCATTCGCTCTCGCTGCGCGGAACTTGCCACGCGCTTCATCCCGCCACATGATCCGGCTGTCCTTTGCAAGGAAATCGAGCGCCTTGCGCACGGGCAGCACGTGGTCTGAGTTCACTCAGCAACGGCAAGAGGCCATGCACCTCAACCGCTCGGGCAGCATCCAGACATCGCTCTCCAGCCCGCTCACGCGAGTGAAGCCCAGCCACGCGCTCAAGCGGATTTTCCTTCGGCAAGCAGTTTACCTCGAACGTTAGGCATCACAGCCGGCTTCCTATGCGCTCGATACTTTGCTTGATCCTCGCTGTCTTTGTGCAACTAAACGGCGCCACGCGCGCGGTCGCGTCCATCGGGATGTCGGAACTGCCGGCGAGCGCGGAGTTTGGACCGCTGACGATCTTCTATCCAGCATCCGTGGAGCCGCGTGTCGAGCGCAGGGGGCCTTTCAAGCTGAGCGTGGCCACCAGTGCTCCTCTGATCCCAGGGAATCGCAGACTCATCGTGATCTCGCACGGGTCGCCGGCTTCGCCCTGGGTTCACTTCGACCGGGCGAGCACCCTGGTCGCGGCGGGCTTTGTCGTGGCAGTGCCAGAGCACTTTGCGGACAATTACAAGGATGACAGCGAACCCGGCCCGCCGAGTTGGAGGCGCCGCCCGATTGAGGTCAGCCGCGCCATCGATCGAATTCGTGCAGAAGGCCGCTTCGGTTCACAACTCGACCTTGAGCACGTTGGCATGTACGGCATGTCGGCAGGTGGCCATACTGCATTGACCCTTGCCGGCGGGCGGTGGTCTCCCTCGCGACTTCGCACTCACTGCCAAGAACACATCCTCGAGGACTTCCAAGCATGTGCAGGGCTGTTTGCGTCTCTTTCGGGCGGACTTCTCGACCGCGTGAAAGTCCTCGTCGTTCGGTCAGTGAACGACAGAAAACTTGACGACCCCACTTGGTATGAACATACCGATCCGCGCATCACAACCATCGTTTCAGGCGTTCCGTTCGCAGCCGACTTCGATCCCGAATCCCTGAGAACACCCAAAGTGTCGTTGGCCATCGTCTCGGTACGAGGAGACCAGTGGTTGTCGCCCAAGTTTCACAGCGATGCCATACTTCAAGCTTGCCGCTCCTGTGGGCAGCTTGCCGATCTGCAAACAGGCGGACACGGTGCATTGCTCAGCCCACTGCCGCCCGATCTTTCGGGCACAGCCGCCGCACTCGTTGCCGATCCGCCGGGCTTCGACAGGGAAGCGGTTGTCCCGGGTCTTAACAAGCTCATTGCCGCGTTCTTTGTCAGGCAGCTCGTGCCTCCTTCAAAATGACGATCAGCCCCTCGCGGAGCCGGACCCGCAACGGCATGCGACGCTTGAGCCTCGTTTCATTGCGGCCCAGACGCGTCACGTCGCTACATGCCGCTTATTTAGAACGTTAGGGTTCGGCAAGCACGTCATGCGCCTCGCAGCCTTCCTCTTTGCCTGGAGTCTCTCTATGTCGTCAAATGTCCTCGCCGATGTCGAAGCAGGCATCACCGCGTATAACGCTGGTGACTTCACGACTGCACGCAAGGTTTTCGAAAGCGCTGCCTCTGCCGGGGATCCTGCAGGCAAGCATCTGCTCGCCAGCCTCTACTACCAGGGTCACGGCACACCAAGAGATCTTGCACGAGCCGTCGCCCTCTTCAAGGAAGCGGCTGACGCCGGGTATCCGCCATCGCAAGCAAACCTCGCACTGATGTACTCCAAGGGAGATGGCGTACCGGCCGACAAGAACTTGGCGCTGTCGTATACGCAAAAGGCCGCCGAGTCCGGCGACCTTCAGTCTCAGTTCAACCTTGCCCAGCTGTACCGGCGCGGCGAAGGCGTATCTCAAGACTACAAACAGGCGGCGCACTGGTACCGCCGCGCTGCCGAGGCAGGCCACGGGCCGTCTCAGAATGAATACGGCTTACTGTTTGCTCAGGGCCACGGAGTACCTCTGGACTATGTTCAGGCCTTCGCCTGGATAGACATGCCAGCGACCGCAGGCGAGCCGCAGTCGATCAAGAATCGGGATCAATTGCTCCAGATCCTGACGCCCAGCGATCTCAAGCGTGCGCAGGCGCTCGCCGTTGAATACGCAATGCGCTTTGGCGCCACCAAGTGACGCCCAACCCTTCGCTGAACCCGACACGCAACGACATGCCGCGTTCGCGCCCCATTTCCTTCCGGCCCAGGCGCGTTGCGTCGCCGCATGCCGTTTAGCTCGAGAGTTAGACACCATGACCATCACCCGAGACAGCCTGCTCACGCTCGAGGCCTACGCCAAGCAGCGCAACAGCGCGCGCGCCGCGTTCATCGCCCACCGGCGCCTGCGCACGGTGCAACTCGGCGAGCACATCAGCATGCAGTTCGAGGACGAAGAGACGATCCGGCGCCAGATCCAGGAGATGCTGCACATCGAGAAGATCTTCGACGAAGAGGGCATCCAGGGCGAGATTGACGCCTACGCCGCGCTGGTGCCCGACGGCGGCAACTGGAAGGCGACGATGCTCATCGAATACCCGGACCCGAACGAGCGCAAGCGCGAGCTGGCGCGGCTGATCGGCGTCGAGGACCGTCTGTTCGTCGAGGTCGAGGGCCATGCGCGCGTCTACGCCATTGCCGACGAAGACATGGAGCGCGAGAACGAGGAGAAGACCTCGGCCGTGCACTTCGTGCGCTTCGAGCTGCCGCGGGCGTCGCGCGAGGCCGTGCGTGCCGGGGCGCAAGTCAAGCTCGGCTGCGACCACACGAACTACCCGGCGCACACACTGATCGCGCCCGAGACCCTGGCCAGCTTGGCCGGCGATCTGACGGTGTAGCGCGCTTCAGGCCTTCGCGTTCGCGTGCTGCCAGCCTTCGAGGCTGTAGACCGCGAGTGCGATCCAGATGATCGCGAAGCCCACGAGTCGCGTGCCGGCGAGCGGCTCGCCGAAGACCAGGATGCCGAGCAGCAGTTGCAGCGTCGGCGAGACGTATTGCAGCACCCCCAGCGTCGCCAGCGGAATGCGCCGCGCACCGGCCGCGAAGAGCAGCAGCGGAATGGCCGTCAACGGGCCGACGCCGATCAGCCACCCGAGCGTGGCGCCGTCGTGCCCGGCCAAGCCGCCGCTGCCGTGCCAGGTCTGCCAGCCGAGCACGGCGATCGCCAGCGGCGCGAGCAGCATCGTCTCCAGCGTCAGCCCTTCGAGCGCGCCGAGCGCGGCGGTCTTGCGCATCAGACCGTAGAGGCCGAAAGTCGCCGCGATCGTGAGCCCGACCCACGGCAGGTGCGGGCCGAGCGCGGCCAGCCAGAGCACGCCGACGCTGGCCAGCGCGACCGCGGCCCATTGCCCGGCGCGTGGCCGCTCGTGCAGCACGAAGTAGCCCAGCATCACGTTGACCAGCGGGTTGATGAAGTAGCCCAGACTCGCGTCGAGCACGTGGCCGTTCATCACCGCCCACACGTAGAGCAGCCAGTTGCTCGACAGCAGCAGGGCGCTGACGCCAAACGCGGCCAGCACCTTGGGTTGCCGGTGCAACGCCACTAGCCACGCCCATCGGCGCAGCACCAGCAGCAGCACGGCCAGGAAGACGAGCGACCAGGCCACGCGATGGAGCACGATCTCGAACGCGCCGACGCCGCCGAGCTGGCGGAAGTAGAGCGGAAACGCGCCCCATGCGATGTAGGCGAGCAGGGCGTAGACGATGCCGCGGTTCATCGCACGCCCGGCGTTGAAGCGCCGCTCACGGCCTGCGCTCCTGCGCCACCATCACGCCGCCGGCGACCAGCAGCAGCGCGAGCCACAGCCGCAACGCCAGCGCTTCGTGCAGCCAGCACGCACCGAGCAACGCCGCGGTGGGCGGGCTGAGCGAGAGGAACAGCGTCACCCGCGACGCCGGCGCATGGCGCAGCGCCCACAGCCACAGGAAGTAGCCGACTCCGCTGCTGACGCCGATGAAGCCAATCGTCGCCCAGCCCGCGCTGCTGACCGCGACGATGCGCGTCGCCAGCCCTTCGTAGCCGGCCCAGACGGCGAGGAACAGCACGGCCGCCGCCATCGCCCACACGCTGACCGGCAGCGCCGGGTAGCGCCGCAGGTAAGGCCGGTAGAGCACGCTGCAGACGGCGCCGCAGAGGGCGCTGGCAAGCACCGCGGCCTGGCCCCAGTGCAGGCTGGCCAGCGCCTGCGTGTCGCCGGGGAAGACGCCCGCCAGCGCAGCCGGACCGAGCGCCAGCGCGACGCCGGCGAGCGTGAGCACGACGCCGATCGCCTTGCGCCAGCTCAGGCGCTCGTGGCCGAGCGCGGTGGCGACCAGCAGCGTCAGCAGCGGCAAGCTCGCGAATAGCAGCGCTGCGGTGGCGGCGTCGACGCGCTGCAGGCCGATGTTGAGGAGCGCGATCAGGAGCCCGAACTGGCCGACGCCAAGCAGCATCACGGCCGGCAGGTCGCGCCGCGCGATGCGGCTCGCCGGGCCGCGCGCCGCCCACGCGAAAGGCAGCAGGCAGGCCAGGGCCAGCAGGTAGCGCAGGCAGGCCAGCGACGCCGGGCCGAGCTCGCCGACAACGCTGCGCGTGGCGACGATCGCCGCACCGACCTGCACGCCGACGGCGGCTGCGGCCCACGGGGCCCAGCGGGCGTTGTTCATCGGAGATCGAGTTCCCAGATTTCGCCGATCAGCTCGTGGCCGAAGCTGCGGTGCACCTCGCTCGCGATCAGGCGGTAGCCGGCCTTCTGGTAGATGCCGCGCGCGGCGACGAGGATGCTGTTGGTCCACAACCGGATCGTGCGGTAGCCGCTGCGGCGCGCAAAGCGCTCGCACTCGTCGACCAGCGCTACGCCGAGGCCAAGGCCGCGCGCCGAGGGCTCGACGAGCAGCATGCGCAACTGCGCGACGCCGGGCTCGGGCGCGTTCGTCGCTTCGTCGCGCGCCTGTACGAGGAACACGCTGCCGACGTTCGCTCCGCCCTGCTCGGCGATCCAGCACGCTTCGCGCGCGGCGTCGAACTGCTCGATGAAGCGGCTCGCGATTTGCGCCACCAGCGCCTCGAAGTGCATGTCCCAGCCGCACTCCTGCGCGTACAGCGCGCCGTGGCGCGAAATCACCCAGCCGATGTCGCCCGGCCGGTGCGCGCGCAGCACGAACGCTGGCGGCGCTGCCGTCCGCGGCGCGCCGCCGAGCAACTCGCGGGCGCTGGCGAGGGCCTGCAGCAGTTGCTGCTGCTGCGGCTCGGCCAGCGCCGCCAGCAGCGCGCCGACTTCGCTGCGCGAGCGCTCGTCCAGCGGCGCGAAGGCCTTGCGGCCGGCGGCGGTGAGGGTCAGCAGCAGGTGCCGGCCGTCGTCCTTCGAGCGCACGGTCTTGACGAGGCCGCGCTGCTTGAAGCCGCCGAGCAGGCGGCTCAGGTAGCCGGCGTCGAGTTCGAGCTCGCGCGCCAGCTCGGCCGCGGTGGTGCCGCCACGGTAGACCAGCTCCCACAGCAGGCGCGACTCGGTGAGCGAGAAGTGCGTGCGCAGCAAGCCCTCGTGCAGCACGCCGATGCGGCGCGTGTAGAAGCGGTTGAATTCGCGCAGCGCGTCGATGCGCTGGGCGTGCGTCGGGGAGGTCGAGGGGTTCATCGCGAGAAGGCGGGTTGGCCGATGCGCGATCTTCCCGGAATCAGTTGCCAAAAGCAATTGAATGCTTGCCTTGCAGGTCGGTGCTGGCCGACCCTCACCCCCACCCTCTCCCAAGGGGAGAGGGGGTGGAACGGCGCATTCTGCCCCCTCTCCCGCGTGCGGGAGAGGGCGGGGGTCAGGGCTGACGAGCATCGTGCGGTTTTGAGCCGTGGCTGATCGTCGGTCATGAAAATAGCTTGCACAAAAGACTGTATAAAAATAAGGGGTATCCGCTTAGCTCCAGTGCGGCTACCATAACTGGATGAATATCCAGCATATCGCATCTGCGGTTGCAGGCAAAGACTACCCACGCAACTGGAGCGAGTTTTTTGGACTGGTTCGCCAGCGAAGAGGCTTGCCTGTCGTACCTGGAGAAGCTGCGCTGGCCGGATGGCTTTGTCTGTCCGGCGTGCGGGGTTGCTCAGGAGCCTTACCGTTCCAGCCGAGCCCGGCTTGCGTATTTCAGCGATCGTGGACGCCCATTTCAGTCTGATCGTGGACGGCGAAACGGCGTCATCGCTGAGGCGCTGGGGGAGCGCGCAAGTCCTGGGTTGAATGTAGCTCAATCGTCCACGATCAGCCTGAAACCCCCTCT
>CAIKUF010000100.1 GCA_903830565.1 uncultured bacterium | reverse complement strand
CGCCATTCACAGCATCGGGAGGTCAGCACAGCCAAGTCAAGAACTACACTTATCCACAGCCGAACCTCTCAAGGTCGGCTTCCACCCCTGGCTCAATATTCGGTCGGCACGGTGGCTCAAATTTGGATCGGCGCCGACAGCTCAGGTTGTCGATACGCTCCAACAGGGTGGTTGGACGCCCAGGGCACCACCGGCCCTCAATCCACCCAGTTCTCGATCCTCAGGCCAACGACGCGCTCGAATTCCCGTGTGTTGTGGGTGACCAGCGTTGCGTCCTCGGCCAGCGCGTGGCAGGCGATCCAGAGGTCGTTGGCGCCGATCGGCGTGCCCGCTTCCTTGAGCTTGGTGAACTGCGCGGCATAGTGCTCGCAGAGCGAGCGGCCGGTCCGGTAAACGACCGGAACATGCCGCGCCAGTTGCTCCAACCTGCGCAGAACGTCCGCCTTGCGGGTGCTGCGCTCGGCGCCCTTGAGCAATTCGGCAAAAGTGAAGAACGACATCTCCAGCACGGCGTCCGCGCCCAGCGCATCGATGTGCCGGGCCACCGATGGAGGCTTGTTCTTGATGAGGTAGATGAGGATATTGGTGTCGAGCCAGTACTTCAAAGCCGCTCCCGATCCTGTAGCGGTGGCTGATCGCGACGGTCTTCCTCCAGCAGCGCGACGAACTCGTCGCCAAACCCCGACAGCACGTCCATCACCGCAGATCCCCGATCGGCTGACAGCGGGTGAATGACCAAGTCACCCTGTTCATTGCGGCTGATCTCGACGCGGCTGGCATCCAGCCGGAACTCTTGCGGAATGCGCACCGCCTGGCTGTTGCCGTTCATGAAAACCCGGCTGACGAGAGCGGACATGGTTGACCTCGCATGTGTGTACAACGGTGTGTGTATTGTATGCAGCGCGCCGCAGGCACGCAATCTGAGCGCGATTCTTCAGACCACGCCACTGCGCTGCGCACCCTGCCATGGCCCATGCACGATGGCATATGAAGCGCGACGTGGCAGCGCGCTCTTTCAAGTTCCGGCGACGGCCGCCACCCTCGGCACCGCCGCCAGCAGCGTCCGCGTGTACGCGGACTGCGGGTGGCCGAGCACGGCGTCGGCCGAACCGGACTCCTCTACGCGCCCGCGACGCATCACGACCACGTCGTCGGCGATGTACTCGACGACGCCGATGTTGTGCGTGATGAACAGGTACGAGATACCGAGTTCGCGCTGCAATTGAAGCAGCAGGTTGAGGATCTGTGCCTGCACCGAGACGTCGAGCGCAGAGGTCGGCTCGTCGCAGACGATCAGCTTGGGCTGCACTGCGAGGGCGCGTGCGATGGCGATGCGCTGGCGCTGCCCGCCCGAGAATTCGTGCGGATAGCGCTCCAGCGCGTCGCGGCGCAGGCCGACCTGGTCGACGAGCTTCTCGAGCGCAGCGCGGCGCGCGCTCAGATCGAGATCGGGGCGCAGGGCGAGCAAGCCCTCTTCGAGAATATCGAACACGCGCATGCGCGGGTTGAGCGACGCGAACGGGTCCTGGAAGATGATCTGTATCGTGCGCCGCGCCTCGTGCAAGGCGTCGCCGTTCATCGTGAAGAGGTCGCTCCCGCGCAGCAGCGCCTTGCCTTCGATCAACGCCTGGCCGCGCAACAGTTGCACGATCGCCTTGCCGGTCGTCGTCTTGCCGCAGCCCGACTCGCCGACCAGCGCCAGCGTGCGGCCAGCGGCGATGCGAAACGACACGCCGTCCACGGCGTCGAAGTAGCCGGCCGTGCGCTGCAGCAGCCCCTTGCGAATGGGGAAGCGCACCGCGAGGTTCTCGACTTCGAGCAGGCGCTCGCCGGCAGTGACAAGCCCCTCACCCCAACCCTCTCCCGCAAGCGGGAGAGGGGGTCGCTGGGTTGACTCTGCACCCTCTCCCGCAAACTGAAGAGGGGGTCGCTGGGTTGACTCTGCACCCTCTCCCGCAAACTGAAGAGGGGGTCGCTGGGTTGACTCTGCACCCTCTCCCGAAAGCGGGAGAGGG
>CAIKUF010000099.1 GCA_903830565.1 uncultured bacterium | reverse complement strand
GCCTCGACCAACTCCTTGCGTGTCGTCATGCTGATTTGCCTGGTCACGTTGTACTGCTCCCGCCGGACAATCCGACGGGTAGCAACTTACGTGAGGCAACAGGTCAGCTCGGGTAGCAGTTCTGACGAGTCAATGCGCCGGTTGACGACAACTATCTTGGCCGGTTGAGGCCAGCACCGGGCGTGTCCGGGAGGCGGGGCTACCGTGGCGTTTTTCGACGACAGATCGGAAGGCGAACGGGATGCCCGGCAAGAAGATTTCGGACCACCAAGTGAACAAGTACAAGCAACACCGCAACACACTCAGCCAGGTCGCGGCGGCGGCCAAGTCGGCCATTAGCGAGCGCAGCGCGCGGCGCATCGACCACTGCGATACGCTGCCCTCGCAGCAACCCGCGCGGGGCTGGCGCACCCGAGAAGATCCGCTGGCCGCGGCGTGGGAGGCCGAGGTCGTTCCGCTGCTGCGCGCCGACGTGCAACTCAACGCCGTCACGCTGCTGGAGGAACTGCAGCGGCGCCACCCTGGCGAGTACGACCGCGGCGTGCTGCGCACGCTGCAGCGGCGCATGCGCCAATGGCGCGCGGTGCACGGCGCCGAGCGCGACATCTACTTCGCGCAGGAGCATCCGCCCGGGCGGCTGGCGCTGTCGGACTTCACAGTCTGCGACGCGTTGGGCGTGCAGATCGACGGCGCCGCTTTCGGGCACCGGCTGTACCAGTTCGCGCTCGCCCATTCGGGCTGGCGCCACGCGGTCGTGGTGGTCGGTGGCGAGAGCTTCATCGCGCTGTCCACCGGGCTGCAAGCCGCACTGTGGGCGCTGGGCGGGGTGCCCGAGGAGCACCGCACCGACAGCCTGTCGGCGGCGTTCAACAACCTGGCCGAGCAGCAGGAGCTGACCCTGCGCTACGCCGACCTGTGCCGCCACTACGGCATGCGCGCGAGCCGCTGCAACCCCGGCGAATCGCACGAGAACGGCTCGATCGAATCGCGCAACGATTCGCTCAAGAGCGCGCTCGACCAGGCGCTGCGCCTGCGCGGCTCCAGGAGCTTCGACGACCGCGCCGGCTACGAAGCCTTCGTCGCGACCATCGTGCAGCGTTTCAACGCCCGCGTGACCAAGCGGCTGGCCGTCGAGCGGCCGATGCTGCGCCCGTTGCCGGCGCGGCGCACCTGCGAGTACGAGGAGCGCCCCGCGCGCGTCAGCAAGTACGCCATCTTCACCGTCAAGGGTGTGCAGTACAGCGCCCCCAGCCAGCTCATCGGCCACCGGGTGATGGTGCGCCTGTACGCGCAGCACATCGAATGCTGGCTGGGCGGCCAGTGCGTTCACCGCCGGCCACGATCGACCCACGTGCCCGGCGAGCGGCACCCGCGCGACATTGACTACCGCCACCTCGTGGCCGCGCTCAAGCGCAAGCCCGGCGCCTTCGCGCGCGCGGTGCTGCGCGATGCGGTCTTCCCGCGCGCGGTGTACCGCCAGACCTGGGAGCGGCTGGCGGCGCTTGTGCCCGAACGCGACGCCTGCCGCACGATGGTGGGCCTGCTGGCGCTGGCCGCCGACGGGCACGAGGCACAGCTCGCCGACGAGCTCGAGCAACTCATCGAACTCGACCAACTGCCCGACCTGCTCGCGCTGGCCCGGTTGCTCACGCCCCCCAACGGCGAGGTGCCCGACGTGGTGGTGGTGCTGCCCGCGCTGGCGGGCTACGACGCGCTGATCGAGGGGGTGCTGTGAGCGCCGCGGCCAATGCCGTGCACGCGCGCCTGGAGCTGATGCTGGCCGAGCTGCGCCTGCCCACCGTGCGACGCCTGGCAGGCGACTTGTGCGCGCAGTCCGATCGCGAGGGCTGGCCCGGCCAGCGGCTGCTGGAGGCATTGCTCGAACACGAGATGAACGAGCGCGAGAGCCGACGTATCGAGCGCCATCGCGCGGAGTCGGGGCTGAGCCCGGACAAGCGGCTGTCCAGCTTTGACTTCGCGGCCGTGCCCAGCGTGTCCAAGGCACAAGTCACCGCGCTGGCCGAGGGGCACGAGTGGCTCGATCGCGGCGCCAGCGTGCTGCTGTTCGGCCCGCCCGGCGTGGGCAAGAGCCACTTGGTGTGTGCGCTCGGCCATGCGCTGATCGAGGCCGGTCGGCGGGTGCTGTTCACGCGTTGCTCGGACCTTGTGCAGCGCTTGCAGGCCGCGCGGCGGGACCTGCGCTTGCCGCAGGAATTGACCCGGCTCGACCGCTTCGATCTGCTGATCCTGGACGATCTCAGCTACGTGCGGCGCGACCAGGCCGAGACCTCTGTGTTGTTCGAACTGATCGCCGAGCGCTACGAGCGCAAGAGCCTGGCGATCACGGCCAACACGCCGTTCTCGCAGTGGGGCGACGTGTTCGTCGACCCGGCCATGACGCTGGCCGCCGTTGACCGGCTGGTGCATCACTCGACGATTCTGGAGATGAACGTGGAGAGCTATCGGCGCCGCGCCGCCCAGGCCACGCAGGCGCCGGTGAACAGGACCCCAAAGGCACCGACCACTCCTGCCCAGAGCTGAGCGTATCCGCGCCCGCCGTGGACAAACCACCCGCCCACAGGACTAGCCTGTGGACGGCCCCTGCGGGGTCCGTGGCTTGCCCACCGCTCCCCGACCGACGCCTCCCGGCCTGACGCGCTTCGCTTGCCAACCAGCCGATTGATAAGGAGATCAAAACAGAGCAAAAACAACCTACCACTCACACCAAAACTTCCCGCCTCCCACCGGCCAAGATAGTTGTCGCCGGCCAGCATCTTCACCTGCACGACCGCGGGGCCGTTCCGATACTGATCAACTTGAACGCAACGCATGTGCTGCTCGGCTACTCGATCTATCGGCACGGGACACCCGGCACCGCGCACCTTCAAGACGCAGCGATTGCCATCGGGCACCGGGCGCTGAGGGCGATCTGCGGGGTCCACTGGAAGCCACTGCGCGTCCAGTTTTCTCATGTGCGACCGAAGGATCCGCGTCCCTATCGGCGCCTGTTCGGCCCGAATGTTCGATTCGATGCCGAGGTGTCCGGCATCGTGTTCGCAGCGTCTTGGCTTGACCACGCCATCGCCGACGCGGACGACAAGCTCCGCGAATTCGTCATGCTGTCCATCCAACAGACCGGTGCCCACAGCACGACGAGCCTCGCCGACATCGTGCGGGCCGCACTTCACCAGATGGTGCTGAGCGGCACGTCGTCCGCCGAGAACGTGGCGCTCTTGTTCGGTATGCACGAGCGGACGTTGCGCAAACGGCTGACCGCCGAGGGGACGAGCTTGCAAGAGCTCGTCAGCCAAACCCGTTTCGAGCTCGCGAAGCAGCTTCTGGAGAATACGGAACTTCCGTTGTGGGAAATCGCTTCTGCCCTGCACTATGCGGACGCGGCCGTGTTTTCGCGAGCGTTCCGCAACTGGTCGAAGACGAGCCCCAGGGCGGCTCTATGCCGTTCGGTGTGGAACTTGACTTCACACCCGGTGCGTCGTGATGCCGGCTGACAGCGCCACGGCAGGCACGAACGGCGAGGCCGGCAAGTGTGTAAGCTTGCCCAGTCGCAGATAGGCAATGGCGATGAAGT
>CAIKUF010000098.1 GCA_903830565.1 uncultured bacterium | reverse complement strand
GAAAGGGTAGGGCCGCACAATGCTGCGAGCCGACGGCCACCGGTAAGCCGTGTGCGGGAAATCCGCATGCACGGTTTGAAAGGGGGCGTTGGCTCCTCAACCGGCCTTCGGACCACATGAGAGCCAACGTCTACCAATGACGCCCACCACGGCCACACCCGCCAGCCTCGACGCCGCGACGTCCGCCGCGCGTGCCGCCGAGTTGCGTGCGCTGCTGAACCACCATGCGCACCGCTACTACGTGCTCGACGACCCCGAAATTCCGGACGCCGAGTACGACCGCCTGTTCCGAGAGTTGCAGGCGCTCGAAGCCGCGCGCCCCGACTTGGTAAGCCCCGATTCGCCGACCCAGCGCGTGATCGGCAAGGTGCTCGCCGGCTTCGCTCCGGTGCGGCATGCGGTTGCCATGCTGTCGATACGCACCGAGACCGACACCACGGCCGGCAGCGCGCTCGCCTTCGACGCCCGGGTCCGGCGCGAACTCGAGCTGGCCGACGACGCGGCGCCGATCGAATATGCGGCGGAGCTCAAGTTCGACGGGCTGGCCATCAATCTGCGCTACGAGCACGGGGTGCTCGTGCAGGCGGCGACGCGCGGCGACGGCGAGACCGGCGAGGACGTAACGCAGAACATCCGCACCATCGGCCAGATCCCGCTGCGCCTGCTGGGCGTTGACGCCGAGGTGGTCGAAGTGCGCGGCGAGGTGTACCTGCGGCGCACCGACTTCGAGGCCCTCAACGAGCGCCAGCGCGAGCATGGCGAGAAGACCTTCGTCAACCCGCGCAACGCTGCCGCCGGCGCGGTGCGCCAGCTCGACCCCGCCATCGCCGCGCAGCGCCCGCTCAGCTTCTTCGCCTACGGCGTCGGCGAGGTGCGCGGCTGGCCGCAACCGGACACGCACAGCGCGCTGCTCGACGCGCTGCAGGCGCTCGGCATTCCGGTCTGCGCCGATCGCGCAGTCGTGCAAGGTCCGCAGGGCCTGGTCGACTTCCACTGCGCGATGGGCGGGAAGCGCGACGCGTTGCCGTTCGACATCGACGGCGTCGTCTACAAGGTCAATGCGCTCGCGCTGCAGCAGCGTCTGGGTTTCGTCTCGCGCGAGCCGCGCTGGGCGGTGGCGCACAAGTACCCGGCGCAGGAGGAGGTCACGCTGCTGCAGGACATCACGATCCAGGTCGGGCGCACCGGCAAGCTGACGCCGGTGGCCAGGTTGCAGCCGGTGTTCGTCGGCGGCACGACGGTGGCCAATGCGACGCTGCACAACGTCTTCGAGCTGCGCCGCAAGGGCGTGCGTATCGGCGACACGGTGATCGTGCGCCGTGCGGGCGACGTGATCCCCGAAGTCGTCGGCCGTATCGCCGCGGAGCGCCCGGCCTACGTGCCCAACTTCAGGATGCCGCGCGAGTGCCCGGTCTGCGCCAGCCGTGTGCTGCGCGAAAAGGGCGGCATCGACCACCGCTGTACGGGCGGCCTCTTCTGCCCGGCGCAGCGCAAGCAGGCCATCCTGCACTTCGCCAGCCGGCGCGCGATGGACATCGATGGCCTGGGCGACAAGCTGGTCGACCAGCTCGTCGACGGCGGCTTGATCCGCACGCTGCCGGACATCTATGCGCTGGACGCGGGCCAGCTCGCCGCCCTCGATCGGATGGCCGAGAAGAGCGCGCACAAGCTGCTCGCGGCGCTGCACTCAAGCAAGCGCACGACGCTGGCAAGGTTCGTCTATGCGCTCGGCATCCGTCACGTCGGCGAGACGACGGCGAAGGATCTGGCGCGGCACTTCGGCATGCTCGAGCGCATCCTCGACGCAAGCGAGGCGCAGTTGCTCGAAGTGAACGACGTCGGCCCCGTTGTCGCACGCAGCATCCGCAGCTTTTTCGAGCAAGAGCACAACCGCGAGGTCATTGCGCAACTGCGCGCGAGCGGCATCAAGTGGGACGAGACCGAGGGCACGGCCGACCAAAGCCCCAAGCCGCTGGCCGGCAAGACGTTCGTGCTGACCGGTACGCTGCCGGCGCTGACGCGCGACCAAGCGCAGGCGATGATCGAAGCCGTCGGCGGCAAGGTCAGCGGCTCGGTCTCGAAGAAGACCGACTACGTCGTTGCCGGTGCCGAGGCAGGGAGCAAGCTGACCAAGGCGCACGAGCTCGGCATCGCGGTGCTCGACGAGCAGGAACTCAGGGCGCTGCTGGGCACGGGGCAATAAAGACGCATGCGATGAAGGGATAGCGCAAATGGCCGTGCGAGAGATTCTGAGAATGGGTGACCCGCGTCTGCTTCGTGTCGCGCCGCCGGTGCCGCACTTCGACACACCCGAGTTGCACGCGCTGATCGAAGACATGTTCGACACCATGGAAGCCGCGCGCGGGGCGGGCCTGGCTGCGCCGCAGATCGGCGTCGACCTGCAACTCGTGATCTTCGGTTTCGCGCACAGCGAGCGCTACCCCGATGCGCCTGCCGTGCCACGCACCGTGCTCATCAACCCGACGATCACGGCGCTGACCGACGATGAAGAGGATGCCTGGGAGGGTTGCCTCTCGGTGCCGGGCCTGCGCGGCATGGTGCCGCGCTGGGCGCGCATCCGCTACTGCGGCTTCGACCCGCTGGGCCAGCCCATAGACCGCGAAGCCGCAGGCTTTCACGCCCGCGTCGTTCAGCACGAATGCGACCACCTGATCGGCCGCCTGTACCCGACGCGAATGCGCGACTTCACGAAGTTCGGGTACACGAGCGTGTTGTTCCCGGAACTGGAAGAGCTTGCGGACGATTGAGTGCCGCGCCCAGCGCGAAGTCGGAGTGATCGAGCTGTGAGCGGAGAATGGCGGACACGGAGGTCGCAATGAGAAGGTTCTGTGGGCTCTTCATCCTGACGCTTGGCGTCTTGGTCACTTGCGCGTCAGCGCTTGCGCAGATGCCAACCCCAGTTGCGGGGCAGATTCCCGCGGAAGCCTTCTTCCGCGACGCCGACATTGCAGACGCCAAGCTGTCGCCTTCCGGACGCTGGTTGGTGGTGAAGACCGGGTTCGGAGGAACACGCATCGGCCTGATGGCGTTCGACTTGCAGGCCAAGAATGCGGCGACGCAGACCGTGCGCTACACCGACGCCGACATCCGAACCTTTCATTGGGTCAACGACGATCGCCTCGTGTTCGACCTTGTCGACCTTGAACGCGGCAGTGGCGATCAACGAGTGGCCCCCGGGCTATTCAGCGTGCGTCCCGACGGTAGTGAACTGCGACAGCTCGTCAAGTTAAACAGCCCGTTCTTCGTCAATTCGCGGACGGTGGGACGCGAGCCATTGGAATGGAACCACGTGTTGCTCGGCGTCCCCATAGGCGGTGGCGACGAAGTGATCGTGGGTGAGCTGAAGTTCGATGGTGGTCGGGACTTGAAGTCGATCAGCGCGAAGCGACTGGATGTGGCAAGCGGACGCACTGCGTCGGTGTCGCTCGGTGCACCGCCGAATGCTGTCCGATGGCTGTTCGATCCCAAGGGCGAGCCGAGGGTGATCGTGTCGGTCAAGGACGGTGTGACGCAAGTCCATTGGCGGGCACCGGGTCGCGACGACTGGGCTGAACTGGCGCACTTTGCCAGCTTGTCGCCAGCCTTCGTGCCGAGGTTCGTCGATGCTTCGGGCGACTTGTACGTCACAACCGGGGATGGTCCTGGAGGCACCGACGTACTCAAGCGCTTCGACTTCAAAGCGGCCCAGCCGCAGGCTGACGCGCTCGTCAGTGCGCCGGGCTTCGACTTCGCCGGGGAACTCCTGTTCGACCGTGACAGTGGCATGGCGGCTGGTGTGCGCGTCGATACCGACGCGGAGACGACGGTGTGGTTTGCCCCAAGGATGAAGGCGCTGCAGCAGGCGGTCGATGCCAAGCTGCCGGGACGGATCAATCGGGTTGGTTGCAGTCGCTGTGCGCTGCCCGATGCGGTGGTCCGCGTGTATTCGTATTCCGATCAGGATCCGGGGCAGTACTGGATCTACCGGCCTGAGGGTGAGCGATGGGTCGTGGTCGGGCCCGCGCGCAAGGGTGTCGACCCGCGCGAGATGGCAACGCTCGACTTGCATCACGCACGCACTCGGGACGGCCTCGAAATGCCAGTCTGGATCACGACGCCGAAGGCGCCATCGGCTTCGCCGAGGCCGGCCGTCGTGCTGGTTCACGGCGGGCCGTTCATGCGCGGCAGTCACTGGCAGTGGGAAGCGCAAGCGCAGTTCCTGGCCTCGCGTGGCTACCTCGTCATCGAACCCGAATTCCGCGGCAGCACCGGCTTTGGCGACAAGCATTTCAGGGCCGGCTGGAAGCAGTGGGGACTGGCCATGCAGGACGACGTCGCGGATGCCGTGCTGTGGGCGATCAGCAAGGGCTGGACCGACCCGAAGCGGGTCTGCATCGCTGGCGCGAGCTACGGCGGCTATGCGACGCTGATGGGCCTGGTCAGGCATCCCGATCTCTATCGTTGCGGCGCGGCCTGGGTGGCAGTGACCGACCCGCGCTTGCTGTTCGGGCTGGACTGGATCAACGACCTTCCCGAGGAGTACAAGAAGTTCGGCCTGCCGGCCTTGCTCGGCGACCCGGTGAAGGACGCGCAGGCCTTGAAGGACATCGCGCCGGTGGAACAGGCGGCGCGCATCAAGGTGCCGGTGCTGCTGGCCTACGGCACGCTCGACCGCCGAGTGCCCATCGACCACGGCAACCGAATGCGCGCCGCGATGCGCGCGGCCGGGCAGGAGCCGGAATGGATCGCCTACGAGGGCGAAGGCCACGGTTGGCAGCGCTTGGAGAACCGCGTCGACTTCGCGAAGCGCCTCGAAGCCTTCCTGGCCCGGAACCTGAAGTGACCGCGGGACGCTCATTGGTCTGGCATTCGTTTGACTGACGCACTCGAGTGGGTTTCAAAACGCATGCCCACTGAGCTCGCGGCGCGACCGTTTGGCAGGCTCGCCGCCGCAGCATTCTGTGCGCTGGGCGTCGCTTCGGCGGCGATGGCGCAGACGCCTGAAGACGCTGCGCGGTCGATACCGGCGGCGAGCTTCTTTCGCGATCCCGACATCGGTGAGGCCAAGCTGTCGCCCTCGGGGCGCTGGCTGGCGGTGAAGACCGGCATCGACGACAAGCGCATCCGGCTCGTGACCTTCGATCTGCAGAAGGGCGGTCCGTCGCAGCAGGCCGCCCGCTTCGACAATGCCGACATCGGTGCCTTCCATTGGGTCAACGACGGACGCCTGGTCTTTACGCTGACCGACCTCGAACGCGGCAGCGGCGATCTGCGCGTGGCGCCCGGGCTGTTCAGCGTCAAGCCCGACGGTAGCGCGCTTCGCCAACTCGTCGAGATGACGCGCAAGCCGGGCAACGGCGCGGCCGCTGCAGAAGGCGAGCCGCTCAATGCGACGCACGTGCTGCTCACCGTCCCCACAGGAGAAGGCGATGAAGTGATCATCGGCGAGCGCCGCTTCGACCGCCAGGGGAGGCTGCAGTCGATACGGGTCAAGCGCATGGACGTCGTCAGCGGTCGCGTGTCCGCATCCGCCTTCGATGAGCCACCGAACGCGGTGGGGTGGCTGTTCGACCCCAGGGGTGAACCTCGGGTGATCGTGTCCACCACCGAAGGCATGACGCGCATCCACTGGCGCGCGCCCGGCCGGACCGAATGGGTCGAACTGGCGCGCATGGGCAGCCTGTCGCCGAGCTTCATACCGCGGCTGGTCGATTCGGCTGGCGACCTCTACGTCACGGCAGGCGGCGGGCCCAAAGGAATATCGGTTCTCAAGCGCTTCGACTTCAAGGCCGGGCGTCCGTTCACCCAGGCACTGGCCAGCGCGCCGGGTTTCGACGTCACCGGCGAGATCGTCGTCGATGCCGACAGCGGCCTGGCGGCAGGAGTCCGGGTCGATGCCGACAAGGAGTCGACGATATGGTTCAGGCCACGGATGAAGGCGCTTCAGCACGCCGTCGACGCCAAGTTGCCCGGGCGGATCAACCGCATCACCTGCAGCCGCTGCGAGTCGTCTGAAGCCGTCGTACTGGTCTACTCGTTCGCGGACCGCGACCCCGGAAAGTACTGGGTCTACCGGCCGCAAGGCGAGCGCTGGACGGTCGTCGGCCAGGCGCGAAAGGATATCGACCCCGGCCAGATGGCGGAGGTCGCATTCCACCGCATCCGGGCGCGCGATGGCCTGGATCTGCCGCTGTGGATCACGACGCCGCATCCGCCATCCGCGTCGCCGCGGCCCGCGGTGGTGCTCGTTCACGGCGGGCCGTGGATGCGCGGCGGGCACTGGCAATGGAGTCAGAACGCGCAGTTCCTGGCCTCGCGCGGATACCTGGTCATCGAAGCCGAGTTTCGCGGCAGCGCCGGCTTCGGCGGCGAGCACTTCCGCGCCGGCTGGAAGCAGTGGGGCTTGGCGATGCAAGACGATGTCGCCGATGCGTTGCAATGGGCCGTTGACCAGGGTTGGGCCGACCCGAAGCGCGTCTGCATCGCCGGTGCGAGCTACGGTGGCTATGCGGCGCTGATGGGGCTCGCTCGGCACCCCGAAGCCTACCGCTGCGGCGCGGCCTGGATGGCCATCACCGACCCGCGCATGCTGTTCGACGTCGACCGCGATGTCGGCGACGCGACGCGACGCTTCGGGCTGCGCGCACTGGTCGGCGATGCGGTCGACGATGCCGCCGCCATGGCCGAGATCGCGCCGGTGGAGTTGGCGACGCGCATCAAGTCGCCGGTGCTGCTGGCGTATGGCACGCTCGATCGGCGCGTGCCGCTTGAACACGGAACGCGCGTGCGCGCCGCACTGCGCGCGGCGGGCGTCGAGCCGGAGTGGATCACCTACGAAAGCGAGGGCCATGGCTGGCAGATCCTCGACAACCGCATCGACTTCGCACTGCGGCTGGAGAGCTTCCTCGCCAGGAACCTGAAGTGAAGGCGCAGCAGCGCACGCAATGCCTGGCCCGTGCAAGCGCGCGAGTCGGCGGTCAGCCAAGACGCCTCGGCCCGCGTTAAGGGCTCACACCGGTGGATCCGGAGTGAATGCAGGCAGCGTCCTGCACGCTGCCCGCGCGCCACCACACCGAACCGAAAGGAGCCTGTCATGGCACCGATCTCGCGCTGCTGGCACCGCCTGCTGGCGGCCTTGTTGATGAGCCTCCTGGCGCATGCGGCGCTCGCCGATCCGTCGGACCGCGTAGGCCGGCTCGCGGAGTTGCAGGGTCAGGTCTGGCTGTTCGGCACCGAGTCTGCAGATTGGGTCACCGCCGTGCGCAACCGTCCCCTGACGACGGGCGATCGCCTCTCGACCGGCGCCGACGGCCGGGCCACGCTGCGCATCGGCTCGTCGACCTTGCGTCTGAGCGCAGGCACCGAGATCGAAGTGCTGCAACTCCACGACGACGTCGTTCGCGTGCAACTCCACAACGGCCTGCTGGCACTTCGCCTGCGAGCGCACGAGGCCGCGCGCGAGACCGAACTCCTCACCGCCGAAGGACGCTTCAAGCCCGATCGCGCTGGCCGCTATCGCCTCGATCGTGTCGACGCCACAAGCAGCGTGACGGTCTGGAGCGGGCAACTTCGGCTCGAAGCGCCGGGCAACGCCGTCACCCTCGCAGCCGGGCAGCGTGCCGATGTGTGGAACAACGGCCGCACGCAGTTCGCGCTCATCGAGCCGCTGCGCGATACCTTCGGCGACGAGGTGGCCGCCGCCGATTTGAACGACGAGCAAAGCGTGTCGGCGAAATACGTCTCGCCCGAGATGACTGGCATTGAAGACCTCGACCGCAACGGCCGCTGGGAGAACGACCCCGAGTACGGCGCGCTGTGGGTGCCGCGCGGCGTCGCGCCCGGCTGGGCACCGTACCGCTATGGACATTGGGCCTGGATCAAGCCGTGGGGATGGACCTGGGTCGACGACGCGCCGTGGGGCTTCGCGCCGTTCCACTACGGGCGATGGGTGTATCGCCATGACGCGTGGGCCTGGGCGCCGGGTCAGTGGGTCGCGAGGCCGGTCTACGCGCCGGCGCTGGTGGCCTGGGTGGGTTCGGCGCCGGTTGGCGTGGCGATCGGCGCCGGGCCGAAGGTCGGCTGGTTCCCGCTCGCGCCGCGCGAAGTCTTCGTTCCGGGCTACCGGGTCAGCCCCGAGTACGTCCACCGGGTCAACGGCGGCCATGTGAACCGCATCGACAACCTGGCGACCATCGCCAACGACCCGAACGCCGCCGCACACCAGGCGAATTACGTTCATCGCGGCGTGCCCGGCGCGACGACTTTCGTGCCTGCCGGCGGCGTGAGCGCGCGCGGTCCGGTCGCGCCATCACGGGTCCAGTTGACCGACCCGCGGCCGGGCGACGGCGGCAGGCATGGCACGGCGGCGAGCACGGCGCCGGTGCCGCCAGCTAACGCCAATACTGAGCGGCACAGGTACCCGCCGCCCGCCACGGCGCAGGTAGCGCCGGTCGCGCAGCCCGCATCGCCAGTCGCGCAGCCCTCATCGCCGGTCGCGCAGCCCGCATCGCCAGTCGCGCAGCCCTCATCGCCGGTGGCTAGGCCGAGCCCTCCGCCAGCGACGACTCCGGCGGCGGCGCCGCCGCAACGCTACCCGATGCCCGTCGAAGGGCAGGCCAGGCCTGCGTCGTCATCGGCGCCGCCAACGCACAAGGCCCCCGGCAATGCTGCACCTCATGCCTCGGCCGCGACACCCGCCGTCGTTGCGCCAACGCCTTCCCACGCGCCCATGCCGGCGCCTGCACCGCGCGAGCACGAACGCGAACGCAAGGACGAACTGCGGGAGAAGGGCAAGGCGGAGAAGTGAGCGGCACGGGCTCAGCCCGGTAGCGTCTCACTTGAGCAGCGGCTGAAGCACGACCCAGACGTTGTCCATCATCGCCGCCTGCGCCTGCGCGTTCGGGTGGATGCGGTCGGCCTGGAACAGCGCCTCGGCCTGTGGCGCATCGGCGACGCCCTTGAGCAAGAACGGCACCAGCGCCGCGCCTTCGGCCTTGGCGACGACGGCGAACAACGCCGCGAAATCGTCGCCGTATTTGCGGCCGTAGTTGGGCGGCACCTGCATGCCGACGAGCAGCACCCTGGCCCCGGCGCCCTTGGCCGCGCGCGCCATGGCGCTCAGGTTGGCCTGGGTCATCGATAGGGGCAGGCCGCGCAGAGCGTCGTTGCCACCGAGCTCGACGATCACGTGCGTCGGCCGATGCCGGGCCAGCAACTCGGGCAGGCGCGAGAGGCCGCCGGAGCTCGTGTCGCCGCTGATGCTGGCGTTGACGACGCCGACGGCGGGCTTGCGTGCCGCCAGGCGTTGTTCGAGCAGCGTCACCCATCCCGTGCCGCGTACGAGACCATACTCGGCCGACAAGCTGTCGCCGACGACGAGCACGGTCCTGCCCGATTCCGCGGCCATTACGGGCAGGGCTGACGCCGCGGCAAGCCACGCGCTACAGTGGCCCAGAACGCGCCGCCTGCTGATCGCCATTCGCAAAGCCTCACCCATGTCCGAACCCATCATTTCCGTCGAGCGCGTCACCAAGCAGGTAGCCGACTCCAGCGGTACGCTGACGATTCTCCACGAGATCGATTTCGCGCTCGAGGCGCGCGAATCCGCGGCCATCGTCGGCGCCTCGGGCTCGGGCAAGAGCACGCTGCTGGCGATCATCGCCGGGCTCGACACGCCGACCAGCGGCACCGTGCGCGTGTGCGGAGTCGACCTGTTCGCGCAGGATGAGGATGCGCGCGCCGCGCTGCGCGGCGAGCGGTTGGGCTTCGTGTTCCAGAGCTTTCAGTTGCTTGCCAACCTGACCGCGCTCGAGAACGTGATGCTGCCGCTCGAACTTCAGGGGCGCAGCGATGCACGCGCGCAGGCGACCGAGATCCTGCGCCGCGTGGGCCTGGCGGATCGGTTGTCGCATTATCCGAAGGTGCTTTCCGGCGGCGAGCAGCAACGCGTCGCGCTGGCACGCGCCTTTGTCGTCCGTCCGTCGGTGCTGCTCGCCGACGAGCCGACCGGGAGCCTGGATTTCGCGACCGGCGCAAAGGTGATGGAACTCATGTTCGACCTCAATCGCGAAGCCGGGACGACCCTGGTCCTGGTGACGCACGACCGCGCCATCGCGGCGCGTTGCGACCGTCAGTTGCGTATCGAAGCTGGCCGCGTGGAAAGCTCGCTGGCAGTGCTTTGATCGACACCGTACGCCGGCCACGGCCTGCCGACGCGCGACGACGATCGCAGCGCGGTACGGATCAGCGGCAACCGGCGCCGAACTGTTTTCAAGGCGCTCCAGCAACTGGAACAGGGTCAGGATGACTGTCAAGCCGGCAGGCGCCGCGCGCGGGCTGGCCATGTTCATGGCGTGCTCTCTGGGCAAGGTCGACAAGGTGTCGACATGCCCAAGAGTTGGGGACGCCCGGTCGCTTTGCGAGCCGCGCGTCGGCGCGGCGGCCTGGACGCTCAGTTCGAAGAGAACTTGTAGTCTGTCTTCGCCTTCGCGCGGATCTCGGTCTGGTACTGCGCCAAGCGCATCTGCACCAGGCGCTGCTGGATCTGCGGCTTCACGTCCTCGAAAGGCGGGAACTGCGCCTCGCGGATGTCGACGACCTTGATCACGTGGTAGCCGTATTGCGACTTCACCGGCACTTCCGTCATCTCGCCCTTCTTGAGCTTGACCATGGCCTGCGAGAACTCGGGCACGTACGCGGTCGCGTTGGCCCAGTCGAGGTCGCCGCCCTTTTCGCCCGACCCCGGGTCTTTCGAATTCTTCTGCGCCAGATCCTCGAAGCTGGCCCCGCCCTTGATCTGCACGATCAGCGCCTTGGCCTGGTCTTCGCTCTCGACCAGGATGTGGCTGGCGCGGTACTCGGCGCCCAGCGGCGTCTGCGCCTTGATCTTGTCGTACTCGGCCTTCAAGTCGGCGTCGGTGATCGGGTGCTTGGCCTGGTAGTCCGCGAACAGAGCACGGATGAGGATGGTCTGGCGCGCCAGTTCCATCTGCGCCTTGTACTCGGCCGAAGACGTGACGCCCTGGCGCTCGGCCTCCTGCACGAACATCTCGCGCAGCACGACCTCGTCGCGCGCTTGGGCCTCGAGTTCGGGCGTGCGCGGCTGGCCCTGGCTCGTCGCCTGCTGGATCAGGGCGTCCACGCGCGACTTGGGCACGGCCTTGCCGTTGACGATGGCCACGTTCTGGGCCGTGGCCGCCAAGGGGAGCAGCAGCGCGGCCGATGCGGCAATCCAGACCGCGAGGTGCGGCAGATTCTTGGGGAACGAAGCGATCATGGGGCACAAGCCTTTCGCAAGGGCGGCAGTGGAGTCGTGATGGCGCCTTCGGCGCGCGGGGCGCGAGGGCGGTTTGAAGCGGGGTTTCAGGTCTCGTCGAGGGAGCGCGCGTCGATAGCCAGCGCATGGATGCCCTGCGTCGTCAGCGGGCCGACGGCATCATATACGAGCCGGTGCCGGCGCAGCCGCGACAGACCGCGAAACGCATCGGCGGTGATGACGATGCTGTAATGCCCGCCTTCGCGGGCACCAGCGTGGCCGGCGTGCAGATGGCTATCGTCCTGCACCTCGAGTTGCACTGGCGCAAGGGCCTCGCGCAAGGCACGCTCGATGCGCTCGCGCGTCGCCGCCTTCGACGTTTCAGGCATGTTCACGGGGCCTCGGGCGGCGCGTCGGCCGCGCTCTGTTCGGGCTCGATGTGCCGACTCAGGTAGACACCCTGCGCGAGCGTGAACAGCAGCATCAGGCCCATGCCACCGAAGAGCTTGAAGTTGACCCAGGTCGCGGTCGAGAAGTTGTAGACGACGACGAGGTTGAGCACGCCCATGCATGCGAAGAATGTGATCCAGGCCAGGTTCAATCGCTGCCAGACCTCGCTCGGCAGTTCGAGCTGCTCGCCGAGCAGCGTTTGCAGCAGGTTCTTGTGGAACACGAACTGGCTGGCGAGGAAGGAAAGCCCCATCGCCCAGTAGAGGACGCTCGGCTTCCACTTGATGAAGGTCTCGTTGTGGAACCAGACGGTCGCGCCGCCGAGCACGGTGACGAGCCCGAAGCTGATCCACAGCATGAGGTCGACCTTGCGTCCGCGCGCGAGCGCCACGGCGACCTGCGCCAAGGTGGCCACGATCACGACCAGCGTGGCCAACAGCACCGGCCCTTCGGTCGGCCCGATCACGCCGCCGGAAACGAGGAAGCCGAAGTGACGGGTCGCGAAATCCGCGGCTCCCTGCGCGTCGTGCTCGGCGAACTTGAAGGTGGCGAAGAAGAGCAGGATCGGCAGGAAGTCGAGCAGGATTTTCATCGAGGTGCGCTTAGCGGGTCATCTCGAATTTTATCGCCGCCGAGTTGATGCAGTAGCGCTCGCCGGTCGGCGCGGGGCCGTCGTCGAACACATGGCCCAAGTGGGAGCCACAGTTGTTGCAGCGAACTTCGATGCGCACCATGCCCAGGCTGCGGTCCTCGATGCGCTCGACGACTTCGGAGTTGATCGGTTGCCAGTAGCTCGGCCAGCCGCAGCCGGCGTCGAACTTGGTCGTTGACGCGAAGAGCGGCGCTGCGCATCCGACGCACAGGTAGCTCCCGGGCTCGAAATGCTCCCAGTACTTGCCGCTGAAGGGCCGCTCGGTCGCCGCCTTACGCGCCACCTGGTATTGCATGGGGTCGAGCTCCGCGCGCCATTCGGCGTCGGACTTCTGCACCGGGTAGGCCTTGTCGTCGGTCTTCTTCATGATGAGCACGATACCGCGATAGCTTGCGCCCAGTCGGGCGGGAAGCCGGCATCCGCGCGGTCTTGCGCCGAGGGCCTCGCCGGCTCGTCGAACGGAGCCGCCAGGACGCCTAGCAGCCGCTCCACTTCGGCGAAGTCGCCCTCGCTGGCAAGGCGAATGGCCGTCTCGCCAAGATGGTTGCGCAGCACGACCCGTGGGTTCACGCGCTGCATCTGCACGCGCCGCTCGGCGTCGATGCTGGCTTCCTGGCGCAGCCTCTGGCGGTAACGTACGGCCCAGGCGTCGAACGCAATGCGGTCGATGAAGAGGTCGCGCAGGGCGTCGTTGCGCGCGCCCGGGGCGCTGTCGAAATCCGCCAGCCGGCGCATCGTGATCGTGAAATCGGCGCGGTCAGCCGCCATTAAACGCATCAGGCCGTCCACGAGCTCGCGCGTGCCTTCGTCGGCCGCCTTCAGGCCGAGCTTGGCCGTCATTCGCGCCAGCAGCACCTGCGGGAATGCCGTTCGATAGGACTCCAGCGCGGCCAGCGCGCGTTCGCTCGCTTCGTCCGCGTCGCCCAGCAGCGGCAGCAGCGCCTGCGCGAGCGCGTGCAGGTTCCAAAGCGCCACATTAGGCTGGCGGGCGAAGGCGTAGCGGCCCTGATGGTCAGAGTGATTGCAGATGTGGTCGGGGTCGTAGGCGTCGAGGAACCCGAACGGCCCGTAGTCGATCGTCAATCCGAGGATGGACATGTTGTCGGTGTTCATCACGCCGTGGCAGAAGCCCACCGCCTGCCACTGCGCGACGGTCTGCGCCGTGCGCAGCGCAACGGCTTCGAGCAAAGCCGCGACCGGCTGCGCGGCATCGCGGCACTGCGGGTAGTGATGCTCGATGACGAAGTCGGCCAGTTGCGCCAGCTCGGCGTGCTGGTCGTGGTGGGCAAAGTGCTCGAAGTGACCGAAGCGGATGAAGCTCGGCGCGACGCGGGTGACGACCGCGGCGGTCTCGATCGCCTCGCGTCGCACAGGGAGATCGGAGCCCGTCACGCACAGCGCACGGGTGGTCGCAATGCCCAGGCCGTGCATCGCCTCCGAACACAGGAACTCGCGGATCGACGAACGCAGCACGGCCCGGCCGTCGCCCATGCGCGAGTAGGGCGTCAGCCCCGATCCCTTGAGTTGGATCTCGAGCCCGCCGCCGGGCGCATCGATCTCGCCCAGCCACAGCGCGCGCCCGTCGCCGAGCTGACCGGCCCAGACGCCGAACTGATGTCCGCTGTAGACGCTGGCCAGCGGCTGCATGCCCGGCCACAGCGCGTTGCCGCTGAAGACCTCCAGTGCATCGGCATCCTTCCACCAGTCGCTCGGCAGGCCCAGCAGGCGCGCGCATGAGGCGCTGCGGGCGACCCAACGCGGCGCCGGCAGCGGCTCGGAAGGCAGTGCCGTGTAGAACGCCGGCCCCAACTGCGCGAATCGATTGCGCCAGCGCAGCGCGGGCGCCAAAGGCGGCTGAAGGACGGCACTCATCGGGGAAGTGTAGTGAGCGCGCGATGTTTCGCTCTGGCAAGGGTCATCCGCTGCGTGGCACCGCTCGGCCCTGTTGCGCAGGTGACAGGGCATTGGGGGAAGTCCCTGTAACGCTTGCACTCACCGTCCCGTACCCTCGCGCCACCCGTTACCACAGGAGTTTGGCTTCATGAATCTGCAACACACCCCCAAGGCCAAGGGCCTGTTCACACTGGCGCTCGGCGCCTCGCTCGTCGTTTCGGCCACGCTGGCGTTCGGCCAGGCCAAGCCGCTGGCCGGGCAGACCGTGAAGATCATGTGGATCGACCCGCTGACCGGCCTGATGGGCCCGGTCGGCACGAATCAGCTCAAGACGCAGCAGTTCCTCGCCGAACGCTTCAGCGCGACCAACCCGGCGGGCGTGAAGTTCGAGGTCATCGGCGTCGACAACAAGCTCAGTCCGACGGAGAGCCTGAACGCACTCAAGTCGGCGATCGACCAGGGCATCCGCTACGTCATCCAGGGCAACGGCTCGTCGGTCGCGGTGCCGCTGATCGACGCCATCAACAAGCACAACGAACGCAACCCCGGCAAGGAAGTGCTGTTCCTCAACGAGGCCGCGGTCGACCCCGACCTCACCAACAGCAAGTGCAGCTTCTGGCATTTCCGCTTCGACGCCGACACGACGATGAAGATGGAAGCGATCACGACCTTCATGAAGGACCAGCCCGACATCAAGAAGGTCTACCTGCTGAATCAGAACTACTCGCACGGCCAGCAGGTCGCGCGCTACGCGAAGGAAGACCTGGCCCGCAAGCGCCCGGATATCCAGATCGTCGGCGAAGACCTGCATCCGCTGGCACAGGTGCGCGACTTCGCGCCCTACATCGCCAAGATCAAGGCCTCGGGCGCCGACACGGTGATCACCGGCAACTGGGGCTCGGACCTGTCGCTGCTCGTCAAGGCCGCCAACGAAGGCGGCTACACCGGCAGGTTCTTCACCTACTACACCGGCGTGACCGGCACGCCGACGGCCCTCGGAACCTCGGGCGCCGGAAAGGTGTACCAGGTCGCCTACGCCCACTACAACATGGGCGGGGCGATGGATGTCTACATGAAGGACTTCAAGGCCAAGTACAACGACGACCTGTACACGGGCGCGGTCATCCGCCAGTTCGAGTACCTCGGCGCGGCAATGGCCAAGGCCAAGTCGACCGACCCGGTGAAGGTGGCTTTGGCGATGGAGGGCATGAAGCTCAAGAGCGCCTTCGGCGGCGAAACCGAGATGCGCAAGACCGACCACCAGTTGCAGCAGCAGCTGTACATCGCCGTCTGGCAGAAGGCCGACGCGAAGTTCCCTTATTCGCCCGAGAACACCGGCATGACGATGGTGCCGGTCGCCGAGTACCCGCCCTATGTCTCGAGCACGCCCACCAGTTGCCAGATGGTGCGCCCGGCCGGCTCCTGAGCGCCCGGATCGTCGTGCAGGGCCCGATCGGGTTTGACCCGGCGGGCCCTGTTTGCGCGAGTTGACAGATACTCGCTCTCACCGGACTGCTCTCGCACGCTCGCCGCTTCATGGAGTTCTTCACGATTTCGATGCTCAACGGCCTGAGCTACGGGCTGTTGCTGTTCATGCTGAGCTCGGGCCTAACGCTCATTCTCAGCATGATGGGCGTGCTTAATTTCGCCCATGCGAGCTTCTACATGGTGGGCGCCTACGTCGCCTACTCGATTGCCAAGCTGGTCGGCTTCTGGCCCGGGCTGTTCGTCGCCCCGCTGGTCGTGGCCATGCTCGGCGCAGCATTCGAGCGCTACTGCCTGCGACGCGTGCACCGGTTCGGCCATGTGCCCGAGTTGCTGATCACCTTCGGCCTGTCCTATGTGCTGCTGGAACTGGTGCAGCTCATCTGGGGCCGCATCGCGGTTGACTTTCAGCCACCCGAGGCCTTGCGCGGGCCGGCGTTCACGCTCGTGACGTCGTCGGTCGACGGCATGCATCTGCTGTGGGGCGCAGCGCCGGCCGCGATGTGCAGCACGGCCGACGCGGCCGTGCGCATCGTGTGCTCGCCGTTCCCGGCCACGCGCGGCTTCATGATGTTCATCGCGCTCGTGATGCTGGTCGCGCTGTGGCTGCTGCTGACGCGCACCCGCATCGGCCTCGTGATCCAGAGTGCGCTCACGCACCCGGAGATGGTCGAGGCGCTGGGGCACAACGTGCCGCGGGTCTTCATGCTGGTGTTCGGCGTCGGCGCCGGGCTCGCGGGTCTGGCCGGCGTGATCGGGGGCAGCACCTTCGTCACTGAGCCGTCGATGGCGGCGACCGTCGGCTCGGTGATCTTCGTCGTCGTCGTGGTCGGCGGCATGGGGTCGCTCGCCGGGGCCTTTGTCGCCTCGCTGCTGATCGGCGTCATCCAGACGTTTGCAGTGGCGCTGGACTACTCGCTTGTGTCGGCGCTGAAGTCGCTCGGCGTCGCGCTGGGCCCCGCCGCGGCTGACAACTCTCTGCTCAAGCTCACCGTGTCGCAGGTGGCTCCCATCCTGCCGTACCTGTTCCTGGTGCTGATTCTGATTTTCAGGCCCAAGGGCCTGATGGGAACGCGGGAGGGCTGAGCATGAACCTTTCGCGCAACCGCTACGGAGCTCTGGGCCCAAGCGACATGATCGTGTGGGGCGTCGCCGCCGCCGTGATGCTCGTCGCGCCGTGGATCTTCAGCAGCGGGCTGGCGGTGACCATGCTCTCGCAGATGGGCATTGCCATCGTCGCCTGCTTGTCGTTCAACATCCTGCTCGGTCAGGGCGGCATGCTGAGCTTCGGCCACGCGGTGTACTCGGGTCTGGGTTCCTACGTTGCCATTCACGCCCTCAAGGCTGCCGGCGACGGACAGCTTCCCATTCCGGTCAGCCTGATTCCGCTCGTCGGCGGCGTCGCGGGTTTGTTCTTCGCCGTGCTGTTCGGCTTCGTGACGACCAAGAAGTCGGGCACCACGTTCGCGATGATCACGCTCGGCATCGGCGAACTCGTCTACTCGGCGACGCTGTTGGTGCCGGAGTTCTTCGGTGGCGAGGCCGGCATCGCCGCCAACCGAATCGTCGGCAAGCCGGTGCTTGGAGTCACGTTCGGGCCGCAAATCCAGGTCTACTACCTGCTCGCGATCTACACCGTCCTGTGCACGGCCGGCATGTACGCATTCACGCGCACGCCGCTCGGCCGCATGCTCAACGCGGTGCGCGACAACCCCGAGCGCGTCGAGTTCATCGGCTACAGCACGCAGCGCGTGCGCTACTTCTCGTTCATCATCGCCGGCTTCTTTGCCGGTGTGGCCGGCGGCATGTACGCGGTGAACTCCGAGATTGCGACGGGCGAGGTGGTCAGCGCTCTTCGCTCCGGCGGCTACCTGCTGTTCACCTTCGTCGGCGGAGCGACCTTCTTCTTCGGCCCCATCATCGGCGCGATATTGATGGTCGTCTCGGCTGTCCTTCTCTCCGAGATCACCAAGGCCTGGCTGCTCTACCTCGGCCTCGTGTTCATGGTGATGGTGATGTTCGCACCAGGTGGCATCGCCAGCCTAATCATGATGAACCTTCGCGTCGCTGCGTTCGGCAAGTTGAGGGGACTGCTCGGCGGGTATGTGCAACTCGCCGTGGCTGGCGCGCTGGCATTCCTCGGCACGGCGGCGATGATCGAGATGGTCTATCACATCCAGCTCAACGAGGCGCTCGGGCCGACGATGAAGTTCCTCGGCGTCGAGTTGAACGTTCGAGCGCTGCCCAGCTGGCTGGGCGCGCTGGCGGTCGCCGGTGTCGGCGCAGCGCTGTTCGAGCTGGCGCGTCGCCGCTTCGCCCGGCGCTGGGGCGAAGTGCAAGGCGAGATCGAAGCCGCGATCCACGCGCGGGAGGCCGCATGAACGCTCGCTATGCGGTCGAATTGAAGAACCTGCGCAAGTCCTTCGGCAGGACGGAGATCATTCGCAACACCAATCTCGCGGTCGAAGCCGGCGAGCGCGTGGCCATCATCGGGCCTAACGGCGCCGGCAAGTCGACGCTGTTCAACCTGATGAGCGGGCGCTTCGGGCCCACGAGCGGCGAGATCCTGCTCAACGGCGAGCGCATCGACGGCCTCAAGCCCTACGAGATCAGCCGCATGGGTCTGGCGCGCAGTTTTCAGATCACCAACATCTTCGGCCGCCTGTCGGTGTTCGAGAACCTGCGCTGCGGCGTGCTCTGGTCGCTCGGCTACCGTTACGCGTTCTGGAAGTTCCTCGCCAGCCTGGACGACGCGAACGCGCGCGCCGAGGAACTGATGACGATGATCAAGCTCGATCGCAAGCGCGACACGTTGGCGATGAACCTGACCTACGCCGAGCAGCGCGCGCTCGAAGTGGGTCTGACGATCGCCGGCGGCGCGAACGTGGTGCTGCTCGACGAGCCGACGGCCGGCATGAGCAAGAGCGAAACCAAGCGCTTCGTCGAACTCATCCGCGAGGTCACGGTCGGCAAGACGCTGCTCACCGTCGAGCACGACATGGGCGTCGTGTTCGGCCTCGCCGACAAGATCGCAGTGCTCGTCTACGGCGAGGTGATCGCCTTCGACGTTCCCGAGGCCGTGCGCGCGAATGCGCGCGTGCAGGAGGCCTACCTGGGCTCGGTGCTGGCCGAGCATCAGCTCGAAGAGGCGAGGGCCTGAGAGGCTGAGAGTCTGTCGATCATGCCCGCTCATCACGCCACAAGCCACCCGCTCGTCGTTGCAAATGCTCGCCATAGCTCAAGCTATGGCTGTGCTTTGCGCCTAGATCGTCCGCCTTCTGGCGCGCTGCTCGGGCACGCCCGACAGACTCTCAGCCTCTGAGCCATGCTGCAACTAACCGACCTTCACGCGTTCTACGGCAAGAGCCACATCCTGCACGGCGTCGACCTGCAGGTCGGCGAGGGCGAGATCGTGAGCCTGCTCGGGCGCAACGGCTCGGGGCGCTCGACGACCGTCAAGACGATCATGGGCTTGGTTCGCGGGCAGGGCTCGGTCCGCTTCAAGGGCAAGGAGATCCTCGGTCACCCGGCGTTCGCGATCGCCCACCACGGCATCGGCTACGTGCCCGAGAACCGCGACATCTTCCCCAAGCTCACCGTGCACCAGAACCTGATGCTGGGCGAGAAGCGCGGCAAGGCCACGCCGAGGTGGTCGTTCGACGACATGTACGGCATGTTCCCGCGCCTGGGCGAGCGCAGGAACATCGAGGCCGGCGTGATGTCGGGCGGCGAGCAGCAGATGCTCACGCTGTGCCGCACGCTGATGGGCGACCCCGACCTGATCATGATCGACGAGCCGACCGAGGGCCTGGCGCCCAAGATCGTCGAGCAGGTGGCGCTGTACCTGAAGGAATTGCAGCGCCGCGGTGTCTCGGTGCTGCTCGTCGAGCAGAAGCTCACGATCGCGCTCGAAATCTCCGGCCGCTGCTACGTGATGGGCCACGGCAGCATCGTCTTCGAAGGCACGCCGAGCGAGCTGCGCGCGAACGACGAAGTGCGCCGGGAGTGGCTAGAGGTGTAGCCCCCGCCGTCGCAGGCCGTCCCTGTCGCGACAGGGACATGCGGCGGCAGGCCACGCATCCTAGAATCGAACGACCGTTCCATTCCCCATTTCGCCGAGGTTCCTCCATGAGCGCCAACTACGAAGTTCGCGGCAATGTCGCCGTCATCACGCTGGACAACCCGCCCGTCAACGGGCTCGGTCACGCGACCCGACTCGGGATCACCGACGGCCTGGCACGCGCGCAGGCCGATGCGGCGGTCGCCGCGATCGTCATCACCGGCGCCGGCAAGGCGTTCTCGGGCGGTGCCGACATTCGCGAATTCGGTTCGCCCAAGGCGCTGGCCGAACCCAACCTGCTGAGCGTGATCCTGGTGCTCGAGGCCTGCAGCAAGCCGGTCGTCGCCGCGATCCACAGCGTCTGCATGGGCGGCGGGCTGGAGCTGGCGCTGGGCTGCCACTACCGCGTCGCATCGCCCGGTACGCAAGTCGCGCTGCCGGAAGTCAAACTCGGCCTTGTGCCGGGTGCCGGCGGCACGCAGCGGCTGCCGCGTGCGTTGGGCGTCGAGAACGCGCTCAACATGATCGTCAGCGGCGAGGCCGTGAAGAGCGAGATGCTCGCCATGGCGCCGGGCCAGAAGCTGTTCGACAAGATCATCGAAGGCGACCTGATGACCGGCGTCGTCGCCTTTGCGGCCGAGAAGGCGGCCGAGCATTCCAAGGGCGCGGCGCTGCCGCTGGTGCGCAACCTGAAGGCCACGCACCCCAATGCCGACGGCTTCTTCCAGTTCGCACGCAACACGGTCGGCGCGATGTCGCGCAACTTCCCGGCTCCGCTGCAGTGCGTGGAAGCGGTGGCCGCCGCCGTCAAGCTGCCCTTCGACGCCGGCATGAAGCGCGAGCGCGAGATCTTCATCTCGCTGATGATGACGCCCGAGAGCAAGGCCCTGCGCCACGCCTTCTTCGCCGAGCGCGCGACGAGCAAGATCCCCGACGTCCCGGCCGACACACCGCTGCGCGCCGTCGACAAGGTCGCCATCATCGGCGCCGGCACGATGGGCGGCGGCATCGCGATGAATTTCCTGAGCGCCGGCATCCCGGTCGTCACGCTCGAGATGAAGCAGGACGCGCTCGACAAGGGCGTGGCGACGATCCGCAAGAACTACGAGGCGCAGGTCAAGAAGGGCAAGCTCAAGGCAGACAAGTACGAGCAGCGCATGGCGCTGCTGTCGACCACCCTGGCCTACGAAGACCTGAAGGACGCCGATATGGTCATCGAGGCCGTGTTCGAGGACATCGTCGTCAAGGAGCAGGTGTTCAAGGCGCTCGACGCGGTGATGAAGGCCGGCGCCATCCTCGCCACCAACACTTCGACGCTGGACGTCGACAAGATCGCCGCCTTCACCAAGCGCCCCGAGGACGTGATCGGCACGCACTTCTTCAGCCCGGCCAACGTGATGAAGCTGCTCGAAGTCGTGCGCGGCGCGAAGACCGCGAAGGACGTGCTGGCGACGGTGGTGGCATTGGGCAAGAAGATCCGCAAGACCTGCGTCGTCTCGGGCGTGTGCGACGGCTTCATCGGCAACCGCATGATCGAGCAGTACTCGCGCCAGGCCGGCTTCCTGCTCGAAGAGGGCTGCACGCCGCAACAGGTCGACAAGGCGGTCGAGAAGTTCGGCTTCGCGATGGGGCCGTTCCGCATGGGCGACCTCGCGGGCAACGACGTGGGTTGGTACATCCGCAAGCGCCGCTACCTCGAGAAGCCCAATCTGCGCTACAGCAAGACGGCCGACCTGCTGTGCGAAATGGGCCGCTACGGCCAAAAGACTTCTGCCGGCTGGTACGACTACGTTCCCGGCAAGCGCGACGCCATCCCGAGCAAGCTCGTGACCGACATGATCGAGAAGCACCGCGCCGATCTCGGCATCACGCCGCGCAAGATCAGCGACGACGAGATCGTGCACCGGCTGGTTTACGCGCTCGTCAACGAGGGCGCGAAGATCGTCGAGGAGGGCATCGCGCTGCGCGCGTCGGACGTCGACATGATCTACCTCACCGGCTACGGCTTCCCGCTCTTCCGCGGCGGGCCGATGTGCTACGCCGACACGGTGGGCCTGTTCAACGTCGTGCAGGCGATGAATCGCTTTGCCGCCAACCCGCACGACGACGCGCAGTTCTGGCAGCCCGCGCCGCTGCTGGCGCGGCTGGCGGCCGACGGCAAGAGCTTCAGCTAGGCCGAGAACATGCTTCGCAAGCTGTTCGCGCTGATCGGCGCTCTCGTACTGGTGCTTGCGCTGGCCGTTGCCGGCAATACTTGGCTTGCGTCCTCGAAGCAGATCGCCGTGGCGCCCGTCAAGCCGGTGGCGGTGAACGCCGAGGCAGCGGCGGCGCGCCTGGCCGCGGCAGTGCGCTTCAAGACCGTCTCGTCGACCGACGACGCCGAGGCCAACGGCACGGAGTTCGTCGGCCTGCACGAGCATTTGAAGGCGAGCTTTCCGAAGGTGCATGAGGTGCTCAAGCGCGAGGCCGTTGGCAAGTACGGCCTGCTCTACACCTGGGCCGGCGGCGACCCCAAGGCGAAGCCGATCGCCCTGCTCGCGCACCAGGACGTCGTGCCCATCGCCCCCGGCACCGAGGGCGACTGGCAGCAAAAGCCCTTCTCCGGCGCGATCGAGGGCGGCTTCATCTGGGGCCGCGGCGCGTGGGACAACAAGGGCAACCTGATGTCCATCCTCGAAGCGGTGGAGATGCTCGCGGCGACGGGATTCCGGCCGCGGCAGACGGTCTACCTGTTTTTCGGCCAGGACGAAGAGGTCGGCGGCGTGCGCGGCGCACAGCAGGTCGTCAAGCTCTTCAAGGAGCGCGGTGTCAAGCTCGATTTCATCGTCGACGAAGGCCTCGTCATCACGCAAGGCCTGGTACCCGGCATCGAGGCACCGGTCGCCTTGATCGGCGTCGCCGAGAAGGGTTACCTGACGGTGCAGCTCAACGCGAAGGCGCCGCCCGGCCACTCGTCGATGCCGCCGCCCGAAGCGGGCCAGACGGCGATCGGCATGATGAGCCTGGCGCTGGCGCGACTCGAAGACAAGCAGATGCCGGCGGCGATACGCGGCGTCGCCGAACAGATGTTCACGACCCTCGCACCGGAGATGCACGGCGTGAACAGGATCTTTCTGTCCAACCTGTGGCTGTTCAAGCCGGTCGTCGAACGTCAGTTGCAAAAGGCCGCGAGCACGAACGCCATGATGCGCACGACGACGGCCCTGACCATCGTGCAGGCCGGCAACGCCGAGAACGTGCTGCCCGGCCGCGCTCAGGCGACGGTGAATTTTCGGCTGCTGCCCGGCGACAGCAGTGACGCGATCGTCGAGCATTCGGTGCAGGCGATCGCCAACCCGGCGATCACGATCGCCAAGCAACCCGGCGTGTCCGAGGCGTCAAAGGTGTCGAGCAGCGACGGAGCGCCTTACGAGACCATCGCGCGCACGCTGCGCCAGTTGCACCCGGACGTGATCGTCGCCCCCGGCCTGATGCTCGCCGCGACCGACTCGCGCTTCTTCGGCGACGTGGCCGACAACGTCTACCGCTTCGCGCCGGTGCGCGCGGGCCCCGCCGACCTGGCGCGCTTTCATGGGACGAACGAGCGCATCTCGGTCGCGAACTACGCCGAGCTGATCCAGTTCTATCACCAGTTGCTGCAGAACGCCTCGGCCTTGCCGACGTCGCCTTGACCCGCAGGCGCCCGGCGCCGTCTGCCTAACGTTTGAACTCAGGAGAGCACCATGACGCAAGCCGTGATCGTTTCCACCGCCCGCACGCCTCTGGCCAAGAGTTGGAAGGGTGCTTTCAACATGACCCACGGCGCGACGCTGGGGGGCCATGCGGTGAAGGCCGCGGTCGAGCGCGCCGGGATAGCCGGCGCGCTCGTCGACGACGTGCTGATGGGCTGCGCAACGCCCGAGGGCGCGACCGGCGCCAACATCGCGCGCCAGATCGCGCTGCGCGCAGGCCTGCCGATCACGACCAGCGGCATGACCGTGAATCGCTTCTGTTCCAGCGGCCTGCAGACCATCGCGCTGGCCGCGCAGCGCATCATCGCCGGCGAGGGCGAAGTCTATGTGGCCGGCGGCGTCGAGAGCATCTCGTGCGTGCAGAACGAGGCCAATCGCCACATGATGGCCGACGGCTGGCTGCAGGAGCACAAGCCCGAGATCTACTGGAGCATGCTGCAGACTGCCGAGCAGGTCGCCAAGCGCTACAAGATCGGCCGCGAGCGCATGGACCAGTACGGCGCCGCGAGCCAGCAGAAGGCCACGGCGGCGCTGGAAGCGGGCAAGTTCAAGGACGAGATCGCGCCGATCACGGTGACCGCGGGCGTCGCCGACCCGGTGATGGGGTTGCGGACCAAGGAAGTCACGGTCGCCAACGACGAGGGCATTCGCGCCGGGACGACCTACGAGGGCATCTGCGGCATCAAGCCGGCGCTTCCCGGCGGCGTCATCGCGGCCGGCAACGCGAGCCAGTTCAGCGACGGCGCCGGCGCCTGCGTGCTCGTGCATGAGAGATTCGCCGAACAGAACGGACTCCATCCGCTTGGCCGCTTCCTCGGCTTCGCGGTCGCCGGCTGCGAGCCGGATGAGATGGGTATTGGCCCGGTGTTCGCGATCCCGAAGGTGCTCAAGCGCCTGGGTCTCACGGTGGCAGACATCGACCTCTGGGAGCTGAATGAAGCGTTCGCGGTGCAGGTGCTGTACTGCGCCGACACGCTCGGCATCCCGATGGACAAGCTCAACGTCAACGGCGGCGCGATCGCCGTCGGCCACCCGTATGGCGTCAGCGGCCAGCGCCTCACCGGCCACGCGCTGATCGAGGGCAAGCGGCGCGGCGCCAAGCGCGTCGTCGTCACGATGTGTATCGGTGGCGGCATGGGCGCGGCGGGCGTGTTCGAAGTGCTTTGAGCCGGAGCCCGGCGTCCGGCGGCGCCGACCCCGGTTGGCATGAGCCCGCCGGGCCGCCCCAAGGGCGAATACCGGAGCGCGCAGCACGAAGGTATTCCCGTGAGCAAGCCTGCGTGAGGAAGTGATGCGCGACACCCTGGAATTTCTGCTCTACGACTGGCTTGCGGTGGAGACGCTCGCCCAGCGGCCGCGCTTTGCCGACCACACGCGCGAGACCTTCGACGCCGTGTTCGCGATGTGCGAGAAGCTGGCCGCCGACAAGTGGGCGCCGTTCAACCGCCTGGCCGATACCGATGAGCCCTGGTTCGACGGCGAGAAGGTCCACCTGCCCGAAGCCAGCCACGCCGCCGCGCGCGCCTACGCCGAGTCCGGCATGCTCGCCGCGGCGCAGGACTATGACATCGGCGGCATGCAACTGCCCTGCGTCATCGAGATGGCGGCCAACGCCTTCTTCGCTAAGGCGAGCGTCAACGTCGGCGGCGGCGGCATGCTCACCAGCGGCAACGCCAACCTGCTGATGGCGCACGGCACCGAGCTGCAAAAGACGGTCTTCGCGCGCAACGAGTTCGGCGGCCGCTTCTCGGGGACGATGTGCCTGTCCGAGCCGCAAGCCGGCTCCAGCCTGTCGGACATCGCGACCCGCGCCACGCCCGACGGCGAGGGCTTCGAGGCCGACCCGCTCGGCCCGCGCTACCGACTGCGCGGCAACAAGATGTGGATCTCTAACGGCGAACATGAGCTGAGCGAGAACATCATCCACCTCGTGCTGGCCAAGATCCCGGGGCCGGACGGCAAGTTGGTCGCCGGGACCAAGGGCATCTCGCTCTTCATCGTGCCGAAGAAGCTCGTCGACACCGAAGGCCGGCTCACCGGCGAGCGCAACGACGTCGCGCTGGCGGGCCTGAACCACAAGCTCGGCAATCGCGGCATTCCGAACACGCTGCTCAATTTCGGCGAAGGGCAGTACCCGGTGCGCGGCGCTTCCGGCGGCGGTTTGGATGGCGCCGGTGCCGGCGGTGGATTGGACGGCGCCGGTGCCGGCGCCGTGGGCTACCTCGTCGGCCAGCCCGGTGGCGGCTTGCACTGCATGTTCCACATGATGAACGAGGCGCGCATCGCGGTCGGCCTGGGCGCGGCGATGCTGGGCCTCGCGGGCTATGAAGCCAGCCTGGCCTATGCGAAGGAGCGACCGCAAGGCCGGCCGATGGGTGTCGGCGGCAAGGACCCGACGCAGCCGCAAGTCCCCATCATCGCCCATGCCGACATCCGGCGCATGCTGCTCGCGCAGAAGAGCTACAGCGAAGGCGCGCTCGCGCTCGAACTCTATTGCGCGCGGCTGGTCGACGAGTTGCACACCGGCGACGCCGAGCCGGCAAGCGAGGCCGGGCTGCTGCTCGAGATGCTGACGCCGATCGCCAAGAGCTGGCCCAGCGAGTGGTGTCTCGAAGCCAACAGCCTGGCGATCCAGATCCTCGGCGGATACGGCTACACGCGCGACTTTCCGGTCGAGCAGTACTGGCGCGACAACCGGCTGAACATGATCCACGAGGGCACGCATGGCATCCAGGCGCTGGACCTGCTGGGCCGCAAGGTGCTGATGCAAGGCGGGCAGGGCCTGCGCCTGCTCGGCAAGCGCATGCTCACGACGGTCGGGCGCGCCGCACAGGTGCCCGCGCTGGCCGAGCACGCACAGGCGCTCACGGGCGCGCTCGCGCAGGTCGAGGCCGCGACCCGCTCGGCCTGGGCCACCGGCGAGCCCATCGAGGCGCTGGCCAACGCGACGCCTTATCTGCAGGCCTTCGGCCACACCGTGCTGGCCTGGATCTGGCTCGACGTTGCGCTGCGTGCGCAGGCGCGCAGCGAGGAGGGCGGTGATGCCGCCCCGCTGCACGGCAAGCTTGCCGCGTGCCGCTACTTCTTCCGCTACGAATTGCCGCGCATCGGCGCCTGGCTGAACGTGGTGGCCTCGCGCGACGACACTTGCCGCACGATGGCTGAGGAGTGGTTCTGATGGCGACCCTGTGGCGTTCGATCGCGCTCGCGCTGCTCTGCGTGGCCGGCGTCGCCGCGCATGCCGATCAGGCGTTTTCAATGCCGACCTACCGCGATGCGGCGCAGGTCGACGCCGATTGCCAGCGCATGCTGGCCGATCTGAAGCTGCAGCGCGAGGCGCTGGCGCAGATGCCCGGCCAACCCGGGCGCGAGCTGCTGGCCTCCTTCGACGCCCTGACCCGCCGCGTGCAGGCCACGCTGGGGCCGATCGATCTTCTCGCTGCCGTCCATCCGGAGAAGGCCGTTCGCGACGCCTGCGACGCCTGTGATCTTGCGTTCCAGGCCTTCATCAGCGAGTTCAACCAGGACCCGCGGCTGTTCGCGCTGCTCGGCCAGATGCAGCCGCTGGACGAGATCGACCGCGGCTACCGGCGCGATCTGGTCGAGTCCTTCGAGGATGCCGGTGTCGCGCTCGCACCGGCGGCGCAGGCAAGGGTGCGCGAGCTCAACTCGGAGATCACCGAACGTTCGCAGGAGTTCGAGCGCCGCATGCGCGAAGACCAGACCAAGGTGGCGTTCACCGCTGCCGAGCTCAAGGGCGTGCCGCGCGCGTTGTGGCACGCCGCGCCGCGCGACGCCAAGGGACGCACCCTGCTCGGCGTGGACGAGGCGATCGCGATCCCGGTACTCCAGGGCGCCGAGAGCGCCGTGGCACGCGAGCGCATGTGGCGGGCGCTGTATGCCGTTGGCGGCGAGGCCAACCTGCAGACGCTGGCGCAGCTCGCCACGCTACGCCGCGAGTACGCGAAGCAGTTCGGTTTCGACAGCTATGCCGACCTCGTGTTGCGCCGACGCATGGTCCAGCGCGAGACCGACGCGCAGGCTTTCCTTACGAGCGTGAAGGACGCCGTGCGTGCGCGTGAGCTCGCCGACCTGGCCGAGCTGCGCGCAGCCAAGGCCAGACACCTGCAAACGCCACTGGAGGCGACGACGCTGCGGCGCTGGGACGTCGCCTTCTACCTCGAGCGCACGCGCAGGGCGCGCTTCAAGGTCGAGCAGGAGCAGTTCCGCGCTGCCTTGCCTCCGGATGCGGCGCTGAAGTTTTTGTTCAACCTGGCCCACACGCTGTTCGGCATCACCTTCACCCCCACCCGGCAGACGCTGTGGCACCCGGATGTGCGCGCCTTCGAGGTGCGAGACGATGCCCAACAGGTGCGGCTCGGAACGCTCTACTTGGACCTCTATCCGCGCGAAGGCAAGGTCAGCAGCGGCGCCTTCGTCGCGCCGATTCGCGACGCGTCGACGCTGGTCGGTCAGCGCCCGGCGGCGGCGCTGGTCACCAACCTCGACCGCAAGGGGCTGACGCTGAACGACTTGTCGGGGACGCTGTTGCACGAGTTCGGCCACGCATTGCACGCACTGCTGTCGCAGACGCGCTATGCGGGGCAGGGTGGAACGAACGTCAAGCTCGACTTCGTCGAGGCACCTTCGCAGATGCTCGAAGACTGGGTCTACGAGCCGCGCGTGATGGCGCTGCACGCCCTGGGTTGCCCGCGTTGCAAGCCGGTGCCGCCGGAGCTGCTGGCGCGCGCCGATCAGGCACGCCACTTCGGCGACGGCATCGCCTATGCGCGCCAGCATCTTTATGCGAGCTACGACCTGGCCGTGTACGGCAAGGCCGATCCCGCGGCGCCGCGCGACCCGATGGCGATCTGGATCGCGATGGAAGGCGCGACGCCGCTCGGCCACGTTCCAGGCTCGCGCCTGCCGGCCAGTTTCGGCCACATCGCGAGCAACTACGCGGCCGGCTACTACAGCTACCTTTGGAGCCTCGTGCTTGCCGCCGACCTGCGAACGGCGTTTGCCGCCGACCGCCTGGACGCCGCGACCGGCGCCCGCTACCGCCGTACGGTCCTCGAGAACGGCGGCCAGGTTCCGCCGGCCGAGTTGATGCAGCAGTTTCTCGGCCGGCCCAGCAACAGCAAGGCCTTCTTTGAGAACCTATCCGGCACCGGCGCAGGGCCGTCCCAGTTGCGGATAGGTTCTAAGATGCTTGCCACCCCCGATACGAAGGAAAGCAGACCATGAGCACGCCCGTACAGCAACTCTTCGACCTCGGCGGCCGCACGGCCCTCGTCACCGGCGGCTCGCGCGGCCTGGGCCTGCAGATCGCCGAAGCGCTGGGCGAAGCCGGGGCGAGGATCCTGCTCACCTCGCGCAAGGCGAGCGATCTCGAGGAGGCCGCGGCGCACCTGCAGGCCAAGGGCATCGACACGCGCTGGGTCGCGGCCGATGCGAGCCGGCCGGAAGAAGTCCAGCGCGTCGCCAGCGAGGCGATGCAGCGCCTGGGCCGGGTCGACATCCTGGTCAACAACGCTGGCGCCACCTGGGGTGCGCCGGCCGAAGACTATCCGCTCGAAGCCTGGGACAAGGTGATGAACCTGAACATCCGCAGCATCTTCCTGATGAGCCAGGCCATCGGCAAGGCGAGCATGATCCCGAACCGCCAGGGCCGCATCATCAACATCGCGTCGATCGCGGGGCTGTCTGGTTCGGGGCCCGAGATCCAGTTCATCGCCTACGGCACGAGCAAGGGCGCGGTCGTCAACTTCACGCGCACGCTGGCCGGCGAATGGGGGCACTACGGCATTACCGTCAATGCGCTCGCACCGGGCTTCTTCCCGAGCAAGATGACTCAGGGCGTGCTCAAGACCTTCGGTGCGGACAAGCTGGCCGAGAACGCACCGCTCGGCCGCCTCGGCGACGACGACGACTTGAAGGGCGCCGCGCTGTTGTTCGCCTCGGCGGCCGGCAAGCACATCACCGGGCAGATCCTGGCCGTCGACGGCGGCGTGAGCGCAGTGCATGG
>CAIKUF010000097.1 GCA_903830565.1 uncultured bacterium | reverse complement strand
CGAAAGGGTAGGGCCGCACAATGCTGCGAGCCGACGGCCACCGGTAAGCCGTGTGCGGGAAATCCGCATGCACGGTTTGAAAGGGGGCGTTGGCTCCTCAACCGGCCTTCGGACCACATGAGAGCCAACGTCTACCAATGAGCCTGCATGCGCCCGAGCGTCTGACGCTGACCCGCCCCGACGACTGGCACCTGCACCTGCGCGACGGCGCCGCGCTGGCCGCCGTGCTGCCGCACACCGCGCGCCAGTTCGCACGCGCGATCGTGATGCCCAACCTGAAGCCGTCCATCACCACCGCGGCGCAGGCGCTGGCTTACCGCGAGCGCATCCTCGGCGCGCTGCCCGAAGGCCTGGCTTTCGAGCCGCTGATGACGCTCTACTTGACCGACACGCTGCCGCCGGACGAGATCCGGCGCGCGAAGGAGGCCGGCATCGTCGCCGTCAAGCTCTACCCGGCCGGCGCGACGACGAACAGCCATGCCGGCGTGACCAAGCTGCGCAAGACCTACGCCACGCTCGCGGCGATGCAGCGCGAAGGCCTGCCGCTTCTCGTGCATGGCGAGGTGACAGGCCCCGAGGTGGACCTCTTCGACCGCGAGCGCGCGTTCATCGACGGCCAACTCATCCCGCTGCGGCGCGACTTCCCCGAGTTGAAGATCGTCTTCGAGCACATCACGACGCGCGAGGCCGCGCAGTACGTGCAACAGGCCGACCGCTTCGTCGCCGCGACGATCACCGCGCACCACCTGCTTTACAACCGCAACGCGATCTTCCTCGGCGGCCTGCGCCCGCACTGGTACTGCCTGCCGGTCTTGAAGCGCGAAGAGCATCGACGTGCGCTCGTCGATGTCGCGACCTCGGGCAGCGCGAAGTTCTTCCTCGGCACCGACAGTGCGCCGCACGCGGCGCACCTGAAGGAGAACGCGAGCGGCTGCGCCGGCTGCTACACGGCGCTCAGCGCGCTCGAGCTCTATACGGAGGCGTTCGACGCGGCGGGCGCCCTTGATCGCCTCGAAGCATTCGCCAGTTTCAACGGCCCCGCGTTCTACGGCCTGCCGCGCAACCGCGGCACCGTGACGCTGCGCCGCGAGGCGTGGACGCTGCCCGAGGCGCTGCCCTTCGGCGAAGCCCAGCTCAAACCGCTGCGCGGCGGCGAAACCCTTTCCTGGAGACTCGAATGAAAACCGCCCCGCGCGTGATGCTGCTGATCGATGCCGACAACGTCTCGGCCGATGTGGTCGAGCAGGCCTTTGCCCGCGTGCTGGACGAGCGCGGCGCGATCCATGTGCGGCGCGCCTATTGCACCGCCGAGTCGGCGCTGAAGAACCTGCAGCTCTTCAAGCGCCTGTCGATACGGCCGATGGTCAACCTGTCGACCGGCAAGAACTCGACCGACATCGCGCTCGCCGTCGATGCGATGGACCTCGCCGTCGCCGAGCGGCCCGACGTGGTCGTGATCGTCTCGTCGGACTCCGACTTTGCGCCGCTGGTGACGCGACTGCGCGAGAAGGGCTGCCGCGTCGAAGGCATCGGCCAGGAAGGCAAGACCGGTGACGACGCCAAACCGGTCTACGACAGCTTCGTCGACCTGCGACACGGCAAGTCGCGCGCATCGAGCAAGGCGGCGCCGCAGGCCGAGGCGCCTGCCAAGCGGGCGCCGAAGCGACGCGTCGCGGCTGTACGCGCTGCACCAGCGGTGCAGCCCGCGCTGCCCAAGGACGTGCAGGACATCCTGGCCGCGGTGCCCTCGCTTCGCGGCGGCGGCTGGGTCGACTTGCCGCTCGCCGCCGAGCCGCTGCGCAAGGCCAAGCTGCTCGGCCGGGCCGCGGCCGCGACCAAGCTCTTCAAGAAGCACGCAGCGCACTTCGCGCTGCAATCGGACAAGCAGCCGCACCAGGTGCGCCTGCTCGATGCCCGCTGAGGAACAGGGCCGCGACAGCGCGCCGATAATGCGCCTGTGAAGCAAGCCAGACCGCCGCTGGTGCAAGGCCCGAAAGGGCGCACTGGAGGAAGGTCCGGACTGCACAGGGCAGCGCAGCAGCTAACGGCTGTCCACCGCGAGGTGAGGATCAGAGCAACAGAGACGAGTCAAGACGGGCAAGGCCCGTCTTGGGTGAAACGGGCAATCTCTGCGCGCAGCAACACCCAATAGGCACACCGTGATCCGGCCCGGGGAGTGTGCGGGTAGGTGGCATCGAGCCGTGCAGCGATGCACGGCCCAGAGGAATGGCGGTCACGGCGCCGTGCTCGCAAGGGCGCGGCGCCGCACAGAATCCGGCCTATCGGCTTGCTTCACACTTTTCCACGACGCAGCCGCTTCGATGCGGCTGCTCAACGATCCGAAAGGCCGATGAACCCGGACGCAAGCACCCTGTGGCGCGCCCCGCGCTGGGCCTTGGCGGTGCTGCTCGCCTGCCTGGGCATGCTCGGGCCGTTCTCGGTCGACACCTACCTGCCGGCCTTCTCCGGCATCGCGGCGTCGGTGGGTGCGACGCCGGTGCAGATGCAGCAGACGCTGTCGGCCTACCTGTTCGGCTTCGCGGTGATGAACCTCTTTCATGGCGCGCTGTCCGACAGCTTCGGCCGCCGCCCGGTCGTGCTGTGGGGGGTGGCGTTGTTCACGCTCGCGTCGGCCGGCTGCGCGCTCGCCGACAGCATCGCGACGCTCGTCTTCTGGCGTGCCGTGCAGGGCATGTCGGCCGGCGCCGGGGTCGTGATCTCGCGCGCGGTGATCCGCGACATGTTCCCGCCGCAGGACGCGCAGCGCGTGATGTCGCAGGTGACGATCTACTTCGGCGTCGCGCCGGCGGTGGCGCCGATGGTCGGTGGCTTCCTGTTCATCCACGTCGGCTGGCATGCGATCTTCTGGTTCCTGACCCTCGTCGGCACGCTGCTCTGGCTGGCCAACTACCGGCTGCTGCCCGAGACGCTGCACAAGGCGCAGATGCAGCCCTTCAACGTGCGCAACCTGATGCGCGGCTACTGGCACCTGGGTGCGAACCCGCGCTTCCTGATGCTCGCGCTGGCGAGCGGCATCCCGTTCAACGGCATGTTCCTCTATGTGCTGTCGGCGCCGGTGTTCCTGGGCGATCACTTGAAGCTCGGGCCGGGCCAGTTCTTCTGGTTCTTCTGCATGAGCATCGGCGGCATCATGTCCGGCGCATGGCTTTCCGGGCGGCTCGCCGGGCGTATCAAGCCCAAGCATCAGATTCGCCGCGGCTTCGTCGTCATGGTCACGGTCTCGATCGTCAACGTCGTGCTCAACCTGCTGTTCGTCCCCGAGGCATGGTGGGCGATGTGGCCGATCGCGATCTACTCGTTCGGCTGGGCGCTGATGGTGCCGGTGGTCACGCTGATGGTGCTGGACCTCGTTCCCGAGCGGCGCGGCATGGCGTCCTCGGTGCAGGCCTTCATCGGCAGCATGGCCAACGGCATCGTCGCCGGCGTGATCGCGCCGCTGGTGATGCACTCGACGGTGATGCTGGCGGTGACCTCGCTCGTGATGATGAGCGTCGGCGTCTTCGCCTGGCTGTGGGTCAAGCCGCGGGTGACCTGATCCGGGCTCGGCCTCTCAATTCGCGTTCGCAGGCGCCGATATCCGAGGGGCGGCCGATGCCGCTGCCCGCTCGGAGGAGTTTCATGCGTCTACCCATGGCCTGCCTTTTCGCAGCGCTGCTTAGCCCTTGTTCGCTGCCCGCGCTTGCCGTTGACAACGGCGAGTTGCCCGATGCGGTCGCTTCGAAGGGCGCATCAGCGCCAGCCGGGGTTGCGAGCGTGCCGCTGCCGGCGCCGCCGCAGACGCGCAAGGGCTTCGAAGACCCGATGGACCGACTGCGCGAGCGCCTGGCGGCCAGGTTCGGCGGCGCGGGTGCGGTTGCGACATCGGAGCCGGGCGCGGTTCGCGTCGTCAACCGCGACAGCAGCGGGCGCGCGGCGTCGGCCCCCGGGGCAGCGGCAAGTTCGCCTTCCAGCGCGGCGCGAAGCACATCCAACGTGCAACGCGAGCGCAAGAGCGTTACCGCCGTGGCGCCAACGCCGGCCCACCGCGCCGAGTGGGGCTACGACGGCGCGAAAGGCCCCGAACACTGGGCCGAAATCAAGCCCGAGTTCGCGACCTGCGCCCGCGGCACGCGGCAGAGCCCGATCGACATCCGTGACGGCATCAAGGTCGAGCTCGACCCGGTGCAGTTCGACTACCGGCCGAGCACGTTTCGCGTCATCGACAACGGCCACACGGTGCGCGTCGAGGTCGGCGCGGGCAACGCGATCGACGTGCTGGGGCGCCACTACGAGCTCATCGAATTCCACTTTCATCGGCCGTCGGAGGAGCGCGTCGACGGCCAGGCGTTCGCGATGGTGGCGCATCTCGTCCACAAGGCTGCCGAAGGGCGGCTGGCGGTGGTCGCGGTGTTGCTCGAGCCGGGCCGGGCGCAGCCGGTCGTGCAGTCGGTGTGGAACAACCTGCCGCTCGACCAGGGCGAGGACGTAACCCCCAAAGTGAGTATCGACCTGAACGGCCTCCTGCCCGAGGATCGCCGCTATTACACCTACATGGGCTCGCTGACGACGCCGCCGTGCAGCGAGGGCGTGCTGTGGATGGTGATGCGAAGGCCGGTGACTCTCTCGCCCGAGCAGATCGGCGTCTTCGCGCGTCTGTACCCGATGAACGCGCGCCCGATTCAGCAGGCCAGCGGTCGCCTGATCAAGGAATCGGATTGACGCGTCGCCGTTTGCCCGGCTCCCTGCCCCGGGCAGCATCAACCCAAGTCTCTGCGGCGAGCCGTGGCTGGATTCGGCCAGGCCCGCGGCTCGTGGACAAGGAGTGCGCTACTCCTTGCTGCAAGCGGTCTTGAGCAGCATCTCGCTGAGCGAATCGGGCGCCACTGCGGTCCACCCGGCGGTGCCCTTCTCGGAGGCCACCGCGGGGCCCTCGCCCATGGGTTGCGGGTGTGCCGAGATCTGCACGCCGCGCATGCGCGAGCCTTTGCAGTCGAACTCGTCCTGGCGTTTAAGAGACACATAGGCCTTGCCATTCGCGGACCCCGGCGTCTTCAGCGCGTAGACGCTCCACATCGTTGCGTTGTCGCCGCTGCGAACGATGCTGCTGCGGTCGACGAACACTTCGGCGTTGTCGGCATCGCCGACGCTGACCCATTCGGCCATCGCAGGGCTGCTGGCGATGGCCAGCAGCGCGGCCCATGCCCATCGTCTCATGGTGTTCCCGTTCGGAGTTGAGTGCGCGCCATCGTAACGCCTGGCCGCCAGCGCCACCCGGCCCGCCGGGTGTCGAGGTCGTTGCAAGCCAGCAACTCGCCGCCTCGGCTAGGCCGGGCCGAGGGTTCACACGCTGTGCCCGGGAGTCACCTCGCGCGCAAAATGCGCAGCGTGTGGCGACCGCAGGTGTGTGCTTGCACGTCGGCGACGCGCGCGGCAAGTGCAGGGGCGGCGGCGGCTGACGTTGCCACCGGCCTCTTCGCTGCCTGAACCCGCACGGCTTTCACTACAAACGGAGACATCGCATGAAGCGCTTCAAGTCACTCGCCCTCGCCGCCGCGCTCCTTGCCGCGGCCACCGCGCAGGCCGACATCAACGTCGGCGTCACGGTCTCGGCCACCGGGCCGGCGGCGTCGCTCGGCATCCCCGAGAAGAACACGATCTCGATCCTGCCGACCACCATCGGCGGTCAGAAAATCAACTACACCGTCCTCGACGACGGCTCGGACACGACGAACGCGGTTGCCAACACGCGCAAGCTGATCACCGAAAGCAAGGCCGACGTGATCATGGGCTCGACGACGACGCCGAATTCGCTGGCGATGATCGACGTCGTCGCCGAGGCCCAGGTGCCGATGATCTCGCTCGCCGCGTCGGCGCGCATCGTCGAGCCGCAGGACCCGAAGCGGCGCTGGGTCTTCAAGACGCCGCAGAACGACATCATGATGTCGATCGCGATCGTTCAGCACATGGCCAACCAGGGCGTGAAAACGGTCGGCTTCATCGGCTTTGCCGACGCCTACGGCGAAGGCTGGTACAGCGAGTTCAGCAAGATCGCCGCCCTCAAGGGCATCCAGATCGTCGCCAACGAGCGCTACAACCGTGCCGACACGTCGGTCACCGGGCAGGTGCTCAAGATCGTCGCCGCCAAGCCCGACGCGGTGCTCGTCGCCGCCTCCGGAACGCCGGCCGTGCTGCCGCAGAAGGCGCTCAAGGAGCGCGGCTACACCGGCAAGTACTACCAGACGCACGGGGTCGCCAACAACGACTTCCTGCGCGTCGGCGGCAAGGACGTCGACGACACCTACTTGCCCTCCGGCCCCGTGCTGGTGGCTTTGCAGTTGCCGGCCGATCACCCGGTGCGCAAGTCGGCGATCGACTACGTGACGAAATACGAAGCGGCCTTTGGCAAGGGCTCGGTCTCGACCTTCGGCGGCCACGCCTGGGACGCCGGCGTGCTGTTGCAGGCGGCCATTCCGATCGCGCTGAAGAAGGCGCAACCCGGAACGCCGGCCTTCCGCGCTGCGCTGCGCGACGCGCTCGAGACGGTGAAGGAAGCCCCGGGCGCGCACGGCATCTTCAACATGTCGGCGACCGACCACCTGGGGCTGGACCAGCGCGCCCGCGTGATGGTCAAGATCGAGAACGGGGCCTGGAAGTACGTGCCCTGAACCTTCGAGTCGAATTCCGCCGATGCGTCGCACAGGGGCCATGATGGCGTGGCTGCTGCCAATGGCGGCAGCCGCCGCCACTGCGGCCGATGAAGTCCGACCATCGACCATTGACCAGGTCACCGTCTATCCGGGGCTGGCGGTGGTCGAGCGCAGCGCGAAGGTCGCAACCGGCGCGCGTGAACTGGTGCTCGACTGCCTGAGCTCGGCCTTCGACATGGCCAGCCTGCGCATCGATGCCGATGCCGGCGTGGTCATCGGGCCAGTAAACTCGACCAGCCGGCCACGCGCCGAAGCACCCGAGTGCGACAACGCGCCGCGTGAAGCCCGGATCCGCAGCTTGGAAGACCGCATTGCCGTGCTCGATGCCGACCGCGGCGGCTACGACCTCGTGCTCGGCTATCTGCGCGCGCTCGCGCCTGGCGATTCGGCGTCTGCCGCACGCGGAGCGGCGCCCGCGCCCGTCAGCGGGCCGGCATTGCAGGCGATGCTGGGCGCGATCCAGCGTGGCGGCCAGGGTGCGCTCGTCGAACAGCACCGGCTCGATCGCGAACGCGAGGCGCTGACGCGCGAACTTAAACCCCTGCTCACCGAGCGCGAGCGCCTGCGCCAGTCCGCGGGCGAGGTTCGCCGGCTGCGCATCAGCCTCTCCGCGGCACGCGAGGGCAGCGTTCGTCTGCAATACCAAGTGCCTGGCCCGACCTGGGCGCCGGCTTACCGCGCGACGCTGGATACCGTGAGCCGCCGCGTCGACATCGAGCGCCTGGCCCAGGTCAGCCAGCGCAGCGGCGAAGACTGGGTCGGCGTGAGCCTGCGCCTGTCCACCGGCTCGCCGCGCGCCGCAACGGGTGGGCCGCAGCCCAGGACGTGGGAGGTCTATCCCAGACCGCCGATGGTGGCTCCGATGATGGCGCCGCCGCCAGCACCGGCGTCGGCGCCGGCCTACGATGCGCTCGCCCAGCGAGACCGCTCAAGCGAGGTCCCGCTCGAGTTCGCAGTCCAGGTCAACCAGGGCGAGTTCGCGACCGAATTTGCGCTGCCGGGGCGCGTCGACGTAGCCAGCGGCAGCCAGAGCGTCAGCCTGTCGATCGCCAACCTGCGCCTGCCGGCGGCCATCAAGGTGCAGGCCACACCGCATGCCGATGCCAGCGCCTGGGTGATCGCCGAAGTCGCGCGGCCGGATGGCGTCTGGCCCGATGGCCCGTTGCAGTTGATCAGAGGCACCCAGGCCGTCGGCCAGGGCGTCTGGCGCACCGGCCAGCGCGAGCCTATCGCACTCGCCTTCGGGCGCGACGAGTTGGTGCGGGTGCAGGTCAACCCGGCGCAGCAACGCAATTCGAGCGCCGGCTTCATCGGCAACCGCACCGAGCGGCGTATCTCGCGCGTCTACGAGGTCGAGAACCGGCACGTCAGTGCGATCGAACTGCGTGTGCTCGAAGCGAGCCCGGTCAGCAAGGACGAACAGATCACCGTCACCCGCCAGTTCACGCCCGCGCCTCAGGCCGGCGACTGGCTCGACCAGCCGGGCATCGTCGCCTGGACGCAGTCTGTGGCGCCGGGGCAAACGGCGCGCTTCGGCGCCGACTACACGATCAGCTACCCGAAGGATCTGTCGGTTTCCGAGCGCTATTGATCCTGTGCGTCGAGAGCCGGGCGCTCGCTGCGCACCGCTGGCGCGCGAGCGGCAGCAGGGGCTATCCCGTCGCCGTATCCTTATGATCGACCTCGTTCGGCGAACGGGGCTGGCGAACGCATGTTCGCGCACCAGCCGAAGCCGCGCTCCCGTTCAAGAGGTCACGCCATGAAACCGACCACACAGTTGCAGGCCCTGGGCCAGAGCCTCTGGCTCGACAACATCACCCGCACGCTGCTGGACGACGGTGGCTTGCAGCGCTACATCGACGAGCTGTCGGTGACCGGCCTCACGTCGAACCCGACGATCTTCGACCACGCGATCAAGAACAGCGTCGACTACGACGCCGACATCCGCGCCAAGCTCAAGGCCGGCAAGTCGGGCGAGGCCTTGTTCTTCGAGCTGGCACTGGGCGACATCACCCGCGCCGCAGACCTCTTCCTGCCCGTCCACGAGCGCACGCACGGCGTCGATGGCTGGGTCTCGCTCGAAGTCTCACCCCTGCTGGCCTACGACACGCAGAGCACGATCGCCGCCGCACGCGACCTGCACGTGCGCGCGGCGCGGCCCAACGTCTTCATCAAGATCCCGGGCACGGCCGAGGGCCTGCCGGCGATCGAGGAGGCCATCTTCGCCGGCGTTCCGGTCAACGTGACCTTGCTGTTCTCGAGCGCACACTACGTCGCCGCAGCCGAAGCCTACCTGCGCGGCATCGAGCGCCGCATCGCGACCGGGCTGTCGCCGTTCGTCGGCTCGGTGGCGTCGCTCTTCATCAGCCGGTGGGATGTGGCAGTGGCCGGCAAGGTGCCGGCGGAACTCGCGATGAAGCTCGGCGTCGCCGTCGGCCGGCAGACCTACAAGGCCTATTGCGAACTCCTTGCCTCGCCGCGCTACCGGCGCGCGATGAACGCCGGCGCGCAGCCGCAGCGCCTGCTGATGGCGAGCACCGGCACCAAAGACCCGAAGGCGCCCGACACGCTGTACGTCGAGGCCTTGGCCGCGCCGTTCACGATCGATACGCTGCCCGAAGCAACGCTCAAGGCCTTCGCCGACCACGGCCGCGCAGTCGTCGAAACGCCCGCCGACGGTGGCGATTGCGAAGCCGTGCTGGCACAGTTCCGCGCCGTCGGCGTCGACATCGATGCACTGGCCAGGCGCCTGCAGACCGAAGGTGCGGCGGCGTTCACCGCGTCGTGGAACGAACTGATGGGCGTGATCGCCGCCAAGAGTGCGGCGCTCGCATCGGGCGCATGAACGCACAACTCGCAGGAGAAACGATGAAGGTGCTCGTGATCGATGTCGGCGGTACGCACGTGAAGATCCTCGCCAGCGGCCAGACCGACGTGCGGCGCATGGACTCCGGCCCGGCGCTGACGGCCGAGCAGATGGCCGACGGCGTGAAGAAGCTGGCCAAGGGCTGGGCCTACGACGCCGTGGCGATCGGCTACCCCGGCGTCGTCGTGCGCGACCGGCCGGTGACCGAGCCGCACAACCTGGGGCCGGGCTGGGTGGCGTTCGACTACCACGCTGCGTTCGGCTGCCCGGTGAAAGTCATCAACGACGCCGCGATGCAGGCTCTGGGCAGCTTCAAGCACGGCAAGCTGCTCTTTCTCGGCCTGGGCACGGGGCTCGGGTCGACGCTGGTCGTGAACGGCAGCGTCGTGCCGATGGAACTCGCCCATCTGCCCTATCGCGACGGGACCTTCGAAGACTATGTCGGCGAGCGCGCGCTGGAGCGCGACGGCAAGAAGCAGTGGCGCAAGCGTGTCGCCGACGTCGTGGCGCGCCTTGCGGCAGCGCTGGTGCCGGACGAAGTCGTGATCGGCGGCGGCAACGTCAGGCTGCTCAAGACGCTGCCGCCGAACTGCCGCGCGGGTGACAACGCGAACGCGTTCGTCGGCGGCTTCAGGCTGTGGGAGTCGGCAACGCCGGCTGCCAAGCCGCGCCAGGCCGCAACCGCCCAGCGCAAGGCCGCCGCCAAGCGCGCCCCGGCACGTCGCAAGGCGTCGAAGGCCGCTTGAGGATGGGGCATCGCGCATGAGTGAAAGCGTCACCCGCAGCGCCGCTTGGCAGGCGCTGGAATCGCACTGGCGCGAGTTGCAGCCTCTGCACCTGCGCCAGCTTTTCGCCGCCGACCCGGCGCGCGGCGAGCGCCTGGCGCTTGACGTCGAAGGCATCTACCTCGACTACTCGAAGAACCGCGTCACCGACGAGACGCTGCGTCTGCTGCTCGCGCTCGCGGCCGAAACAGGGCTTGCGCGGCGCATCGCGGCGATGTTCCGTGGCGAGCGCATCAACGTCTCCGAGAACCGCGCCGTGCTCCACGTCGCGCTGCGCGCGCCGCGCGGTACCAGCATCGTCGAGGGCGGCGAGAACGTGGTGCCGGCCGTGCGTGCGGTGCTGGAGCGCATGGCCGATTTCGCCGAGCGCGTGCACAGCGGCGCGTGGACGGGCCACACGGGCAAGCGCATCCGCAACATCGTCAACATCGGCATCGGCGGCTCCGATCTCGGGCCGGTGATGGCCTACGAGGCGCTGCGCCACTACAGCGCGCGGGGCATGGAGTTTCGCTTCGTCTCCAACATCGACGGCACCGACTTCGCCGAGGCGACGCACGGCCTCTGCGCCGACGAGACGCTGTTCATCGTCGCTTCCAAGACCTTCACGACGCTCGAGACCATGACCAACGCGCACTCGGCGCGCGCCTGGACGCTGGCCGGCCTTGGTGGCGACGAGGCCGCGGTGGCGAAGCACTTCGTCGCCGTTTCGACCAACGCGGCTGCGGTCGCGGAGTTCGGCATTTCGACCGAGAACATGTTCGGCTTCTGGGACTGGGTCGGCGGCCGCTACTCGATGACATCGGCGATCGGCCTCTCGACCATGCTCGCCATCGGGCCCGCGAACTTCGGTGCGCTGCTGGCCGGCTTTCACGCGATGGACGAGCACTTTCGCAGCGCGCCTTTCGAACGCAACCTGCCGGTGCTGATGGGTTTGCTCGCGCTGTGGAACAACAACTTTCTCGGCGCCGAGACGGTCGCCGTGCTGCCTTACGAGCAGTACCTCAAGCGCTTCCCGGCCTATCTGCAGCAGCTCACGATGGAGAGCAACGGCAAGCATGTGCAGGTCGATGGCTCGCCGGTCGGCTGCCAGACCGGGCCCGTCTACTGGGGTGAGCCGGGCACCAACGGCCAGCACTCGTTCTACCAGTTGATCCACCAGGGAACGCGGCTGATCCCGTGCGACTTCATCGCCTTCGCCAAGCCGCTGAACCCGCTCGGCGAGCACCACGACCTGTTGCTCGCCAACGTGTTCGCGCAGGGCGAGGCGCTGGCCTTCGGCAAGACGGCGGATGAGGTTCGCGCCGAAGGCACGCCCGAGGCGCTGGCGGCGCATCGCGTCTTCGAGGGTAACCGGCCGTCGAACACGCTGCTGCTCGAAAAGCTAACGCCAGAAATGCTTGGCAAGCTGGTCGCGCTCTACGAGCACAGCGTGTTCACGCAGGGTGCGATCTGGAACATCGACTCCTTCGATCAGTGGGGCGTCGAGCTCGGCAAGGTGCTTGCCCAGCGCATCGTTCCCGAGTTGAGCGGTGGCGCCGCGGCGTGGGCCCACGACAGCTCGACGAATGCGTTGATTCGGCGTTATCGCCAGCTCAAGGGCGCGTAGCGCCCGATCGACCAAGCCAGGAGGACTTATGCAACTCGGAATGATCGGCCTCGGCCGTATGGGCGCGAACATGGTTCGACGCCTGCTCAGAAACGGCCACACGTGCACGGTGTTCGACAGGTCGCCGGCGGCCGTCGCCGATCTCGGCACGGACGGCGCGGTGGGCGCCGCATCGCTCGCCGACCTCGCGAGCCGGCTCGCCAAGCCGCGCGCGATCTGGCTGATGGTGCCCGCCGCGGCCGTCGACCAGACGATCGCCGATCTGCTGCCGCACCTGGAGCCCGGCGACACGCTGATCGACGGCGGCAATTCGTACTACGTCGACGACATCCGGCGTGCTGGCGAGCTGGCGGCCCAACGCATAGCCTACGTCGACGTCGGCACCAGCGGCGGCGTGTGGGGCCTGGAGCGCGGCTACTGCATGATGATCGGCGGCCCGGCGGCGACCGTGCAGCGGCTGGGCCCCATCTTCAAGACCCTGGCGCCGGGCGTCGGAGAGATAGACCGCACGCCGGGCCGCGAGAAGCTCGGCGGCACCGCCGAAGAGGGCTACCTGCATTGCGGCCCGAACGGCGCCGGCCACTTCGTGAAGATGGTTCATAACGGCATCGAGTACGGCCTCATGGCCGCCTACGCCGAAGGCCTAGCGATCCTGCGCGCGGCCAACATCGGCAAGCAGCAGCACGCCGTCGACGCCGAGACGACGCCGCTGCGCGACCCCGCGCACTACCAGTACGACCTCGATTTGCCAGACATCGCGGAAGTCTGGCGGCGCGGCAGCGTCATCGCCTCGTGGCTGCTCGACCTCACGGCCAGCGCGCTGGCCCAAGACCCGGCGCTCGGCCAGTTCGCCGGCCGCGTGTCGGACTCGGGCGAGGGTCGCTGGACGATCAAGGCCGCGATCGACGAGGCCGTGCCGGCGCCGGTGCTGACGACCGCGCTCTACGAGCGCTTTTCGTCGCGCGGTGAGGCCGACTTCCAGAACAAGTTGCTGTCGGCGATGCGCTACCAGTTCGGCGGGCACCACGAAAAGCCCGCCGGCAAATGATGGGGAGCGAGCGATGACGAAACCGCATGACGCTCCCGCCGATGCCCTGGTCTTCTTCGGCGCCACGGGCGACCTCGCGTACAAGAAGATCTTTCCGTCGCTGCAGGCGATGATCCGGCGCGGCCATCTGAACGTGCCGGTGATCGGCGTCGCCAAGGCGGGCTGGAATCTCGATCAGTTTCGCGAGCGCGCGCGCGACAGCCTGGAGAAGCACGGCGGCCTCGATCCCGCGGCGTTCGAGAAGCTGCTCGCGCTGCTGCGCTACGTCGACGGCGACTATGCCGACGCGTCGACCTTCGCCGCGCTGCGCAAGGAGCTCGGCGGCGCGCAGCGTCCGGCGCATTACATGGCGATCCCGCCGGTGCTGTTCGGCGCCGTCGTCGAGCAACTCGCCGCGGCGGGCTGCACGCAGGGCGCGCGCATCGTCGTAGAGAAACCCTTCGGGCACGACCGCGCGTCGGCGATGGCGCTCAACGCCATCCTCTTGCGCACCTTCGACGAGCCGCGCATCTTTCGCATCGACCATTACCTCGGCAAGGGCCCGGTGCACAACATGCTGCACTTTCGTTTCGCGAACAGCTTTCTCGAGCCTTTCTGGAACCGCAACCATGTTGAGAGCGTGCAGATCACGATGGCCGAGGACTTCGGCGTGCAGGGCCGAGGCGCGTTCTACGACGCCACCGGAACGACGCGCGACGTGGTGCAGAACCACCTCTTCCAGTTGCTGACGAATCTGGCGATGGAGCCGCCGGTGCGCAGCGACAGCGAGTCGATCCGCGACGAGAAGGTCAAGGTGCTCAAGGCGATGCCCACGCTGACCGAGCGCGACATCGTTCGCGGCCAGTTCAGCGGCTATCTCGGCGAAGCCGGCGTGCGCGCGGGCTCGAAGACCGAGACCTTCGCCGCGCTGCGCCTGCACGTCGATTCATGGCGCTGGCAGGGCGTGCCGTTCTACATCCGCGCCGGCAAGTGTCTGCCGGTGACGTGCACCGAAGTGCTGGTGCGCCTGCACCGCTCGCCGTCGGTCTACGCCGGGCGCAACCAGACGCCCAACCACGTGCGCCTGCGCATCAGCCCCGACATCACGATCGCGCTTGGCATGAACGTGCTCTCGCCGCAGGACGAGAGCGTGAGCCTGGGCTCCGAGATGCTGGCCAGCCGCCACCCCGCCGCCGGCGAGATGGACGCCTACGAGCGCGTCCTCGGCGACGCGATGCGCGGCGACGCGACGCTGTTCGCGCGCGAAGACTACGTCGAAGAGGCGTGGCGCATCGTCGACCCTGCGCTGCAGGCCGAGACGCCGGTGCACGCGTACGCGCCCGGCACCTGGGGGCCGAGCGAAGTGCTGGCCGTCACGCCGCATGGGGGGTGGCACGACCCGCGGCTGGCCTAGGTTGAGACAAGCACAAGTGCGTGGGGACCGGTAGTCGGCTCCAAGCGCCTTGGTGCCGATCGACGCGCGCGGGTTCAAGGTGCCCGGCGAAGCCGGATCACCTTCAGACCGCACTCGGTTGATACCATGCTGCTGCGCCCGAGGAGTGCCCCCACGCCCATGAACGCCGTAGAAATCGAACAAGCCATCTCCGACCTGGCGCTTCAGCCTTTTGATGCGGCCGAGTTTCCCTTCGCATTTCTGGCCGCTTTCGGCAACAAGGACACCACGCTAAGGCGCTTGCGCGCCGGCAACAACAACGCTTCGGACGTGCCCGGCGGCGTGCTCCAGCGCAGCAACGTCCACATCGCCGTCTGCCCGCCCGGCACCACCGACGCCGGGCTGCGGGCGCTGCGCAGCAGCCCGGCCACCGCCAAGGGCAAGGCCAAGTTCATCCTCGCCACGGACGGCCAGACGCTCGAGGCCGAAGACCTGACGACGGGCGAAACCATCGCCTGCGACTACCCGGACTTCCCCGACCACTTCGGCTTCTTCCTGCCGCTGGCCGGCATCTCCACCGTCAAGGAGATCAAGGACAACCCCATCGACGTGCGCGCCACCGGGCGCCTGAACAAGCTGTACGTCGAGCTTCTGCGCGAGAACCCCGACTGGGCCACGGCCGAACGCCGCGGCGACATGAACCACTTCATGGCCCGCCTGATCTTCTGCTTCTTCGCCGAGGACACCGACATCTTCAACGGCGACTCCTTGTTCACGCGCACGCTGGAGCAAATGAGCGAGCGCGACGCCGGCAACACCCATGAGGTGCTGTCCGAGATCTTCCGCGCCATGAACGTGAAGATCGCCCACCGCGCCAGCGCGAACCTGCGCCCGTGGGCCGACCAGTTCCCCTATGTGAACGGCGGGCTGTTCTCGGGCAGCGCGAACGTGCCACGCTTCACCCGCATGGCCCGCACCTATCTGCTGCACGCGGGCACGCTGAACTGGAAGCAGATCAACCCCGACATCTTCGGCAGCATGATCCAGGCCGTGGCCGACGAGGATGAGCGCGGCGAACTGGGCCTGCACTACACCAGCGTGCCCAACATCCTGAAGGTGCTGAACCCGCTGTTCCTGGACGACCTGCGCGCGCAGCTCGAGGCCGCGGGCGACAACAAGATCAAGCTGCTGAACCTGCGCAAGCGCATGGCGCGCATCCGCGTGTTCGACCCCGCCTGCGGCAGCGGCAACTTCCTCGTCATCGCCTACAAGCAGATGCGCCAGATCGAGGCCGAGATCAACCGGCGGCGCGGCGAAACGCACCTGCGCAGCGAGATCCCGCTGACCAACTTCCGCGGCATCGAGTTGCGCGAATTCCCGGCCGAGATCGCGCGGCTGGCGCTCATCATCGCGGAGTTCCAGTGCGACGTGCTGTATCGCGGGCAGAAGGATGCGCTGGCGGAGTTCCTTCCTCTGGACGCGGGTAACTGGATCTTCTGCGGCAATGCGCTGCGGCTGGACTGGCTCTCCATCTTCCCGCCCTCAGGCATGGGCATCAAGGTGACGGCCGACGACCTGTTCGAGACGCCGCTCGACCAAGCTGAGATTGACTTCGAGAACGAAGGCGGCGAAACCTACATCTGCGGAAATCCGCCGTATCTTGGCTCGCGCGATCAGCAAGACGAACACAAGGCGGACTTGCAACTCTTGTTCGGTCAGAGAGTCCAGAACTGGAAGTCGCTGGACTACGTTGCCGGCTGGTTTATCAAGGCCGCTGATTACGCGACCAATACGCAGTGCTGCGCAGCCTTCGTGTGTACGAACTCCATCTGCCAAGGCCTGCAGGTTCCGATACTGTGGCCTGCGATATTTGGCCTTGGTTGCCAGATCGAGTTTGCGCACACGTCTTTTCGCTGGGCCAACCTGGCCAGCCACAACGCGGGTGTCACGGTAGCGATCGTGGGCATCACAGCGCGGCCGCGCAATCCAAGGCGCTTGTTCTCTGTTGACAATTTTGGAAACACCGTCGAGCGTCAGTGTGCGCACATCAATGCGTACCTTGCCGCCGGCGAGAGTGTCATCGTCGATAAGGCCAGTCAGCCACTGAGTGCGCTGAGTGACATGACCTTTGGCAACACACCGATAGATGGCGGCCACCTGCTGTTCTCGCGAGACGAGCGTGACGCGCTGGGGCTAACGTCGGCGCAGCAGCACCGCTTCGTCCGTAGGATCCTCGGATCGGCTGAGTTCATTCGCGGCTTGCAACGCTACTGCCTCTGGATTGAGGATCAGCACTTGTCCGAGGCGCTGGCTATAGGTGCTGTTGCGCGGCGTGTTCAAGACGTACGAGATCTCCGTCTCAAGGGCGGAAAGACAGCGAGAGATATAGCTGAACGGTCTCACCAGTTCCAGCGGACTTACGTTGGAGAGTACTCAACGGTCGTCGTCCCTCGAGTCTCATCCGAGTCTCGGGAGTACCTTCCTTGCGGTTATGAACCTGCCGGGACAGTCGTCGCCGACGCCGCCTTCGCCATGTATGACGCCCCCCTATGGAACATGGCACTCATCGCCAGCCGATTGCATCTGGTCTGGGTTGCCACTGTTTGCGGCAAGATGAAAACGGACTTCCGCTACTCCAATACCCTCGGCTGGAACACCTTCCCCGTCCCGCTGCTGACCGAGCAAAACAAGGCCGACCTGACCTGCTGCGCCGAGAACATCCTGCTTGCCCGAGAAGCGCATTTCCCCGCGACCATCGCCGACCTTTACGCGCCAGACACGATGCCGGAGAACCTGCGCCAGGCCCACGAGCACAACGACGAGGTGCTCGAGCGCATCTACATCGGCCGCCGCTTCAAGAACGACACCGAGCGGTTGGAAAAGCTGTTCGATCTTTACACCAAGATGGTGGCGAAGCCGGGCACAGCCAAGCAGGCCAAGGCAGCACCACCTAGGAAGGCCGCGCGAAGGGAAGCTGCATGAGCGACCAGCCCGTCAGCCTGACGCCGCCGCCGCAGGGCTATGCCGAATGGCTGGCGGAGCTGAAGAGCCGCATCCACAGCGCGCAGCAGCGCGCCACGCTGGCCGTCAACCGCGAGCTGGTGCTGCTGTACTGGCAGATCGGCCGCGACATCCTGGCGCGGCAGGTCGATCAAGGCTGGGGCGCGAAGGTTATCGACCGTCTGGCGAGGGACCTGCGAGCGGCCTTCCCCGACATGAAGGGCTTCTCGCCGCGCAACCTGAAGTACATGCGGGCGTTTGCCGATGCCTGGCCGGACGCCGAGTTTGTGCAAGCGGTGCTTGCACAATTGCCCTGGTACCACCAGTTGGCGCTGCTGGACAAGCTGCCCAGCGCCGAGGCGCGCCGCTGGTACGCGGCCAAGGCCATCGAGCACAACTGGTCGCGCAACGTGCTGGCGATGCAGATCGAGACCCGGCTGCAGGAGCGCAGCGGCCAGGCCGTCACCAACTTTCCGGCCACGCTGCCCGCGCCGCAGTCCGACCTGGCGCGGGAATCCATCAAGGACCCGTACCGCTTCGACTTCCTCGGCCTGAGCGACGAGGCGCAGGAGCGCGAGATCGAACACGCGCTGGTGCGCCACGTGACCGAGTTCCTGCTGGAGCTGGGCGCCGGCTTCGCTTTCGTCGGCCGGCAGGTGTTGCTGGACGTCGGCGGCGACGAGTTCTTCATCGACCTGCTTTTCTATCACCTGAAGCTGCGGTGCTACGTGATGATCGAACTCAAGGGCGGTAAGTTCAAGCCCGAACACCTGGGGCAGTTGAGCTTTTATCTGACTGCGGTGGATCGCCAGGTCAAGAGCGAGCACGACAACCCCACCATCGGCCTGCTGCTGTGCAAGAGCAAGAACAAGGTCGTTGCCGAATATGCCTTGGGCGACAAATCGCAGCCGATGGGCGTGGCCGAGTACAAGCTGCTGGAGGCGTTGCCGCCGGAACTGCAAACCAGCCTGCCGAGCATCGAGCAGATCGAGCGTGAACTGGGAGGGGCCGATGGCTCCGATGACTCGGCCGAGGACGACGAAGAATCATGACGAACCCGATCAACCCGATCAACATCCTCACCGTGCCGTCGGTATCCATCACCACGGCACGCACCGGCGCCTCTGCCAAGGCCAACGAACTGGGCATGCGCACGATGCAGGAGCGTGCCTATGCCAAGCGCGGCGAGCAGTACCTGCTCATCAAGTCGCCACCGGCATCCGGCAAGAGCCGGGCGTTGATGTTCATTGCATTGGACAAGCTGAACAACCAGGGCATTGCGCAGGCCATCGTCGTGGTGCCGGAGCGATCGATCGGCGGTAGCTTCGCCGACGAGGCACTGACCGAGCGCGGCTTCTACTGGGACTGGACGGTCGCGCCGCAGTGGAACCTGTGCAACGCGCCAGGCATCGACGAGCCGCGCATCGCCAAATCCAAGGTCGATGCGGTCAAGAAGTTCCTGGCGAGCGACGCCAAGGTGATGGTTTGCACCCACGCGACCTTTCGTTTCGCGGTCGAGGAGATGGGCATCGCGGCGTTCGACAACCGTCTGATCGCCATCGACGAGTTCCATCACGTTTCCGCTAACCCCGACAACAAGCTGGGCAGCCAACTGGGCGCGTTCATCGCCCGCGACAAGGTGCATCTGGTCGCGATGACGGGGTCCTACTTCCGCGGCGACAGCGAGGCGGTGCTGGGGCCGGCCGACGAAGGCAAGTTCGAGACTGTCACCTACACCTACTACGAGCAGCTCAATGGCTACCGCTGGTTGAAGTCACTCGACATCGGCTACTTCTTCTACACGGGCCGCTACGTGGACGCCGTGGCCAAGGTGCTGGACCCGGCGCTGAAAACCATCGTCCACATCCCCAGCGTCAACTCGCGCGAGAGCCTGAGGGACAAGGAGCGTGAGGTCAACGAGATCATGCAGGCGCTGGGCGAGTGGAGGGGGATCGACGAGACGACCGGCTTTCACCTCATCGGCGCGAAAGACGGCCGCACCTTGAAGGTGGCCGATCTGGTGGACGACAGCGACGCCGCCAAGCGCGCCCGCGTACTGGGCGCACTAAAGGATGCTGCGCACAAGAATGACCGCGACCACGTGGACATCATCATCGCGCTGGGCATGGCGAAGGAAGGCTTCGACTGGATCTGGTGCGAGCACGCCCTGACCATCGGCTACCGCAGCAGCCTGACCGAGGTGGTGCAGATCATCGGCCGTGCTACGCGCGATGCCGACGGCAAGGAACGTGCACGCTTCACCAACCTGATCGCCGAGCCGGCGGCCGAGCAGTCCGCGGTGGCCGAGGCGGTGAACGACATGCTCAAGGCGATTTCCGCCAGCCTGCTGATGGAGCAGGTGCTGGCCCCGCGTTACGAGTTCACCCCGCGCAACGCCGGCGCGCAGGAAGGCTTCGACTACGGCCCGGACGGCTACGTGGATGGCGGCAAGAACCTGGGCGTGAACCAGGAGACGGGCGAGATCCACATCGAGATCAACGGCCTGGCCAAGCCCAAGAGCAAGGAGGCCAAGCGCATCTGCAAGGAAGACCTGAACGAAGTCATCGCTGCCTTCATCCAGGACAAGCCTGCGCTGGAGCGCGGCACGCTGGACAAGGAAAACACGATTCCCGAGGAGCTGACCATCGAGCGCCTTGGCAAGATCGTGCGCGAGCGCTACCCGGAGCTGAGCAATGCCGACCAGGAAGCGGTGCGCCAGCACGCCATTGCCGTCATCAACATCACTCAGCAGGCCAAGCTGGCGTTGGACCCGCCCGACCAGGCGCTGCCCCCGCTTCCTGCCCCGGACGGCGACGAAGGTGGCACCCCGGCGAAGGGCACCACCGACCTGATCGAGGGCGTGCGCAAGTTCATCAACGTGCGCGATCTGGACATCGACCTGATCGACCGCATCAATCCGTTCGAGGCAGCCTATGCGGTGCTGGCCAAGACGATGGACGAGAAGTCCTTGCGCCAGATTCAGGCCAGCATCGCCGGCAAGAACATCAAGATCACCGAAGACGAGGCGCGCGAGCTGGCGCGGCGTGCCCTTCAATTCAAGAACGAGCGCGGCCGCGTGCCGGACATCAACTCGGCCGATGCCTGGGAAAGTAGGATGGCCGAAGGTGTGGCTGCTTTCGCGCGCCATCGCGCCCAGGCCAAGGCGGCCCAGGCGCAAGGGGCCTCGAGCAATGGCTGACCTCGACGATGACGAATTGCTGGAGGCCTTGGGCGTCGAGGTCGCGCCCATCAAGGCCGGCGGTCGCACGCCGCGTGAAGAACGGATCATCGCGGGCTTCGAGGACATCCTCCGCTTTCACGAAGAGCACAAACGCGCGCCGCGGCACGGCGAGCGCGGCGACATTTTCGAGCGCCTGTATGCGGTTCGCCTGGATCAGCTACGCAAGCTGCCGGAGGCGCACGCACTGCTGGCCGGGCTGGACAAGCCCGGCCTGCTGTCGGAAGCACCAGCGACGCCGGTCGATGTGAACGCACTGGACGGGGATGCCTTGCTCGCCGAGTTGGGCCTCAGCATTGACCCATCCGACCAGGCCGATATCGCCGTGCTGCGCCATGTGCGCCCTCTCGCAGAGCGACAGGCTGCGGAAGCGATCGCCGACCGCACGCCGTGCAAGGACTTCGACAAGTTCCAGCCGCTGTTCGAGCGCGCGGAGCGCGAATTGAAAGACGGCCTACGAAAGGCGATCCCATTCAAAGGCGAAGCCAGTGTCGAGCAGGGGGACTTCTTCATCGTCGGCGGGCAGTTCGCGTACGTTGCGGAGAAGGGCGAACAGTTCGACACCAGCAGCAGACAACCCGATGCGCGGTTGCGGCTCATCTACGGCAATGGGACCGAAAGCAATCTGTTGATGCGGTCGCTGCAAAGAGCGCTGACGCAGGATGGCAACGGGCGGCGACTGAGTGACCCGGATGCCGGCCCGCTGTTCAGCCCACTGTTCGGCGACGCTGCCGAACCGGATGACATCGAGACCGGCACGATCTACGTGTTGCGCAGCCTGTCCAAGCACACGTTCGTTTCCGAGCACCGCACGCTGGTCCACAAGATCGGTGTCACCGGCGGCAAAGTCGAGGCACGCATCGCCGACGCCGAGAACCAGGCAACGTATCTGCTGGCCCCGGTCGAGATCGTGGCTGAATACAGGCTGCACAACCTCAACCGAACCAGGATGGAGAACATCTTCCATCGGCTGTTCGGCGCCGTGCAGCTCGACCTGACCATAGAGGATCGTTTCGGCAAGCCGGTGAAGCCCAGAGAGTGGTTCGTCGTGCCGCTCCATGTGATCGACGAGGCAGTCAAGCGCATTCGAGACGGGACGATCACTGAGCTTGTCTATGACCCGCAGACTGCTCGGCTCGTCGGGTAGCGATTCTGCAAGGTCGGCGAGCGCGGCCTACGGACACTGTCATGGCCGTCCTGTTCCAGGAGACGCCATGAAGATCGAAACCCTCCCCGACGCCGAAGCGGTCGCCCGTCGTGCGGCCGCGTTCATCGCCGCCGAGGCGCGCGCCGCGGTGCGCTCGCGCGGGCGCTTCACGCTCGCCGTCAGCGGCGGCCGCACGCCGTGGCAGATGCTGCGCCTGCTCGCGAACGAAGACGTGCCGTGGCAAGGCGTGCATCTGTTCCAGGTCGACGAGCGCGTCGCGCCGCCCGGCGACGCCGAGCGCAACCTCGCGCACATCCGCGAAACGCTGCTCGCCAATGCGCCGCTCGTGGCCGCGCAGGTGCATGCGATGACGGTCGAAGCGCGCAATCTCGACGCAGCGGCGCTCGAGTATGCGCAGACGCTGCGCGACATCGCCGGCACGCCGCCGGTGCTCGACCTCGTGCACCTCGGCCTCGGGCCCGATGGGCACACGGCGTCGCTGGTGCCGGGCGATACGGTGCTGAGCGTCACCGATGCCGAGGTCGGCCTGACCGCGCCCTACATGGGTCGGCGCCGCATGACCTTGACGTATGCCGCGCTCGACCGTGCGCGCTGCGTCTTGTGGCTCGTCACCGGGGCCGAGAAGCACGATATGCTCGCGCGGCTGCTCGCCGCCGACGCATCGATTCCGGCTGGCCGCGTCGAGCAAAGTCATGCGCTCGTGCTCGCCGACCGCGCGGCCGCCGGGTCGTGAACGACAGCATCCACACGAACCGCCACGGAGGAAAGCGATGACCCCATGGACGAGAACCCTTGCCCTGCTCACGATCGGCGCCTGCCTGCTCACCGGCGGCGCGCTCGCTCAGCAGACGCAGGTTCAGCGCGGCGAGTATCTTGCGCGTGCCGGCGACTGCGTCTCGTGCCACACGAAGCCGGGCGGCGCGGCCTACGCGGGCGGCTTGCGGATGAAGACGCCGTTCGGCGACGTCGTCGCGCCGAACATCACGCCCGACGCCGCGACCGGCATCGGTACCTGGAGCGCCGACGATCTCTACCGCGCGTTGCATAACGGCGTCGGCAAGAAGGTCGGCGACCTCTTTCCGGCCATGCCTTACACCTTCTTCACGAAGATCACGCGCGAAGACAGCGACGCGATCTACGCCTATCTGCGCTCGCTCACGCCGGTCAGAAACGCCGTCGTTGCCGACCAGCTTGCGTGGCCGTTCAGCATTCGCATGAGCATGATCGGATGGAACGAACTCTTCCTCACCGAAGGCACGTTCAAGCCCGTTGCCGGCCAGAACGCGGAGTGGAATCGCGGTGCCTATCTTGTCGAAGGGCTGGGCCACTGCAGTGCCTGCCACTCGCCGCGCGACGTGCTCGGCGGCATCGAGAAAAACAAGGCTTTCACCGGGGCCACGGTGGACGGCTGGTTTGCGCTCAACCTCACGTCGAACCTGAAGACGGTAAGCGGCTAGCCGCCCCACCTTGACGAGTTGACCGCAGCGAGTGCTTGGGTCATTCGCGACGCTGTCAACCCATAGGTTGCCAGCGATGCGGCAGCAACTCGTCGATCCGGCTGTTCATGTGCGTTGGCAGCCGGGT
>CAIKUF010000096.1 GCA_903830565.1 uncultured bacterium | reverse complement strand
GGCCTTGCTGCACAGCTTGAAGTCGGCGTCGTCCGGGTAGGGCGAGATCGTGAAGCCCAGGCTCTTCATCAGCCTGAGCATGCCCGCGTTCTGGGCCAGCACCAGGCCGTCGATCTCGGTCAGGCCCTTGTGCCGCGCGACATCCATGATCGAGAGCATCAGGCGCGAGCCCAGGCCCTGGCCGCTCAGCTCATCGTCGACGACGAGCGAGAACTCGCAGCTCGTGAGGTCGGGGTTGGTGATGTAGCGCGAAACGCCGATGATGCGCTCGGTCTCGCTGAACTCGCCGTCGGCGGTCGGCGTGCGCTGCTTGTCGACGGCCACCAGCGCCATCTCGCGGTCGTAGTCGATCAGCGTGTAGCGCGCCAGCATGCGCACCGGCAGCTCGCGCATCGACGAGACGAAGCGGAAGTAGCGCGACTCGTCCGACAGCCTGCGCACGAAGTCCTGCAGCATGTCGGCGTCGTCGGGCTGGATCGGGCGGATCGTGTACTGGCCGCCGCCGCGCATCGGCCAATCCTGCGTGTAGTTGGCCGGATAGGGCAGGATCGCCAGGTGGTCGTAGCGGAACGCCGGCGGCTGCGCATGGTCGACGACGATGCGCGCGTCGACGACCACCGCGCCCGTCTCGTCGACGATCAGCGGGTTGATGTCCATCTCGCGCAGTTGCGGCAGCTCGCAGACCATTTCCGAGACGCGCAGCAGAATGTGCTCGATCGTCTCCAGGTCGACCGGCGGTGCGCCGCGCCATTCGCCCAGGATGGCAGCCGAGCGCACGCGGTGGATCAGGCGCTGGGCCAGGAACTGGTTCAACGGCGGCAACTCGACGGCGCGGTCGTGGATCAGCTCGATCATCGTGCCGCCGGCGCCGAACGTGATAACCGGCCCGAAGGGCTGGTCGGTCACCATGCCGATGTACAGCTCGCGCCCGCGCTTCATGCCAGACATGCGTTGGATCGTCACGCCGTTGATCTTGGCCGTCGGCACCAGGCGCTGCACGGTGGCCATCATGTCGCCAAAGACGTCGCGCACGCCGGCCGCGTTGAGCACGTTGAGCACCACGCCCTGCACGTCCGACTTGTGCGTGATGTCGGGCGAGTCGATCTTCATCGCCACCGGGTAGCCGAGCTGGCTCGCGATCAGCATCGCCTCGTTCGGGTTGCGCGCGAGCGTGGTCGGCGTGATCGGGATGTGGAAGGCCGCCAGAAGCGCCTTCGATTCCATCTCGGTGAGCACCTTGCGGCGCTCGGCGAGCACGCTTTCGATGAGGATGCGCGCGCCTTCGAGGTCCGGATCGGCCAGGTGCGACAGCGGCGGCGGCGTCTGGTGCAGCAGCTTCTGGTTCTGGTAGAAGAAGGCGATGTTGCTGAACGCATCGACCGCCGCCTCTGGCGTGCGGAAGGTCGCGATGGCGGCGTGCGTGAGCACGTCGCGCGCTTCGCGGATCTTGTCGTCGCCCATCCAGCAGGTCAGCAGCGGCTTACTCATGTCGACGTTCATGCCCGCGAGCACCTTGGCGACCGCGGTCGGGTCGCCGCCGAGCTTGGGCGAATAGATGACCAGCACGCCATCCACGCCGGCGTCGCCGGAACAAGCGTTGACGGCTTCTCGGTAGTGCTCGGGGCTGGCATCTTCCGACAGATCCACGAGGTTCTGCAGCGACGCCAGCGGCGGCAGCTTGGGCGTCAGTTCGACCACCGTCTCCGGCGACAACCGGCCAAGCTCCATGCCGACCTCGGTCAGCCAGTCGGCCGCGAGCACGCCGGGGCCACCGCCGTTGCTGACGATCGCCAGGCGCTTGCCGACCGGGCGGTAGCGCGAGGCCAGGCACTTGGCGGCCGAGAACAACTGTGAGAACGACTTCACGCGCACCGCGCCGGCGCGGCGCAGCGCGGCCTCGAACACCTCGTCGCTGCCGACGATGGCGCCCGAATGCGTCAGCGCCGCCTGCGTCCCGGCCGCCTGACGACCGGTCTTGAGAATGACCACCGGCTTGGCATTCGCCGCCGCGCGCAACGCGCTCAGGAAGCGGCGCGCGTTGACGATGCCTTCCATGTAGACGACGATGCTCTGCGTCGCCGCGTCATTGGCCAGGAAGTCGAGCGTGTCCGCGAGGCCCACCGCGGTGTTCGGCCCGAGCGAGACGACGGTCGAGAAGCCGACCGCGTTCGCCTGCGCCCAGTCGAGTATCGACGCCGTCAATGCACCCGATTGCGAGACCAGGGCCAGCGGCCCGTCGTGGGCGAGTGCTCCGGCCACGCTGACGTTGAGCTTGTGCCGCGGGCGCTGGTAGCCGAGGCAGTTCGGCCCCAGCAGGTGCACGCCGTGCTTTTGCGCAATCGCGTTGATCTCGCTCGCGCGCACGCGGTCGATGCCCGAGGAGATGATGATCGCCGCCCGGCACTGCAGGCGTCCGGCCACTTCGAGCGCGAACGCCACTTCGTCGTTGGGGAGCGCGATCACGGCGAGGTCTGCGCGCGAATGCGCGAGGTCTCCGAGCGTGCCGCTCATGCCCACGTCGAGGAAGAAGATCGGCCCAGTGAAGCCGCCCTGCTTCAATTGCGCGCACATCGCGCGGCCATAGGGGCTCTGCTTCTCCGGGTTCTCGGGGTCACCCGCGAATACCACGATGGAGTTGGGCGCGAAGAGCGGGGTCAGGTAGTGCTTGTCCATGTGAAGCGTCGAGTGAAGCGCCATTGTCCTCCGGCCTCCGCGCTGCGGCTATGCTCTGCGTCATGTACGTCTCATTCTTCGGACTGAAGCACGCGCCGTTCTCGATCGCGCCCGACCCGCGCTATCTCTTCATGAGCGAGCGCCACCGCGAGGCGCTGGCCCACCTGCTCTACGGGCTGGACGCCGGCGGCGGCTTCGTGCTGCTCTCAGGCGAGATCGGCGCCGGCAAGACGACCGTCTGCCGCTGCTTCCTCGAGCAGGTGCCCGCCACCTGCCACGTGGCCTACATCTTCAACCCCAAGCTGACCGTGACCGAGCTTTTGCAGTCGGTGTGCGACGAGTTCGGCATCGCGGTCACGCCCTCCATCGCCGACGCACCGACGGTCAAGGATTACCTCGACCCGCTGAACCGCTTCCTGCTCGAAGCGCACGCGCAGGGCCGGCAGTGCGTGCTCGTGATCGACGAGGCGCAGAACCTCTCGGCCGGCGTGCTCGAACAGCTTCGGCTGCTGACCAACCTCGAGACCAGCGACCGCAAGCTGCTGCAGATCATCCTCATCGGCCAGCCCGAGCTGCGCCGCCTGCTCGCCCAGCCCGAGCTCGAGCAACTCGCGCAGCGCGTGATCGCGCGCTTTCACCTGGACGCGCTGAGCGAGCCCGAAACCGTGCGCTACGTCGCGCACCGCCTCGAAGTCGCCGGCCACACCGGCGCGCTGCCCTTCGACCGCGCCGCGCTGCGCCGCATCCACCGCCTGACCGGCGGCGTGCCGCGACGCATCAACCTACTCTGCGACCGCGCGCTGCTCGGCGCTTACGTCGAAGGCCGCAGCACCATCGGCCGGCGCATCGTCGACCGCGCGGCGGCCGAGGTGTTCGACCATGGCGGAGGGCGCGAGCCGCGCCTGCCGCGCTGGGTCTGGGGCGGCGCGGCCGGCGCGGCCGGCGTGGCGGTGCTGGCGAGCCTGGCCGGCGTGATTTGGCAAACGCAGCGCGCACCGGCGCCCTCGCCGTCCTTGGCCGCGGCATCGGCAACATCGGCGGCGTCGGCTGCATCTCCGGTCGCAGCGGCGTCTACCGCGGCATCACTGCCTGCCGCGACGGCGCGCTCGGCCACATCCGCAGCGGCATCGGCCGCGTTCTCTGCAGCCTGGCCGCTGTTCGACCTCGCGACCGACCTCGCGCGCCTGCCGCGCGACGAACGCACGCTGTGGCGCGAGCTTGCGCCGGCGTGGTCGGTCGAGCCACCGCCGGGCGACCCGTGCACGCCGGGGCCGAACCAGCCGCTGCTGTGCTACCGCACCGGCAACGGCTCGCTGGCGCTGGTTCGACTGCTCGACCGCCCGGGGCTGATCACGCTCGCCGACATGCGCGGCGGCGTCGTGCGCGTGCGCCTGGTCGGGCTGGATGCGAATTCCGTGCGGCTGGCCTACGGCCCGCGCCAGTGGACGATGCCGCTGGAGCAACTCGCCGGCCTGTGGCGCGGCGAATTCGCGACCTACTGGCGCCCTCCCGAGGGCTACGTCGCACCGCTCGTCGACGGCGCGCAGGGGCCCGCCGTGCAGGCCCTGGCAACCGCCCTGGCACGCCAGCGCCACGAGAGCCCGCCGGCCGCGGGCGCCGTGTTCGATGCGGCGCTGCGCGCGCGCCTGGCCGCCTTTCAATTCGCGCAAGGGCTCAAGGCCGACGGCGTCGCCGGCCCGACGACCTTCATGCTGCTGAACCGCGAACTCGGCGTGACCGAGCCGCGCCTGCCTTCGGAGTGACCCCAGATACCGCAGTCGACCGCTAACCTTGGCTTGCTACATCCCATGATCCCTGACGATTTCCTTAGGCGAAGCACATGCTTCTCGGGCGGCAGCGCTACGCGCCCGATCGAACCACGCTGCGCCGCCCTGACGGCGTTGCTCCTCGTTGCAGGCATTGAGCCTGCGCCTCGTCGCGCCTTGCCAGAACGGCCCATCGCGGCCCGCTCGGGCGCGTTCAACTGCGGTTTCTAGGGTCCTGCCGATGTCCTACATCCTGGACGCACTTCGCCGCGCCGACGCCGAACGGCAGCGCGGCGCGGTGCCGAGCCTGCACGACCAACCGGCGCCGCGCCCCGAGGCCACTGCGGTGGGTCGCGGCACGCCATGGGCGTGGGTGCTTGTCGGCAGTGCGGTGGTGCTGGGCATCGCCGTGGCCGCCTGGTGGATGGGCAGAGGCGGCGCGATCGCACCCATGCCTTCCGTGCCGGCGCAGCGCGCCGAGCTCGCACCGCCCGCTCCGGTCGCGCCCGCGGTTGCAGCGGTGCAGGCTGCGCCGACCGCAGCACCGCAGCCCGCCGGTCCGACGACGGTGACGGTGACGGTGACCGGTCCAGGGGTCACATCGGCGACGCCCTCGATACAAGCCCCCGAACCACGCAGTTCCGCCCGCAAGGGAGCACCTGCCGCGTCAGCACCCGCGACAGCCATCGCCGCCGCTGCGGCCGCCGCTTCGCCGGCATCGGCGACTGCCGAGGCTGTGCCTGCCACTGCCCGTGTACCGACGCTGGCGGAATTGCCCGACACCATCCGCCAGCAAGTGCCGCCGTTGACGCTCGGCGGCGGCGTGTACTCGACGCAGGCCTCGCAGCGCCTCGTGATCGTCAACGGGCAGGTGGTCCACGAAGGTGACCAGCCCGCTGCCGGGCTGCGCGTGGTGCAGATCCGGCCGCGTTCGGTGGTCTTCAGCTTCCGCGGCCAGGCCTTCGAGATCGGGCTGTAAGGCAGGCGCAGCACACCGGGTCCGCCCCATTATTGGGGCGGGCGACGCTCACTTTCCGCTTAAGCGCCAAGCTGGTGCAGCCGAAGACCAGTCGAGGAATCGGCGGCGTCGATGGAAGAGATTTCGTCGACCGTGAAGAGCGCCACCGAACACACCGATGAAGCGGCGCGTGTCGCGCGCCACAGCGCCGAGGCGGCCGCCGCGGGCGGAAAGGTGATGCGCGAGGTGGCCGAGACGATGGAGGGCATCCGCTCGTCGTCGGCCCGCATCGGCGAGATCATCGGCACCATCGACGGCATCGCGTTCCAGACCAACATCCTCGCCCTCAACGCCGCCGTCGAGGCGGCCCGCGCCGGCGAACAGGGCCGCGGCTTCGCGGTCGTCGCGAGCGAGGTGCGCACGCTTGCGCAACGCAGCGCCGAAGCGGCCAAGGAAATCAAAGTGCTGATCGGCGGCAGCGTCGACCAGGTCGAGGCCGGAACCGGCGTCGTTCGCAAGGCCGGCTCGACAATGGAAGAGATCGTGACCTCGTCGCGGCGAGTCGATCAGTTGCTCGGCGAAGTCGCCGTCGGCGCGCGCGAGCAGAACCTCGGCATCGGTCAGGTCGGCCAGGCGGTGCAGGAGCTCGACCGCATGACGCAGCAGAATGCGGCGCTGGTCGAGCAGACCGCGGCGGCCGCGACGGCGATGAAGGATCAGGCCCTCCGACTGGCCGAGGAGGTCTCGCGTTTCAAGACGCCGGTCGACGCCTAGGAGCGTGGGCGCCGCGCGCGCGAACTCGGCGGCGAGACACCTTTGGCTCGCGCGTTGAAACCCCAACCGTCGATCGGCATCGACGCGGTGCATCGACGCGGTGCTTGATGCCTCACTATATTTCTGTTATCCTGGAAATATGGATGCACGAACCAAACGCCCCGTGAAGAAGCGAGACGACTCCGCGGCAACCGTGCGCTACGCCGACATGCTGTCGGCCATGGGCACCGAGCCGCGGCTGCGCATCGTGCGGCTCCTGCTCACTGCGCATCCAGAGGGGATGGTCGTCGGCGATATCGCCGGCGCCTTGCAGATCGCGAATTCCACCTTGTCGCACCACCTGGACAAGCTCAAGAGCAAGGGCCTCGTGAACGTGCGCCGCGAAGGCACCTTTCTTTGGGTCTCGGCCGACACGGCCGCGCTGCAGGAACTGCTCGGCTTCCTGTTCGCCGAGTGCTGTACCCGCAACAGAGCCATCGAGCCTCAGAAGATCGTTTGCTGCATTTGACCTGGAGATCACGATGAACACGATCAGCGATGTGAAGGAAGTGGTAAGGCAACGGTACGGCCAAGCCGCGACGCGCGTCGCGCAGGGCGCGACCAACAGTTGCTGCGGCGGCGCGCCCGGCGGCCTTGGCGGCACCGACCCCATCACCGCGAACCTGTACGACGCCGTGCAATCGGGTGAGGTGCCAGAGAAGGCGTTGCTCGCGTCGCTGGGCTGCGGCAACCCGACGGCGCTGGCCGAACTCAAGGCCGGCGAGACCGTGCTCGACCTCGGCTCGGGCGGCGGCATCGACGTCCTGCTCTCGGCCAAGCGCGTCGGCCCGACCGGCATGGCCTACGGCCTGGACATGACCGACGCCATGCTCGCCCTCGCGCAAGAAAACAAGCGCAAGAGCGGCCTGACGAACGTGCACTTCCTCAAGGGCGAGATCGAGCACATTCCGCTGCCCGACAACTCGGTCGACGTCGTCATCTCGAACTGCGTGATCAACCTCGCCGCCGACAAGGACCGCGTGCTGCGGGAGGCCTTCCGTGTGCTCAAGCCAGGCGGCCGTTTCGCCGTCTCGGACGTCGTCGTGCGCGGCGAAGTGCCGCCGATGATCCGGCGCAGCGTCGAGCTTTGGGTCGGCTGCGTTGCCGGTGCCTTGTCGGACACCGACTACCTGGCCAAGCTCGCCGCCGCCGGCTTCGAGCAGGCAGGCATCGAGGTGACGCGCGTCTACACCGTCGCCGATGCCGCGGAATTCCTCGCCGTGCAGAACATCGACATCCAGCGCATGGCGCAGGAGGTCGACGGCAAGTTCGTCAGCGGCTTCGTGCGCGCGGTCAAGCCTACCGCGCACAGCGCTGTGGGCGAAGCAACGAGCGCGAAGGCGACGCCTGCGCAGGCCGCTTCGTGCTGCGGACCGACGTGCTGCGGTGGCCGGTCCTAGCGCAAGCCGCCCTCTGCCATGAGCGCCGTCACCAAGAAGCTCTCGTTTCTCGACCGCTACCTGACGGTCTGGATCTTCGCCGCGATGGCGCTCGGCGTTGCTCTGGGCTATTTCGTACCAGGCATCGACGGCTTCATCAACCGCTTCCAGGTCGGCACGACCAACGTCCCGATCGCCGCCGGCCTGATCCTGATGATGGTCCCGCCCTTCGCCAAGGTGCGCTACGAGGAACTGCCCGACGTCTTTCGCGACACCAAGGTGCTCGCCCTGTCGCTGGTGCAGAACTGGATCGTCGGCCCGGTGCTGATGTTCGCGCTGGCGATCATCTTCCTGCACGACCGGCCCGAGTTCATGGTCGGCCTGATCATGATCGGCCTGGCGCGCTGCATCGCGATGGTGATCGTCTGGAACGAACTCGCCAAGGGCTCGAACGAATACGCCGCCGGGCTGGTCGCGTTCAACTCGATCTTCCAGGTCCTGTTCTTCAGCGTCTACGCCTGGTTCTTCATCACCGTGCTGCCGCCGATGTTCGGCCTGGCCGGCTCGGTGGTCGACATCTCGATCGCCCAGATCGCCCAGAGCGTGTTCATCTACCTCGGCATCCCGTGCCTGGCCGGCGTGCTCACGCGCGCCCTGATGCTGCGCTTCGTATCGAAGGAGTGGTACCACACGCGCTTCGTGCCTAAGATCGCGCCGATCACGCTCATCGCGCTGCTGTTCACGATCGTCGTCATGTTCAGCTTGAAGGGCAAGCTGATCGTCGACATTCCGCTCGACGTGGTGCGCATCGCGATCCCGCTGCTGGTCTATTTCGTCCTCATGTTCGCGTTCTCGTTCTTCATGAGCAAGCGCCTGGGCGCGAGCTACGAGAAGAGCGCCACGCTGTCGTTCACCGCCGCGAGCAACAACTTCGAGCTTGCGATCGCGGTCGCCATCGCGGTCTACGGCATCAACTCGGGGCCGGCGTTCGCGGCGGTCATCGGGCCGCTGGTCGAAGTGCCGGTGATGATCGGTCTGGTCAACGTCGCGCTCTGGTTGCGGCGAAGGTACTTCGTCGCAGCGCCGGCGGCGGCAGCGCGCGCCTGAGGTGTCGTCGTGGAAGCGGTGAGTCGATGACCGCGCACGTCCTGGCTCAAGCTCCAGCGCGCGCTGAGGCCTCGTCCGGCAGTTCGCTCAGAAGCGCCGAAGGCAGCGGCCGCGGGGCGGAGCGTGGGCGGCGCGCCGTCGCGGTGCCGATGTTGATGC